>JAJYUX010000001.1 GCA_021792315.1 archaeon
TTCGATAGTTCTTGTTATTCGTTTGCACCTCTCTGCTTGCCCTGACGTAGGTTAATCGCTTTCACCGACGGTGACGACGACGATGGCAAGACGCGGAAAAGTACAGAGAGAGGAGGGTGGGATTCGAAGCATCTGTAGGTCATAATCTCTGACTACAAGGAACTGTTCGTGCTTCTAACAGGCTACTTTGTGACTTCTTGTAAGACTAGATTGCGGTCTAAGAGTCCAGTTGAGTCATACTTGGTATATGATGAAGACATCATCCTCTGAAAGTCTGGTCTTGACTGAATTATGCCTTCAATAATGCCACGACCCAATTCAGTCAATCCAACCGATTTCGATCTTCCAATTGTGTTTGACGTAAGCAATCCTTTGCTAACCATTTCTCTGACTATTCTTAGATATTTCTTCTTAACCTTGCCAAGAATATCCTCTCCCTTTTTCTTGTCAAGTAGGTCTTGAATTGCTTCCATCACAGAAGCGTAGGGCTTCCCTGTTCTCTCACGTTCAAAATACTTGGACAATACATAAGTTTCTTCGTCTGATGGTTTGGTAAAGACCGGACGTAGCTCAATATAGGATGCACCAGGGTCGTCTCGTTCATTCGTAAGTCTTTCTTTCATGACAGACTCTTTGAGCTTGGATTGACCTGGTACTATTGAAATAAAACCTCCGTATGCTCTCCAGAGTTCGGAAACTATCAGCGTAAGTTGCTTGGAGGATGCGGTGAGGTCAAGGATAAACTCAGCCCCTAAATTGAGTTTGCTTTCCTTTTCAAGTATCCCTATGTAGACCTTGTATATCTCCTCAGTATTCGTCATGTCGCCGCTTACTTCGTAAATCTCAGTGTCTGGCAATCTCGAATGAATGATGCGTTTCTTAAGCTCAGACAGCACAGACCGTTCAAATTTCGCGAAAGGCTCTTTGCTGTCGATGATGAAGTAAATTCGATTCGCTGCAGACTTCAGTATGCTCTTCCACAGCCTTTCTTGATAAAAGCCCACGGGCATTAGGAGCACTTTCATAAGCGGTCAGGCCGTAGTACTACCACATGAAGGGCTATTTAACTGGTACGTCTCTACTGTCTCTGAACCTCGAAAGGAGGCTTTGATACTACCTAGATGTATTTGTCCCATCAAACATGTCACAATATTTAAATCCTTCCCGTATTAACTATAGCTCCCATGAGCGGGGAAAGCACCCCGGCTCGAGGGGTGCAAAGTCATAACGGAACGGAAGCTAGTGCACCACCCCTTCCTACTATCGCTCACAATTTGTCCTTATCGAAGAGCGCAGTCTCTCAAGAATTTTGCAAAAACTGCAAGGATGTAACAGAGCACGGCCACTATGTTCTGTGGAGGGGCTTCGCCCTAGTGTGTCATGTATGTTGGCTTATGTCAGTCGAAGAATGGAGGTTTAGCAAGTCGGTGAGAAGCGTCAATTTGCAGCGGTCTATATCGCAAGATCAGTTGGAGTCCCATCCCCAATTAAGAAAGATCAGAAGCCTATGGGCAAACTCGATTCCTAGAGAAACTTCAGTGATCAGAACTGGCAAGATAATCAACCTCTCTCTCGACCGAGTTAGTGAAATAGCAAAGTTCGTTTCCGCTGGTGAAGAATTGCAGCAGTATGGCAGAGAAAAGTACTGTCACGAAAATGGAGTGGGCAGGGTATCTTTGGCGTATTTACATCACGCAAATGATCCGCAAGTCGAAGAAGATCAAAACTTAGGCATTCCAGACAAAATAATGAACCGATTCGATATGGCTGTAAAACAGCTCAATTCGCTTGATGACAACGAGCTGCTTGCTCTAGATGCCAAGGCCGCTGGATATGAGAATCTTCTGAACAGGTTAGTTAGGGTCTGCTGTAGTGATCTTGCTATCATCCTAAAGAAGGATCCGTCTGAAGATAGTGGGCACACGATGGTGGTGAAGGAAGCAGTCGATAGAGAACTCGGTCTGTTTCATGCAACCAAGATAAGGACGTTCGTCGCAAAGCAAGACAGATACTATTTCTACCGAATACAGACTTGGTCGCTCTTCGTTAAGCTAGTTCGTAATGTTGTCTGCGAGTCTTTTGATCATAGTATCGACCCAAACCGCACATATGATGAAGCGTTGCGAGTCCTGAAGGAGTTTCAACAGGATGGCAACTGTTGCAATATTCATCTCCTGAAATCTGAGCTGTCATTGCTTGTCGAGATGACTCAGCTCCATCGGCTCCGTCAATATTTCAGCATGCTGGCGCTGGTCGAGCGGACATTAACTGACAAGGATTTCACGAAGAAGCTTAATGGAGATAAAAAGGATCTCCTAATGTGTCTCGCCGTCGCTTTGATGAAGGCAGACACCTTGGCAAGCATTCCTAAATTGGATGTTCGGGGAAGAGCTTTCATCTCTTTCCAATATCTAGGAGAGGGTTCCTTGCCTCAATCTATAGCAACATCACTAAGCAGCATCTTGTTGCAAATGCACCACATACAGCCAATTATCGCCTCAGAGATTCATGTTTCGAACGAGACTCCGCAGTCAATCAAAGTTCCTGCCTTGATTAGTCTCAGTCATTTTCTCATAGCAGTCATCACTAAGGACCGCAGAAGCGTTGAGTTTTCCGAAAGCAAATTCAAAGAGGAAGAAAGGCCATTGACCAAGGTAGTAGACGAGGTCAAGCTAGCTTCGTCGTTGGGCAGAAGATGTCTTGTCCTTGTAGAACAGGGGAGTGAAATAGGGACGGATGCCCTCAAGAAACAGGATTCAATAGAATGGATGTCATTTACGGCCGAGTCAATGCGGAAGGATATCAGCTCCATGCTTCATGATTGGTTGAAGAAGGATCCAAGATTTTCTCAGTACTAAGTTGCGGATAAATCCATCTCAATGAGAAACTTGGGTCTCTGATCTAAAGCTGAATACGGGGCTATCCCTTCATTCGAAAGTTCAGGGCAACAATGAGAACGAGGGGTGGTCTTCGAATCTACTGTAGATTAGGATGGTAATGTGATAATGATGAGGTATTCTTGTTCAGTGCTTCGGTTCAATTAATCACAGATAGCACAACCAAGGTAACATCAACGATTGCTAAAGAAGAAACGCAGAACCAGCGAAGTAGGGCAAAGATGTCACCGAGACTTTAAAGCGATCAGATTAGCGCCTCGATTTCGTCCACAGTGTTTTCACATTCGAAGATTTCCACAGATAAAATGTCAGAATTGCCGATATGATAAGTAATGGGAAAGTAGTTGCCCAATCAAGCTGCCCCGAAGCCATGAAGATAGCTAGGTAAATTACCATCGCGAACGTTCCGATAAATCCAACGAAGAATACTTTGATGTACAAAGGCCATGTGCGCCATCTGTAGACTTCCTCATCGTTTTCAGCTTGAACTGAACAAGACGAGAAACCAATGACAACGAAGACAGTAGACTCTGCAAGGCTCGATGCAAGAAGCAGATTGGAAGTACTTGACAATCCCAAGTCATTCAGAATAAAGTAGATCGAGCCTAGACCAATCAAGAGGAAACTGTAGATATCAAAATTATCTCTTGACACTGACTGCTCAATACCCCTTACTCCTGCAGGCATTCGCAGTCGAAACTCTTCCATTCTACTCTTTCTGCCGAGGTGTCTGAGCCAGAACTTCCCTCCGACTTGGAGGATGGAGCCGGTCAGAACAAAGATGTCAGCGCAAAGCGAAAGTATATTCCAAACCAAATAGTCATATCACCTAGCTTAAAGGGTCAGAAAGTTTACTTTTGAAAATAGCTCTTTCTCCTCTTTGGCAAGATCTGGAGTCGTCGTCAATAGAGGGTTTCACGTTTTAAACGCTGTAAAGCATGAGGAGGGGATGTGATTCGCGTCATAATATGGTGTGGATCGTAAAGTGTAAGAGTATTCCGAACTAGACTCCCGGGCACTGCAACCACCGCCGTGTAATAGAGGCGTCCGCAATGCCTTGTCTAGTCTATTTGAGAGCTCTCGTGTATTAGATATCAAGAAAGGAATATCTGTATTGAAAGATCTCGAATGCATACTATGCCCTCGCAGGGTGCGCGAGCGCACATAAACCCTGAACTTGACGATTTCTCTAAGGGAAGAGAAAGTGCGCTCAACCAAGCAATAATTAAGGTCCTGGTCGAAGAACCCCGACTAAACATATACGCGATCTGCAAACGAGTAAACGATAACCACTTCCCTGTCATCTATCCCACAGTATACCGCCGAGTGGTTGATCTAGCCGAAGAGGCTTTCTGGTGGTTAGACGACGAGGGAATCGGAGCTTCAATGAAGAATCCCGCTATACAATCCAGGAGGTTCTCATTGTCCCTTCACGGAGTACTGGCTTCAGTGGCATTATGGTACAATGACCCAATAGTAGTAAGAAATCTCAAGAAGAACTACGACCTCTGCTTTCCTATCTACTTCGCGAACCGGCTGAATCACCCTCTCGCTGATTCCTGGCTCATAGAAGGAATAGGAAGCGCCTTTCGATCAGATCATCTTTCGATAAACATGTCTTGGGACTTCTTCCTGATTCATGCTGTATTTCATCTTGCTAGACGTCGCCGAGTAATGGAGAAAGCTGGAATTGATGTTCGTGGCTTGGGAATAAATGAAGATCTGCTAGTTAGTTTCTGGAAAGATACTGCTATGTTGTATGAATCCGGCTGGGATAAGGTGACACGTATGCTCGACCCGAAGGAAAAGATTTTCAAACGCACCCTAGATCTTCTTGGGCCTATCGAGTCTTAGAAACTAGATCAGTGTTGAAAAAAGTAGAACCTGTCACCAGTATGTCTGATCTTTCTTTCGCTTAATTCTTCGTTTATCTCTGTGGTAAATCGTCCTTTCCGCGGTGGATTTTCGAGGACAAGATAGGCATTTCTTCGTGTAGTAATTGTGCCAGGTGAAATTGTTGCACTTGTTGCACCACATTTTCTGCATTCTTGATAGTTTCATTCGTCATCTCTTTCTCAAAAATCCTTGCGAGAAACGAATAGACTTTCTGCCTGCTATTGCAGACAGTCGCGATTTCTTTCAGATCGGCTGCTGACAATACAACATCACGCTTCGATTTACTAGGGCGTTTCACCTTATTTAAGACTTGGTTGCAAAAAGTATTCCTTTAGATCTGAAAAAGAAATTTCTTCATTGTATGTGTACAAAGAAACTAGTTGCACCGCGAAACTCGGAACGCGCGTGGTGCCTAATGCAAGTCTACTATGAACGATTTTGAATTACATTTACGGCATACGAAAAGAGTGCGGGTGGATGTAGCCAAGATCAGTTTCAGAATGGATTCGGGACGTATACGCGCTTTGGCATTTTTGCAGAATTAATGGCACTGGCCTAATTATCAACTTCATTCTGTCAAGCGGGCAAGTATCATTGTGATTGGGTTGGCATAGTCATTGCTAGCAACTCTTTTTACTGTTGGTTTGACCAAAAGAATCGCGCTTATATTGCAAAATCAAGGGGAAAAGGGCTTCAACAGCATGATTTTCTCATGCGTTGAAAGGGCCCTGAAGTCGCTCGGCGATGACGTCGCTATCTCCTTCTTTTATCAGATTGAAAAGAAATTCTGCCTTCCAAGAGAGGAACTTGTTTCAAGACCTCTAGAATTGATCCATTGCCTGGAGCAATTACTCGGCGTTGCAGGTTCTAGGATTATTGAAAAGAAAATTGTTCATGAAATAGAAATCGACTTTGACCTTTCAAGCACAACGTCACTCGAAAGAGCGATAACCTCTGCAAAGAGAAAATTTCTGACGCGTTAGGTCTTGTCTGTGTTGTAATGAGCTCTTCTTCGTACATCAAGAATCACGATCAAGAATTGAGCGATCTAACCACGTCTTGAGCAAGCTTGAAGCTGATCTTTGCCACTTGCGATATCTCCTCAATACTCGAGCGCTTGATAGCCTCGACAGAGCCGAAATGTGCGAGAAGGTTCTTCTTCCTCTTCTCTCCTACGCCTGGAATTTCGTCTAGCACGGATCTCGTTATCTTCCGAGATCTGAGATTTTTATGATATGTTATTCCGAAACGATGAGCTTCGTCTCGTATGTGTTGCAGAATATGCAGAGCTTCGGAGTCGCGTCCCAGTCTGAGAGGCAATGCTCTATCTTGTCTGAAAACAAGTTCTTCTCTCTTGGCAAGGGAAATGGTTGGTATCCCGAATATGCCGTCTTTGTGCATTTGATCAAGTGCAGCCCTCAAATGCCCCTTCCCGCCGTCAATGACTACAAGATCGGGCTGACTCCATCGCTTTCCCTCTTCACCTTCTTTCAGCCTCCGAAACCTCCTGTCAATCATTTCGGCCATCATGGAATAATCATCGATCTTTGAAACCGTCCTAATTTTGAACTTTCTATATTGACTCTTTTCAGGGAAACCATCCACAAAAACGGTCATTGCTCCAACAGCATCTTTACCACGGATATTGGAAATGTCGTAGCACTCTATTCGCTTCGGTAGCTTGCCCAATTCAAGTACTTCCTTTAGGTCTTTAAGAGACCTTAGTCGCTCCCTCTTCCTCACTTCTGTTTTGGACTCTTCCTCAATCAGAACAAGAACTGCATTATCCTGTGCAAGTTTCATCAATCTCTTGTTTTCTTCACTCGAGGTATGAAGGACCAGCTTTCCAAGTGAATCCTGATTTGGTGGCCCGAGTTTGTGAATCAAAAGCTGAGCATCCTCCATATCAGGAAGATTCATCGGTATCACTATTTCTTGAGGCAGCTTTTCTCCGGTGAGCTCCCTTCGCGAATAGTACTGTTTTATGAAAGATGAAATGGTTTCACCTTCGTTCGACCCTTCATTAACACCATCTAAGATGAATTTCTCCCTTCCAACAACGTTGCCTTCACGTACCTCAAACACAATTGCAGCGGCAATCTCCCCTTGCCTTGCGATAGTCACGACATCCTTGTCTCTCGTGTGACTTCGGAATGAAATGCGCTGTTTTAGGGCGGTGGTTTCAAGAGACTTCAAGTCATTACGAATCTTGGAAGCTCTTTCGAATTCCTCATTCTCTGAAGCCTTCCACATCTCATCATACATCATTTTGGAAAGTTGTACGAGCTTTCCATCCAAGAAGAGTTTGAATTTTCTAACAGAGTCTTCATACTCATCCTTTGAAACCGCGAAGATGCATGGAGCCTTGCACAATCCGATGTTTCTATCTATGCAGGGTTTGAATTTCTTCTCCCAGTCGAGCGGAAGATTGCATCCTCGGATTGGGAACATTTTTCTAAGGTATTTTACCGTCCTTCGCGCAGCTCGGACATTACCGTAAGGACCAAAATAATCTGCTCCGTCATCTTCGATTTTGCGTGTCACAAGAACCCGCGGAACAGCTTCATTTGAGATCTTGATGTGCGGATAGCTCTTGTCGTCCTTGAGTCTGATGTTGTATCGTGGTTTGTATTTTTTGATCATTACGTTTTCGAGAATGAGAGCTTCGACGGACGATTGGGTGAAGATGTAATCGGCGCTGCGAATCTGGTCTCTCAGAATTCTCCCAATTGGATCATCAAGTCTGGGACGCAGGTGCGCAAGTACTCTTCCTTTGATGCTTGTGGCCTTGCCTACGTAGATCGGAGTCCCTTCCTCGTTCTTTAGAATGTAGACTCCGGGTCTCTCCGGAAGTGCGTCGAAGTTATTCTGTGGAGTTGAGACCACTTCTTGCGGTGATATTTCCGGCAATTTCTCTCTTCGACCCAGCCAAGTCGCGTGGGGGCGTCTTTGACTTCAGAATCTGTTTTAGGAATTGCCCAGTATAAGACTCCTCTACCATTGCCACCTCTTCTGGAGTGCCTTCTGCAACAATCAATCCTCCACGTTCGCCACCTTCTGGGCCAAGATCAATGATCCAGTCAGCCGTCTTGATCACATCGATATTATGTTCTATGACTATGACGCTGTTTCCCGCATCTGTTAATCTCTGAAGTACCCCGAGCAGTTTCTTGATATCTTCGAAATGCAATCCCGTTGTAGGCTCGTCCAACAAATACAATGTTCTCCCCGTAGCGCGCTTGGACAACTCTGACGATAACTTCACTCTTTGGGCCTCTCCTCCAGAAAGTGTCGTGGCTGCCTGGCCGAGCTCGAGATAGCCCAAACCAACATCGTTGAGTGTCTCAAGCTTTCTGCGAACCCTTGGAATATTCTCAAAAAACTCCAGTGATTCCTCGATCGTCATCTCAAGTACTTCGGCGATATTCTTTCCCTTGTATCGCATTTCAAGAGTCTCCCTGTTGTACCGTTTCCCTTTACAAACTTCGCAGGGGACGTATACGTCAGGCAGGAAGTGCATCTCAAGTCGAATTATTCCATCCCCCTCACATGCTTCGCACCTGCCCCCCTTCACGTTGAAGCTGAACCTTCCAGGCTTGTAACCGCGAGCAATCGAGTCCTGAAGCTTTGCAAAAAGGTCGCGGATGTCGGTGAAAACGCCAACGTAAGTTGCCGGGTTCGAGCGTGGCGTTCTACCTATTGGCGACTGATCGATGATTATAGCCTTGTCAATGTTCTCTGTCCCCAGCACTCTGTCATGAGCGCCGGGTTTCTCCTTTGATTCGTACAGCAGTTGGGCGAGGGACCTGTAGAGTATGTCATTGACGAGAGAGCTCTTTCCTGAACCAGAGACACCAGTAACGCAAGTGAAGACTCCGAGTGGGAAATTCACATCAATGTTCTGGAGGTTGTTCTCACGAGCTCCCTTCACTATCAAGGCACGTGAAGTAGGTGTTCTCCGTCTGTCTGGTACTGCAATTTCCTTCTTGCCGGACAAATATTGTCCCGTAATCGAATTGGGATTATTTTCAATCGCGCTTGGGACACCCGTCGCAACAACGTATCCACCATGAACCCCAGCTCCCGGGCCGAGATCAACAACATAATCAGATTCTCTTATCGTCTCTTCGTCGTGCTCCACAACTAGGACGGTATTACCAATGTCTCTCAAAGCCTTCAGAGTCGCGATCAGTTTCTTGTTGTCGCGCTGGTGCAAGCCTATCGACGGCTCATCGAGTATGTAGAGGACACCGACCAAACTGGATCCTATCTGGGTTGCAAGTTGAATCCTCTGCGCTTCTCCTCCTGACAGGCTGGCTGCTGCCCTGTTCAAACTCAGGTAGTCAAGACCGACATTCATAAGAAAAGTCAATCGCGCCCTGATCTCCTTCAGTATCTGTGTCGCAATTATCTTCTCCTTTTCTGTCAGCTCAATATTAGAGAAGAACTGCAATGCCTGTCTGATTGAGAATTCAGAAACATCTGAGATCGATTTCTCATTGACAGTAACTGCGAGTATCTCCTGCTTGAATCTCTTACCGTCGCAGGATGGGCAGCGCTGATTGCTCATGTACCTAGAGTACCATTCCTTCATAAACTCCGAATCAGTCTCGTTGTATCTCCTCTCCAGTTGCGGCAGGATACCCTCCCATTCACCACTGTGATAATAGCTCCCGTGGTGGAACCACCTTCCTCTGTCTCTAGATCCCCAAATTCTTTGACCCTTGTTCGGGTTTGATCCGTAGAGAAGAATTTTGAAGTGTTCTTTCTTCATCTTATTAATCGGCACATCCAGTCGAAATCCGTAGCGACGCGCAATTGATTCGAGGTGATGCATCGACCAAGTATCACTGTCTCCGATGGTCACAATAGCACCGTCTCTGACTGATTTTGTCTTGTCTGGAATCACTAAATCCTCGTCCATGTTGAGAAGATAACCGAGCCCCAGGCATTGCTTGCAGGCGCCGAACGGACTATTGAAAGAGAACATCCGCGGCGAAAGCTCTTCGAGTGAAAAGCCACATGTGGGGCACGCCATCGCTTCGCTCAGAATAACTTCTTGCGATTTGTCCTCGTTTACATCGAACACGATCGTCCCTTTTGCAAGAGTCAGCGCAGTTTGGATTGAATCGGCGAGCCTCTTCTCAATACCTGATTTCACAACGAGTCTATCGACAACAACTTCAATGCTGTGTTTCTTGTTCTTGTCAAGGACAACACCCTCGTCGTCAAGCTCACGAACCTTACCGTCGACTCGAACTCTTGCATATCCCTGCTTTTTCAGGTTCTTGAAGACGTCCTTGTGCTCTCCTTTTTGAGCCTTGATTATCGGTGCGAGTACCTGGATCTTCGTGTTCTCGCGGAACTTCATCACCTGATCCACCATTTGTTCCACTGTCTGTTTTGCGATGATCTTGTGACAATTTGGGCAGTGAGGAATACCAATCCTCGCAAACATGAGCCTAAGATAATCGTGAATCTCGGTTACCGTTGCAACAGTAGATCTAGGATTCTTCGCGGCGGTACGCTGCTCTATCGATATGGCTGGCGAGAGTCCCTCAATATAATCGACTTCCGGTTTGTCCATTTGCCCGAGGAATTGTCTCGCATACGCGGAAAGTGACTCGATGTATCGGCGCTGTCCTTCCGCGTAAATCGTGTCAAATGCGAGCGAGGATTTGCCCGAACCTGAAAGTCCAGTTATCACAACAAACTTGTCCCTCGGTATGTCCAAGTCGATGTTCTTCAGGTTGTGCTGCCGTGCCCCTCGAATAACTATCGTGTCTTTCGACTTCTTCAGGGCATATTCATCCTGACCAGCTATTTCCAAATGCATCAACACTTTTCGAGAATAGGAGTATTGGAACAATGAGACTAGAAACTTAACTTTTTCCGTTGCAAGGGCAAACTGGTATGCTCTATGCCCAAAGTATACCCATGAAGCTCAAATATACCCAACTGCTTTGTAGATTGTGATTCCAAAAAAGACAGTTCTAATTACCAGACCGAAAAGAGCCCACTCGATACCGCAGGCCTGTTCGCTGTCAAGAACTAGCTCTTTTTGCCTTTTGCCGTTAGTAGTGATCTTATCCTATCTCTAATCCTAGCTGCCGATTCGAACTCAAGATTGTTTGCAGCTATTTTCATCTGTTCTTGCAGCTCTGAGATGAGTCTCGGAAAATCAGGGGAATCAATTCTTAATTTTCCCCTAGACTGCGAGATCTCCTCCTCTATCTCTTCATTCTGAGCCAAGAGAGCGCGTATTTCCTTTCTGACAGTTTCGGGAGTGATATCGTTATCCTTGTTGAACTTCAGCTGAATCTCCCTTCTCCGGTTGGTTTCATCGATGGCACGCCCCATAGATCCAGTTACTTCGTCAGCGTACATTATCACCTGCCCTGCGGAATTTCTTGCAGCTCGTCCAATCGTTTGAATCAAGGAGACGTCTGATCTAAGATAACCTTCCTTATCTGCGTCCAATATTGCTACTAGGCTCACTTCGGGTAAATCTAGCCCTTCTCGAAGGAGGTTGATTCCCACCAAGACATCGTATTTGCCCAACCTTAGGTCACGCAAAAGCTCTATTCGCTTTAATGTGTCTACTTCAGAGTGAATGTAGCTCACCTTGATCTTCAGGTCGTCCAGGTACTCTGCCAGGTCTTCGGCCATCCGCTTTGTGAGAGTTGTAACCAGAACTCTCTCTTTCCTCGCAACTCGTTTCCTAATCTCTCCGATGAGATCGTCTACCTGAGTCTTTGCTGGCCTAACAAGTATCTCGGGATCCAGAAGTCCAGTGGGTCTGATGATTTGCTCTACAACTTGATCCGCCTTGGACATCTCATATGGCCCAGGAGTAGCCGAAGTGTAAATCACTTGATTCATCTTCAGAGCAAACTCAGAGAAATAGAGTGGGCGGTTATCAAATGCAGAAGGCAATCTGAAACCATAATTGACAAGGTTCTCCTTCCTTGAACGATCACCTTCATACATGCCCCTGACTTGCGGGATCGCAATATGACTCTCGTCGATGAAAGTCAGATAGTCACTAGGGAAGTAGTCAAGTAAACAGTACGGCGTTTCACCAGGTTCTCTGTCCGTCATATATCGAGAGTAATTCTCTACCCCAGTACAGTAACCAGTCTCGCGAAGCATTTCCAAGTCAAACTTCGTTCTTTGTTCCAACCTCTGAGCCTCTACTAATTTGTTCGATGCCCGAAGTTCGTTCAGTCGAGAGTCGAGCTCCGTTTCAATTTCTTTCAGCGTGTCCTCCAACCTATCTCTTACGACCGTGTATTCTGTCGCTGGATAGATCATAGCTTCATTTCTTCTTCTAATTGTCTTTCCAGTTAGTGTGTCAACTTCTGTGATTCTTTCTACATGATCTCCAAAAAACTCTATTCGAATGACGTTCTGATTCGCCGTGCTGATTTCCAGTGTGTCTCCTTTCAGTCGAAACTTTCCTCGCGAGAGCGCGAAATCGTTTCTCTCGTATCTGATGTTTACGAGCCTTCTGACCAGATCATCTCTATCAAATGTCTGGTTCAGAATTATCCCTATTACGTTGCGCCGAAAGTCATCTGGAGCACCCAGGCCGTAGATGCAACTCACACTCGCAACAACGATGACATCATTTCTGGAAACCAGAGCTTGCATGGCGCGTTGGCGCAGGGTCTGTAGCTCTTCGTTTATCGAAGTGTCCTTCTCAATGTACAGGTCCTGCTGAGGGACATAAGCTTCAGGCTGGTAATAGTCGTAATAGCTCACGAAATACTCTACCGCATTGTGGGGGAAAAAGGCACGAAATTCGCTCGTCAACTGAGCTGCCAATGTCTTGTTCGGTGAAATCACAATCGTAGGTCTTTGCAGGTTTTGTATGACATGCGCCATTGTTAGTGTCTTCCCAGTCCCTGTCGCACCAAGTAGCACTTGGTGCTTGAGACCCTTCGAAACTCCGTCAGTCAACTGCTTGATTGCTTTCGGTTGGTCTCCTTTTGGAGTGTAATCTGAATTGAGCGCAAATCTTCCACTCTCACTCAATGTAGTGCTTGTCATAGTTGGAGGCAAATAATTGCAACTCTCCTGCGCTTTATCTTTTGCCAAATATGATTCCTCCGATATCTTCGACAAAGATGGTTTGGATCTACGTCTGGTGTTTGGTATCGACAATATGATCATATTTGGCGAAGAGTGACTCTCATATTGCATCAGAACAACAAGTTCGCCGAAGGAGGGCATGAAACCAAGTAGATGAGTAATGGTACCCTCCCAACGTGAAGGGAAGAACTCTTTCCCTGTTGTTTCATATGCGAAGAGATTCTTGTACGTTATTGATCTGATGCAGTCTAGATTATTGCATCTAGACTACTCATAGGAGATGAACTTGGAGACATTCAGGCAAATTCCGTCCGCCACAACGCGGAATGCATCTTACTACCGAATCCATAACTATTAATGAGACCCTTCAGAAAAGTCAGTCGAAATGACAGCTAAGGCATTTGTCTTGATTAATGCTGAAGTGGGGAACGAACAGGAGCTCATCAAGAAGCTTAGAAACATTCCCAACGTAACGGAAGTGCACGTTGTCTATGGAGTTTACGACGTTGTAGCGAAAGTAGAATCCGACACTATGGAGAAGGTGAAAGAAACTATAACAAATAACCTTCGAAGATTAGAGAATGTACGTTCCACGCTGACAATGATTGCTGTCGAAGAAAATCAGAAGTAAAGTCATATCCAGAATTCAGCTGAACGCAAGTCTTTCTAAGATTCAATACGCATTCCAAGATCTAATGAGAACTTCGCTCGTTGCGATCTTTGCGTTGTAGGTATCTTTCATATATTCCAATTGACGTTCATTTTCTCCTTCAACAAGTGATTCTACGCAATCTCTTGGAATGATAATCTTGTATCCTCTGTAGAATGCGTCCGCGGCGGAATGTCGCACGCAGATATCTGAATACAATCCTACGATAACCACAGTATCAACCTTGAGGGTCATCAGCAATAGATCCAATCCGGTATCGTGAAAGGAACTGTAGACCCTCTTTTCCAGAACGTAATCGCCCTTCTTCGGTCTTAGTTCATCAATAACTCTTGCTCCTGGCGTTCCCTTCATGGCGTGAGCGCCCCATAACTTGATTTCAGGATCGCTAGGGAGGTGGGCGTCGCAAACATAAATCACTGGAACTTTAGCTCTTCTAGCTGCTGAAAGTATTCGCTTTGTCGCCGGAACTATCCGAGCAGCCGCCATCGATTTCAATTTGCCGTAGACGAAATCATGCAGGATGTCATCAACGATCAGTGCATCCATGAGGTCCAAATCGGACAAACGCCTAATAAGCATTGGCGATTGAGAAAGAATATATTTTATCTTCAAATGATAAAGGAAGACTAATGCTAACATTCCTCGAAGAAGCTAGAGAAATTGAACCACAGATCATTGCAATAAGACGAAAGATTCATTCAGATCCTGAGCTTTCTTTCAAAGAACTCAAGACAGCCAAGCTAGTTGCTAGTGAATTACGGAAGCTTGGAATCAAAGTCCAAACTTATGTGGGAGGAAACGGGGTTTTAGGTACCCTTGTTGGCGAAAAAGGAGGTAAGGTTGTAGCTCTACGGGCAGACATGGATGCGTTGCCCGTAACTGAGGATGTCGATCTTCCATTCAAATCAAGAAACAAGGGAGTGATGCACGCTTGCGGTCACGATACGCACACTGCAATGCTTCTCGGAGCGGCAGTTTTGCTTTCAAGGCACAAGAAGGATCTTCATGGAACAGTGAAATTCCTCTTTCAACCTGCAGAGGAAGACGGCGGAATAGGTGGCGCAAAACCGATGATTCGGGCAGGTGTCATGAAAAATCCGAAAGTCGACTATGTCTTCGGTCTTCACATTTGGGGCGAACAGTCGTCCGGCACATTCGGAGTGAGACCTGGCGCATTCATGGCTACTCCTGACGGATTTGAAATCAGAATTCTGGGTAGAGGCGGCCACGGCTCCAGACCTGATGAAACAGTCGATCCGATTTTCATCGCAGCCCAACTGATCAATTCCCTCCAAGCAGTATCTAGCAGACTCTTGAGTCCGACAGAACCATTCGTTCTGTCCGTTTGCAGTATACATTCGGGAACAACTGACAATGTGATACCCGACGACGCGTACCTAATGGGAACCATGCGCACACTGGATGAGAAGACGCGTGCTCAAGCAAAGAAATTTGTTACCGAGATAACCAAAGATGTCTGCGCTACATTCGGTGCCAAGTGCATCTTGGATTTTGTGGAGGACCCATATCCAATAACGTACAATGATGAAAATACAACAAAGAAAGTAATCGAGATCCTCCGCAAGATCAAAGGGACGAGAACTGTTGAGATCGAACCAAGACTAGGAGCCGAGGACTTTGCGCGATTTCTTCAGAAAGCTCCGGGAACATTCTACTACTTGGGAACGAAGAACCCCAGAAAGGGATGCGTTTATCCCAACCACAGCTCAAAGTTCAAAGTAGATGAGGATGTACTCAAGTTAGGGACAGTTTCGCTTGCCACACTGGCCATGGAGTTTGCAAAGACCTAAAGCTCGTCCTATCCCACTTTTTGCTACGGAACCAACTTGTTTCGGACGGTACATTCCTAGCTACGCTGCATTATCTGACCCACCATATCGAGAAATTTCCCTATTCTCAATGTCAGGACTTACTTTGAGTTTCTCTGCTTTCTCTCCACATTACTATCATGACCGGAACTAGAACTGCTATCATGAAGATTAGCACAATGAAATTGCCAAAATCTGCCGGAACAATATCTTGGAGACCAAAATAGTACCCAATTCCAAATCCGATAAAGAGAATGCCTCCCCAGAGTAAACTGCGCGCACCCACTTTTGAACCAAAAATTTGAAGGCGCTCCGCACCATATCTTTGTGCCACTTGCAGAATTCCGCCGAAAACAAATCCTACGGTTATGAGAACGACCAAAGTCCCCATGCCGAAGACTGCACCCGCAAGCCATGCTGTTGTGGATGCTAACGCTGGTACAGCAACCAGATATATGAAAGTGGAGAACAAGCCGGAATCGACTCCGAAACCTGCAATGAAACCGTGTATCAAACACCAATGGATCGGCACAAGGTGGGTTTCACCAGACGGATGTTTGCCGGCATGGTCAGAGTGACGTTCCATATCAATACTTGATATTCTGTTTAGTGGGCGCCAGTCAGGTATTCTCCTTCTGAGGATCAAGTACCCCGCAGCGGCCATGGCAATCCCGACAGCGATGTAGATAGGGCTGTTTAAGCGATCATTCGAAGCTAACCACCTACCAATTACCAGGAATACTGCCTCTGCCATGATGGCACGCTGCACTGTGAATGCTAGCGCAAAGAAGAGTCCAGATTTTAGTCCGCCCCTGCTTGTCGCTGACCCAACTGAATACGAAAATGTAATTGGCCAAGTATGTTAGTCTGGAACCACGCCATGTAATAGTCCCAAAGCGAAGCAAATCGCAAGAAGATAAATCTGGTGTAACATATTGAAAATTTCTTTTCCAGAAACTCAGACAATTAATAATCGTATGACCTGTTAATATGAATACTGACCAATATATGAACAATAATATAATAACATTCATTATTTGAATAAGGTTATGGAGAGGTTCAAAATGCAAAATGGCGGTCTCAAAGACATTGGCAAACATATTTCCACACCCGTTTTGCAGAAAGCTAAACATGAAGATGATGGACAACATCGCCTGCAACTGGTAGTGAACGGCATTTGTTATGAAGAGAAACTTTGAATATGTTGGACCGGGTAAAACATACAGTTGTCTTCACTCGACAATTTCCTTTCCTCCATCGAATCAAATGAACTCTCTTCTGAAGAGAAGAAAAAGTTCGAGGCTTGGCTTTCCAAAATTCTATCAGAGCCGTCCTTAGTTTCGTCTAAGATAGAAGATGCGCTAAGGAAGGGCATGTTCTCCGAGTGGGAAGAAGAATCCATACATCACAAGTTCAAACTTGGCTCGTACTATCCCAGCATAATCGAAAAATGCCTGAGACAGCAAGCATATTCGTACTTATTTGTAATGGCCCCCTCGGCTGAAGAACTGGCGATCTTCAACGAAGGGAAAGCCATTCATGAGCTTGTGGCAATGGCGCTTAGGCGATCTGGTCTCATATCTGTTGAGGGCAGAGAAGTTGTAGTAAATCTTGAATTCGGAGAGGCAAAACTCCATGGGAGAATAGACGATCTCCTGCTGATTAACCTTAGCGAGATCGGAGGCAATTTCAGACTCTTTGTTCCTCTTGAAATTAAAAGTTCCTCGTCTATGCCGGACGAGCCGAGAAGATCTCACTACTACCAACTGTCAACCTATCTGCTTGCTGAAAACTATCCCTTAGGTGTATTGCTCTACTGGGTCAAAAGAGAAGGAAAGGTCAAGGCATTTGCAGTTGTCAAGGAGGAGGCGATGCGCTCTGTCTTAAGAGAACGTGTCCTTGAGCTTCACGATGCTCTTTCACGTGAAACTGTACCACGTAAGGAAGCTTCAATATTGAAAGACTATTCCCAGTGCGAGCGTTGCGCGTATATTGATAGATGTAATCCGTATCTCATAGACTCTGTCGCAGAAGGTTCGAAACTGTCATTGTTTGACTTGGACGGGATGATTCTGGACTCATCCCAAAGGAAGCGTGTTATACTGCAAGAGCTTGGGCTACCGCCGTCAGCAAGGCC
The DNA here is from genome assembly GCA_021792315.1 of archaeon. The sequence goes on from JAJYUX010000001.1 coordinate 17,524, forward strand.
CACGGATATTTTCGATGAAGAGATGAGGAAGAAGTACTGGGAAATGATGGAGAATCCAAAATATGTAGCTCTCGACACTCTAATCGACCAAGCTAGGGAGAGGATTATCGAAGCAAGAAGACGCGAAAGGATACCAATTGGTATTTCATCAGGCAGACGAGTTACTCTGCTCGAGGCAACCAAAGCTCGATTAGCGAATCTGGGAATTCCGATGTCTCACCTCATACTGAGGGAATCAGGAAACTACGAAACCGATGGCAAGTTCAAGACAAATTGGGTTCAAAGACTCTCCTCAAATTATGAATTGGAGTTCTTCGACCGTGACGCAGTGCTAAGTTCCCTCTTGTCGAAAACGATTAAGGATGGCAGGAAAAACAGGGAGAAATAGATCCCGTAGCTAACCGAATCTCTAGGAATTTAGAGGCGATACGAATCCTCAGATTAATTCAAGCTTGACTGCGAAAGAAGATATCTACTTTCTAGTCAGTTTGACAGTGGCGTCTGGACCACTCACGAGATGAATTGAGAATAGACTTCTAACAGTTGAGAGTATTTTTGTGTCATGTATTCCACGAGTCAGTAGAAACAACGATGTTACATTAGCTCCTCCTAGGATTTCACTCGAGCTCTTTAGAAATTTGTAAGTCCCGTCAAATCCGGAACTAATTAGCATATCCGATATGCTGTCAATAATGAAACCGATAGGACTTCCACTCGAATTCGTCACGTTTCTGCTCATTAAGTCCAGAAGTATTGGGAAGTCATTCTGGGGAACCAGAATCTCGTTCTGTTGATAGGTTTGTTTGGGATATGAGACTGTTGAGCTCGATAGAAAGAACCTTAGAGCGTGGTTGCTCGACAGTATCTTGTAGACCGGACTACTCTTGTGGGTAAATACAAGTACACTACACCCGTCTGAAGTGACTTCTTCCACAAAATCTGAAACAGATTTCTCATAAGGAGATGACGAATCTATCTCAAACAGAAAGGATTTTCCTATCAGGAAATTCTGGTCTTCCTTTATCTGTCGAGAGAAAAGTTTCGAAGCCATCGCGATCCCTACTTTCCAGCGAATTGATAAATACTGTCAATTGAATCGTTTTAGAATTTTTGTCCAAAAACCGAGAATCTTCGATACAAAAAAATAGGCGGGGAGTCTGACTCCCGCAATCTACCAAGTAGTCTAGAGCGAACCGGGGCCGCCGATCTCGTCTAGCAGAGGGGGCTTCAAGCTGAAGTGCCCAAAGTGTGCAGCTACGACAACTGCCGATACGACCGAGAGAGCCAGCATTCCTAGTTTGATTTTTTCATCGGTTGACATGGCAATTGCGAGCTCGAAACAACTTATCGAAAAGTTTTTCGGTTTCACTATATAGTACTAGGGTATTAGCTAAATCCACGATATTGCTAAGTGAAAATATGACAACTATGAACAGAATTGACCAGATCCAACAGCTCCGCCTTCAGGAGTGTTTTGGAGAAGCTGGCACAAATTTGATCATTCAACATCTAGATGAACTAGATGTAACCTTTGGTAACGCGAGCAAGATAATACTGCAAGTAATGCAAGGCAATTACAGCAAAGCAAAAATGGATAAGGATAATTAAGTTCTTGAGCGGGCTGGTTGACGCGATACAATGAGGATACCAAACGACGACGCATCACAGTTTCTGACAAGAATAGTCCCTTATGTGGATTCTGATGGGGCTAGAAATCTAAACGCTATCTGCCGTGAACTTGACATACCCTACCAGACTTTGAGATTCAGAATGAACAAGCTCGGTGAGCAGGGAATAACTGTCATTCCATTCGTCGACACTTTCAGGCTCGGACTCCAGCGAATTAGGGCGTCCTTCGAACTTCCACGAGACCTTCAGGATCCAAAACCTCTTCTTGGAGGTCTGCACCAAAAAGGAGGCCTCCGGTTCTATTCTAGATCTTTTCTCACTCAAGAGCTTGACTGTGAATTCCTGATTCCAAAAGTATTCATTCCGGATTTTGCGAAACTCATGCACAGTTTAGAAGAAATGAAATTCATTGAAAATGTCAAGTACAGTCAGGTGATTTGGCGAGACATTTTCATGATGAAGACGAGATATTTTGACTACGAATCAGGAGAATGGGATGTAGATTTTTCTAGACTGGTTGGCGACCCATCGAGTACCTTACCAAAACCGCATTCGGAGGTTCCGAAGCTCGATTATAATGATTTATTAATTATTAAATCACTGGAGCTCAATCCTTGGATGAAAGTTGTGGATATAGCTGATAAAATTGGTTTGTCCGTTGGAGATGTTTCCTACCATCTCAATAGACATGTGTTTGGGAAAGGATTGATATCGAGTTTCAGGCTTAGATGGGTAGGGACTAAGAAAGCTTGGTCTAAGCATACTATAATTCCACAAACTTATGTTTTTGAGAACCTGTCTGAAGAGCATACGAGACACGCCATGTCAATAATGACTTCAACACCATTTTGTTGGAGCCATATGAAAACTGAAGATGGAACTTATCGAGTCGAACTGCTCATTCCAGTGAACCAGTTCCCAGAAACAATGTCATATATTTCCGATAAGCTCAGGCCAATTGGTCTGAAGCCTGTGGCACATTGCATGGATATGACATGTACATCGAATTTCACTATTCCTTATACCTTATTTGAGAAGGATCACTGGGAACTTCGCTCGGAAACAGCATTGGGTTATGTGTTGCAAATGATTAGTCAATTTCAAAAGACATGAGTTTTGGGTTTTCTGAGCTGGCTAGCATCTATTGAGATTATTTATGATACTTGTAACCCTCGAATTATACTCCAAGGGACACTAGGCTTCTATAATTCGGCCCACGAATGCGTAGCAAATGTCTCTAGCACAAACACAGATTCAATCCCTATCACGTGACGATCGGATACTGTCCTGCATAGATAAGGGGCTGGAGTCTGTAGGTCATAACGTGAAGAATGTCGTATATTGGCATCTTCAAAGACTTGGAAGAATAAGCAGGAGAGATATACCACAGAAACCAATGCTGTTTGTCCAAGGTTTGAGGGCACTCTATCGAGAAAGTTCTTTCGGTGTGGAAAGGGCTATACTACAAGAGATTAGTACGGCCTTCGAGCTGAAAATCTCTCGCAGTACCGATTTGGTAGCTGCGATCTTCCAAGCTCGAAGCAAGAACTAAAAAGAAAACTGGCGACTTTTGAGATTCTCATTCAAAGGAGTCAAATTCAGGGTTTTATAGGTTTTTTTGCAAAGAATGACTCAAATCTGTGCCTAAATAGGATAAACACATACGAATTCGGGAAATTCTCCTATTTCTCTACGCAATCACGTTGGTTCGTAGTCTGGAGACCATAACCCGTATATGATGAATTTCAAGCATGTTTTATAATTGGTTGCCATGCCACGCCTACTTGCATTCGTGGACATATTTGTAGAGTCTCCACAAATGGACGATGTTGTCCAAGAACTCCAGAAGATTCCACATATGGAAGAGCTTTACGAGGTCACCGGAGAATTTGACATAGTATCCCTTGTATCGGCTGAGGATATTGAGGAATTTCGCGACATTCTGAAGAACAAAATCATGAAGATTAGGGGTGTGAAGAGCACAGTCAGCTCGGTGGTTCTGCATGCACACAAGGGGCCACGTAGCGATTCTAATGGAAACGGGAAACAACCTTTGAGTGCAAAGACAACCGAAAATCTTCGTTGAATCTTTAGAATTGCATAACAAGAAATCGGGAGACCTGTTTGCAAATTTCACATAGTGGTCAGGTTCACAACCTGCTGGTGTAGAGCGCTGAAGGTATTTGCTCCAACCAATTCAGGTTCTAGATCTAATAATTATTCTCGCAGTGGTTCTTCTATCTGCATGGCTACTTGCACCATATATAGTCAGAGTATTCAAGAGAGAACCCACTAAACTCGACGGTATTCTTAATCCGATTGAGAAGTTCATCTACAGGATCACTGGCATAGACCCAGACCGGGCGATGGGCTGGAAGGAGTATTTCTTCGCCGCCCTACTGTTGAACGTGGTACAGATGGTAATTGCCTTTCTGATTCTTACATTTCAAGGTTCTCTCCCATTAAACCCTCAGGGTTTTCATGGCTTACATTGGGATCTAGCCTTCAACACTGTCGTCTCATTTGCTACTAACACTGACCTTCAGCACTATGCTGGAGAACAATCACTTTCATATTTTAGCCAAATGACTGCAATTCAATTCTTGCAGTTCACATCAGCAGCAACCGGGCTCTGCGTTGGACTCGCGATGGTCAGAGTACTCGTTGCACATTCGAAAGATATGGGAAATTTCTACGTTGATTTTGTTAGAGCGCTCACAAGAGTGTTCATTCCTATCTGTTCAATTGCAGCTGTCGTCTTGGTTTATCTGGGAACTCCACAATCCATCAGCGGGTACGAGCCCGTAACAACAATTGAGGGAGCCTCTCAATACATACTTGTCGGACCGGTGGCGTCTTTGGTATCTATAATGCAGATCGGGACAAACGGCGGAGGATATTTTGCCGCAAATTCTGCGTATCCATTGCAGAATCCTAGCCCACTAACTGACCTTGTTCAGATCTTCCTGATGCTACTGATACCCACCACACTTTGCTTTGTATTTGGAATGTTCATTGGAAAAAAGAAAGAAAGCCTACCAATTATTATCGCTGCATACGCTCTTTTCTGCATTGACTTGATAATCGCTTTCATTCCCAATCCGATCTTGGTTGGTCCTGGCATTGAAACTAGGTTCGGGGGCTTCATGTCAACATTCTGGACGGTAGTTACGACAGCTGTTACTACTGGATCGGTAAATTCTTCTTTGGCAGGAATGCATCCTCTTGCGATTCTCGCGGCCTTCATGGGAATGTTGATCCAAGCCACTCCAGGAGGAAATGGAGTCGGACTGATGTATCTCTTGATGTACGTGATCATCACGATTTTCATCGTTGGATTGATGTCAGGAAGAACTCCCGAATATCTTGGAATGAAAATAACTGGAAGAGACGTTAAGCTAGTAATGATTGCCTTTTTGATCCATCCGCTTCTAATAATATTCCCTACGATCGTTGCGTATGCAAGCAATGCGGTTTCGGCGATCGGCCTGACCGGAAACTCGATTGGGTTCACCCAGATATTGTATGAATTCACGACGGCTGCGGCTAACAACGGCTCGGATTTCTTGGGAGCGACCGCGAATACGCCGTTCTTTAATATTGCAACAGCGATAGTGATTCTTGTGGGTAGGTATGGACCAATGGCTTGTCTACTCGCAGTGGGCGGATCTATGATCGGAAGGCAAAGAGCTCAGATAAGTGCAGCAACGCTCAAGACCAACACCATTTCTTTTTCTGTCATTCTAGTTGTGAGCATACTTCTCCTAGTGGTTCTTTCATTCCTTCCGTTCTTGGCGGTTGGACCTATTCTGGCCTATTTCCAACATCAGCCGAATTTTTTCGGATAGAGTGAAAGTAATGGGTGAACAAGTAGCGAGACCTTCGAGAGTTGCAATATCAAAGGGGCTTTCCAATATGCTATCAGCCAAGGTGCTCATTGATTCAGTGAAACGGCTCAATCCTGTCCTTCTAGTTTCAAATCCTGTGATGCTCGTTGTTGAGCTGACATTCTTCATCATATCCGCATTGGCAATTTATCCCCAGGGATTCCTTCCCTTGGCCAACACCTCAGAGCGATCATTCTACGTTGAAATTGCAGTAATTCTGCTAGTCACAGTCTGGTTTAGCACTTTCTCTGATGCTCTTGCCGAAACTCAAGCAAGAAGCACTGCAAATAGTCTCCGTACACTGGAGAGTGAAGTAGTTAGCAGAAAAGTTGTTTCAGGAAATAAAATCATCTCTACAACGTCTTCGCAACTTAGAAAGGAAGATATGATCAGACTAGACGCGGACGATATCGTACCAATAGATTCTGATGTTATTGAAGGAATAGCAATGGTGGATGAATCATTGATTACAGGAGAATCCGCACTGGTCCGAAAAGCTCCAGGAGATCAATTGATTGGAGGATCAAGAATAGCAAGTGACAGCCTCACGGCAAAGGTTTCCGTCAACCCTGAAGATACATACATCAATCAGATGATAAAGCTCGTGGAATCGGCTAGGAGACCTAGGACTCCAAATGAACAAGCTGTCACGGTTGTACTCATTGGCATTACAGCAATATTCACAATTATAATAATGGGATTGCTTGGGCTTTCTATCGCTCTAAATCTTGGAGCAGATCTGTCAGTACTGATAGCTCTCTACGTGTGTCTTCTACCGACGACTATCGGAGCGCTACTACCGGCTATAGGGCTCTCGGGCATAAGCAGGCTTTACAAACGCAAGATTGTGGCGAAATCTGGCAAATCGATTGAGGCAGCAGGAGATACGGATACGATTCTTTTAGACAAGACCGGAACAATAACTGTTGGAAATAGGCAAGCTATCGAATTCATTCCTTTCAATGATCACACTGAAAAGGAGGTAGGTGAGACCGCTTTTCTTTCGTCGTGGTACGATGATACTCCAGAGGGAAGGAGCATCATAAGACTAACTCATGAAAGAGGCTTCATTCCCAGAGAGATCAATGCACTTGATCAGGCTGAAGTGTACAACTTCTCTGCGACTACACGAACGAGTGGTGTCAAACTACCTTCAAGATCTAGTTTCGTTCTTCCGAAAGATCGTAGCGAGGGTGATGCCAAAGGAAGAACTAGATTCAGGAGAAAATATGCGGATGAAGCTCTCGTGGAATTCGCCGATTACCAACTAAGGCCGGGTGCAGCTCCATCTGATGCCATCGAGATTCTGAAGGGAGCCCCTGACTCGATTCGAAAAATAGCTCTGTCCCTGCCGGATAACTTTGACGATATGATTGACAGAATTTCAATAGCCGGAGAAACACCGATTGCAATCATGAAGAATCGGACGGTTATCGGAGTAATTCGATTGAGGGATGTCTTGAAGCCAGAGATTAAACAGAAGATTCAAGATGTAAAGACAATGGGAATACGCCCTGTCATGATTACGGGTGACCAACCGCTTACAGCTAAGAGCATTGCGACAGAAGTGGGAATTGATGACTACATTTCAAGGGCAAAACCAGAAGACAAGCACGACATCGTGTTGAAAGAGCAGGGTAACAGCAGGATTGTTGCGATGATAGGTGATGGCACCAATGATGCTCCCGCCCTGGCCGTCGCAGATGTAGGCCTCGCTATGAATTCTGGAACCCAAGCAGCGAAGGAAGCCGCTAACATGGTCGACATGGAATCCAACCCGGCGAAAATAATCGATGTTGTCATGCTTGGAAAGCAGCTCCTAATGACGCGCGGAGCTGTCACTGCATTTAGCATATCGAATGATGTAGCCAAGTATTTCGCTATAGTGCCCGTTCTCTTCGCAACTGTTCCTCAACTCCAAGCGATGAATATTCTTCATTTGGGGCTACACAGTGCCGTCTTGTCTGCTCTTATCTTCAATGCAATCATTATTCCACTGCTCATTCCTTTGGCAATGCGTGGCGTTTCCTTCAAACCGTCGAGTACGATGGCCGTCTTCCTCAAGAACATTGTCATTTATGGCCTTGGCGGCGTCATTGTTCCATTCATAGGAATAAAATTGATCGATGTCTTCCTTAACCTTGTGTTTCACATGTAAAGGAGAGAGAGCAATTTTGTCAAAACATACTAATGAAAAAGGGAGGAGAAAGAGTGATTGGAGGAATTACAAACCAGCCGTAGGAATCGCCATAGTTTCTCTTCTGATATGCGGATTATTCTATCCATTATTGATCACAGGCATCGCTCAGGCCACGATGCCTTATCAAGCAAATGGCGAGTTGGTAACACTCAGTGGTCGCACAGTCGGGTCTAATCTAATAGACAATGGGTTTTCACTCCCGATTTTCTTCCATGCAAGAAACGAAACCAATCCGTTGAATGCTTCCGCATCCAGAGTTGATCCTGACATTACTCTACCGGAGGCGTACAATCAGATACCAAGAATAAACAATGCTAGTGGGATCCCAATATATGCTCTTACATCCATAGTCGATGATAACAAATTGGGTACTTTCTGGGTGTTTGGCAGTCCTTACGTGAACGTGTTAAAATTGAATATCATATTAATCAAGGATTATCCTGCGGTTTACGAGAATTTTAGCGCCGTTTCATCTAGCTAAAAGATCTAGAATGCAAAGTCATCACTAGTTTCGGTAAAATAGCAAGGTTCGCATCAGATCTAGAAGTTTCTTTGTTGTTCATTTCATGGGATCGGTTTTTAACTCAGCAGATCTATGCTAATTCGGTATCAGAATTGGTTTTTGAAAAGATTCTAAGATTTCAGGGCAGGAACAAGGACATCGGTCAGCTATCGCAACAGATTGCGCAGCAGTTACAGATGGAAGGCTATAGAGTGCAGACAAGAGCTGCACCAATGGGAAACATAATTCAGGCGCAGAAAGCTGGAATCTTACGAGATATCATTGCTGCCGACAGAGCGTTCACCATTCTCATTGCAGGTCAGTCAAGTGACTTCACAATCCACATTGGCATAGGCAGGTGGATTCAAAACATTGCTATCACGGCCGTGGAAGTCCTTCTGTTGTCAACGTTATTTTTGGCTGTAGATGTTCCTGAAATGTTATGGACAGCGCACGTCGAGAACGGTCTGGCGAAAGAAATAACGCAGATGGTTGGGTAAGACCCCACCAATTGCCGTCGCTTATTCCAGTCTGCAAAGCTTCAAACTGATATCCCACAGTTTTTTTCTTTCATCCACGTCATACGATTCTTTGGACGTTCTTGCTTCTTTTCTCTTGGCAAAATATTTTCCGCTAATTTCGTCCAAATCCGGAGATATTGCGGCATACACAGTTGTCTGGGCACCTTTTTCTGGACTAAGCATAAAAGGGCGCGCAATTCTTATGCCGATTCCAAGAGCGCCAGCTTCATCTCCCCAGTTAGTTCTCACTGCACCCGGATGCACACAATTCACTGTCACACTGGTTCCATTCAGTCTATCAGCCAATTCATATGTGAAGAGTACTTGAGCCAGTTTGGACTGGCAGTATGATCTCATTGCGCTGTAACTTTTTTCCTTCTGAAGGTCATCAAAATCCATGTAGCCACTAAAATGGGCAGCTGATGAAACATTGATTATTCGAGACGGCGCCGATTCTTTCATTGTATTCAAGAGCAGATATGTCAGTAGAAAGTGTGATGCGTAGTTTACCTGAAAGGTGGTTTCCAGACCATCCTCAGTCAGCATTCGCTTACCGATGATTAGGCCAGCATTGTTCACTAGAATATGAATTTTCTCGTAAGATTGTTGCAACCTTTGAGCCAGTTTTCTGACAGAGCCGAATGACGCCAAATCCGCAATCTCTGACTCTACTGATTCATTACCTGTGGCTTTCTTAATAGAATCTCTCGCGACTTCACATTTGCTTTGATTGCGGCAAACCAGAATGATTTTCGCGCCCATGCGAGCTAGTTCTCTTGCCGTAACATAACCGATTCCGGAATTGGCTCCTGTGACAACGCAGGTCTTTCCCTCTACAAAACTGGATGACATGTTCAAAGCACTCTAAAGAAATAGCACAGTGGAAATGCTACTGGTTCCTCAAAGCCTTCTGGGCTTATTATTAATATACCAGTGAGACTCTTCATGAGTGGAGAATCGTGAATGGCATTTGATGATCCGATTGTTTGGGTCCTTATCGCAGCTCTGGTGATTTTCCTTTTTGGAAGCAACAAGATACCACAGATTGCGAGATCAATTGGCCAAGCGAGAAGGGAATTCGAGACCAGCTGGAAAGGATTGTCGAACGAACTAACCGCGACGGCAGGAGCAACTTCTCCACAAACGTTCCTCGCAAAACCAAGACCACAATTAGTGGTGCAGCAATCGGCAAATGTCGCACCCTCCGCACAGACGCAGCCGGTTTCGGCTGAAGATCCACTCGTAGTTGCTTGCAAGGGAGAAGGTATAGACACATCGGGAAAGACTAGGGAACAATTAGCATCAGAACTATCTTGGAAGCTGAATAAGAAATAGATCCACTGTACCAAATCCCAAGAGGAACTTGACTCTACCATTAACGCTCTACTTAGATATCTGTTGTATTGAGTCGGAGATAAGGACAGGCCACCGGTTCAAGATATCATTTTTATTCCGGCAATATCCAAGTTTGTAGTCATATTGACCAATGAAGTAGCGTCCATTTCTTTGCCAGAATGGCTCTTGGAGTATTCCAGCTGCATCAATGAGGAGATCGACCTTCATTTTGGCAAAGGAGTGACTGAGCTTGAGAGGACTGCTCTCGAGGCGATCTCGAAGGGAAAAAGGGTTCGAGCAATACTTGCCCTCTTATGGTGCGAAGCACTTGGCGAAGATTACAAAAGGGCGGCACCAGTCGCTGTCGCCTACGAATTAGCTCACGCAGCCGCATTGGTGCAGGATGATATCATTGATAAGTCTGATATGAGAAGGGGCGAGAAATCCATAGTTGGAAAGTACGGAGTCGGTGGCGCGATTCTGACCTCGAATACTCTCCTTTTCCAAGTCCCCGGTCTGATTGCTGAGTGTGGGCGACTGGGAGCGAATTCCCCAATACTTTGTAGACTTCTAGAGCTCTTGGGCAATTGCTACAGGTCGGCTACCATGGGTGAGTTCTTGGATCTTGAGATGGCGGAACGCGAAAGTGTTCAGGAGAATGATTATGCCGAGATGATCAGATTGAAAACTGGAGCTCTTATCGGTGCCTCATCAGCGAGTGGAGCGATTGTGGGGTGTGCTTTGAAGGACGAAGGAGTGATAAAAAAGGCATATGATTTTGGAGAATCACTCGGAATAGCATATCAGATTCAAGATGACATCTTGGATTTGCTCGGCGACGAAGATATCATCGGCAAACCGATATTCACTGACATCAAACGTGGAAAGAAGAGCCTAGTGTTGATCGACCTATTGAGTCGATGTTCTCGGGACGAATCGAATTTCATACACTCTCTAATTGGAAGAAATGGATCATTTGACGAATGGGAAGTAGTGAAAGCGAGAAGCCTGCTGAGTCAATATGATTCTCCTACATATGCTAGAAGATTTGCAGCGCAATATGTGGAACGAGCAAAGGAGCTAGCGAATTCGATTCGACCTTCAAGAGCTCGTGATCGCTTACTGGAGCTTTCTAGCTATCTCACAATGAGGAAATACTAAGACTAGATCAATCAACTTTTCTGATCGATTCGGTCTGTCTTTCTTCCGATTTTGGAGGGCCACCAATTGAAGCGCTGGGCGAGCCCCATGAGGGCTGGAACAAAGAATAGAATTATTACTACTACATCCAGGAGAATCGCTGCTGCGACTGCAGCGCCTATTTCCCCTAGTATTGCTATTCCTGTGATCAAAAGAGAGGAAAAAACTGCAACAAGAACCAGCCCGAGTCCAAGGATCGTGACCCAGACTTTCTCGACAGCAGTTGTTATCGCTTCTGTGTCAGTTTCACCAGTAAGAACTTCCTCGCGAATTCTGGTTACAAAGAAGATATCGTAATCTACGCCAACTCCCAGCATGGTGACAACAACAAACAAGGGTGCGAAGTCAAGAATCGGCAGGTTAAGGAGATGGTAGAAAAGAATCGAAAGAATTGAAAGAGAGAATACAACACTGCAGAGTATAGTAAATATGAGACGGAATGGAGTAAACACCGATCTGAGTTGAATGAACAGAATGACGTAGACGGCAGCGGCGAGAATCAACACTACTTGAGGAAGTAATCCTGAAAGGAACGACTGGCTGTCGTATGTCTGCTGAACGCTTCCGTCGTAATACAAGGTTAGTCCATTGGAGATTTGCAGATTACCAATGTTCCTTTCCATTCCCAGAAGGGAGTCAACTGCCGCTTGGCTCTCGGAAGAATTCGAAAGTCCCACGTTAATCAGGACGGTCTTGTTATCCTTTCCGACGAATGCAAGCATTCCGCTTTCATATTGTAAGCGCAATGTCTCGGGCATATTTCCAATGGAAGAATAGTTGATCAAGCTTCCGTACGGCCTGGTCGGACCTGCAACACTTACAACACCACTTGAATTAGCGGCAACATTACTGATCTGCTCGACTTCATTGAGGAGGGTCTGATTGAATTGATCATGCCCGTAGACAATTGGAGATGGCAATACCACCAAGACCTGTGTGGGAAAAACCTGTCCACCTCCAAATGCTTCTGTTAGCGCGGTCAATCCCTGATTGCTCGGAAAGTTGGGGACCAGCTTCAGAAAATCTTCTCCGACGGGTGTGTGGTAGGAGGTGTAGAATGCACCAATTGCGATCAAACTGATGAAAGTCGTAATGCCCAACTTTCTCCTCAGAGTGACCTCGGTGATCTTCTGGAGTCTGCTCTTGAGTGGCTTGTTTTTCTTTCTACTCAATCCAGGCCAAAACATCTTGTCTCCAAGAATGAGTTCAAGTGCAGGGAGCAAAGTGAGAGAAGCCACCAAGAGGATCGTGACTCCTAATGCGATGGCGGTTCCGACGCTACTGAAAAGAGGAACATTAGCAACAGCCATCACAATATATGCAACAATTACAGTAATCCCGGCGGTAAGAACTGCCTGTCCGGCCCACCTGACAGAAATCCCTACGCTATCTTCAAGACTTTTGCCTTCGAGACGCTCCTCTCTTGTCCTTCGAAGCTGCAACACAGCATAATCAACTGCTAGACCCAACATGAGTAAGATGGTGAGAGTTGGAGTAAGAAAGGTGATGTGACCATGCCCCAATACGACTATCTCGAAATAGATTGCAGGTAACGCTACGGCGATCGAAATTCCACCCATAAGAATAGGAATAATAGCTGCAACTGGTGAAAGAAAAAGCGCTCCGACAATCAGAATGGATACTATGACGCCAGGTCCAACGGTAATTCCAAGAGCAGGAGTGAAAATGTCCTGGACGTCTTGTGAGATCACTGTGCCGCCAGTCACATAGACTGTTCCCATAGTCTCTAATCCAGAGTTCTTTATCGCTGATTGGACTTGCGCGATTGTGTTGGCGTCAGACGAAGATGCAAAATTAAGGACAGCGAGTGTTGAAGCGTTGTCTTTACTTACGAAATTCTGAGAAATCGCTCTCAATGGAACGAGTGGATAGTTCAGATAACTATCGTTCGAGACAATTCCGTTGATCTTAGCATTGATCTGCGAAAGTGTCGATCCTGGAGATAAAGTTGTAAGAATTTTCGCGAGGGCTGTAGAATTTACAGCGAATAGGGGAGAACCATCAAAGGCAGTTTTCGTTGAGTTTGCTATTAATGAGGAAGCGAGATTCCATTTTTCACTGAAGGTTGGTGAGATTCCCAAGTTGTAGACAGAATTCAATAGTTCCGATACTGAGAATCCAGAGCCAGAATTCAAACTCGTTGGGAAACTATTGGCGAAAAGTCTAATGGAATATTGGGAGAGAGTCTCATTTGAAGGTGAAGGCCCAACTTCGTACAATTGGGTCACTAGACTTTTCGCAGATATTCCAAAGGACGAAGTCAACTCGCTCGGAATACTTGTCGCTATGGTACTAACAGTGAGGTTTGAAATCGAATTCTCTTGGTTCCAATCAGAGACATTCAGCAGTGATCCGACCAGCTCCATGGTCTGTCTTGTATCGTTATCAAGCGAAGGATTGGATAAGAACATGTGCAATGTCTGATTTATTGAAACTGACTCGCGCTGCATAGCTGTCGTGTTACTCGGAAGAGCTTGGAATGTAGAGTTCCAAAGTGTGTAGAACGTTGAATAATATCCAATAGACTGGACATTTCCACCGAGATTGTTTGTCAATTGGTAAAGCGAAGAATTCGCCATCGCATTTGCAACGTAGGGGTTAGTGACTCCTTGAGCTTCTACCCCGCTCCATATCTGGACAAATGACAATGGAATACCGTAGACTAGTTGAGCTGTCTGGTTGATCCCCTTTTCCAGCTGAAAGATATTCGAACTGAGAGTGGATAGGTTTTGAACTAGTGAGTAAATCCCCTGACTGATCGAAGTGATATTTGCCTCTAAATCAGCGTCCTGAGTAATAACACTTGGAAGAGTAGAATTCAATAATCCGATTTCTACTGTATATAGGGCGTCCAATCCAGTGTAATTCGCGATTTCTGGGTTATTGGCTAGCGTCTTGTTAAGGGCGAGAAGCGTATTCTTGACAGAGTCTGAATATGGATTGGGGCCTTGAAGGAGCACAAGAATCGCATGGGAGCTTGCATTACTGGCACTTGAAGGAAATTCCGCGTTGAGAATTTTCTGAGCTCTATCAGATTCAGTATTTGAAGGTCCTCCAATGCCGCCTGTGATATCGTAAGACACATGTGAAAAGAAATTAGGTAGAAATGAGACTGATACGAGAACGAGGACAACCCAGCCGATTACTATCCATCTTCGGCGTCTCTTGACAATTGTATTAAGCGAATCAAATCGCGACTTCTGCAAGAGACTCAGTTAGAACCGCAGTATTTTTGAGAATAAAAACAAGTCTCAGGCGTCCTGCCGAACACAGTTTCTCACTCCAAGTTTAAATCAACTGAAATTGACTCACTAGACTATTGATCCTGCCGTGAGGATGCAATTTGCCATCGGATTGATTCTTGTTATCATTGGCTTTGCTCTGTTGTTCTGGCTTCGAGATTTGCTGCTGAAGCTAATTCTATTCATTTTGGGATTCTTGGGAATCGTATTGGGATTTATCCTTATTTTAATTGGGCTCGGTTTAATTTTCTTCAGACAGGGTAGAAGGTTTCACTTCAAATCGTCATGAATAGTATGGCCTTCAGTCAGCCAGAATCTGGAGTCAGACTGCAGCAGGGAAAATTGTTTGTTTAGGATTCAGAAAGAGATCTTTCAGCTCGCACTAATTGTAATTATTGGAATAACAATCAGGTTGGTAGCTATTCAAATTGCAAACGGTTCTAATTATGGGCCAGTGGATGTGTTTTACGCCGACAAATACGCAACCAGAACCATACTTGATTTCTCGAGTCCGTATTTGCAAGAATATGCAGTGCGAACAACTGAGGTGGTGAGTTTTGCATATCTTCCATTCGTACCCATCTATTACGCACCCTTCTATCTTCTAGGTGATATTAGATACGGAAACATCCTTGCAGATGCTATCATCATGGTCTCCGTATATTTTGTAGCGAAGCACATCAGTCCCAGAAGAGCGATTCTTGCGCCTATGGTCTACGCCATTCTCCCACCATCTATCGCACTGACAAGTGTAGTCTCGACCAATATTATGGTAGGCACAGCCTTTCTGACGGCCAGTCTAGCTTTTCTGCTGTATGGAAGACATTCTGGGGCAGCAGTATTTCTTGGACTCGCTATAACCTCGAATCAGCTCATCATACTGACGCTTCCAATTCTGATTCTCTACTTTTGGAAGATGGAAAAGTCGTTTTATCTTCTAATTGCAGCGCTAATCTCCACCGCAATAATCCTTCCATTCTTAGTACTTTCTCCTTCAAAGTTCATTTACGACGTTATAGAGTTCCAGTTCGTCAGACCGCACCAATCAAACGGAATCTTCAGTCTTGACGGTGTTATCTATACTGCCTTCGGTGAAGCATTGCAAACTTGGATAAGAGTCTCGATCTTCGGATTATTGGGAGTAGTCACGCTTGCCTGGTTTGCAAGGAGAACTGACAGGCTAGTCATAAGCACAGGTATCTTTCTCTTGTCGGGCGCGTTCCTGCTACCAGTCGATGGATTCTGGAACTACTTTCTCCCTGCCTTCGCTATTGGCTGCATATTTGTCTCGAGAGTTCTTCCAAGGTTGAAGGGTTTCAGCTAGATGTTACCGTTCACTTCAAAGTAGAATCGAAGTCACTTCAATTTAGTTTTCCTAGCTCGGTTGAGCAAACTCTTCGGGATGGTCCTGCGACCGCAATTCTTGGCATGGTCTTGGTGCCATCTTAATCTCTGATCAATAGTTGGGTTCTTCGGCATTCTGTTCTTTCGGTGCCATGTTGCATTTAATCTCATGAGACACAACCATCCCGCAAACGCACTCTACTGTTTAGTGACTGCAGATCTTTTCCAGGACTTTGATCTTATTCGGAATGCCTCAATATCTTTCTCGACATGGGGGCAATGTCGGTAGTGAAGAATCACCTCGCGAAGTGCTTCCTCTATCGGAGTGGGTACCCCTGAAACCTGAGCGTCCAACTGGGTTCTAATTTCGGCTAGTGGTTGCCAAATGTCCGCTGGAATCTGTAATGGCACGCTTCCCTTTCCTGACTTCATGAAACATCCTAGAACAGAAGCGAGATTTAAAGATCAAATGAATTTGAAAGAGCAGAGAGTTTATTCGTGGATGGATGTTGATATGCTGGATAGCTTATCTATCTGAACAAAGATTCTTGTAAGTATGAGCAAATCTGAAAATACGCGCACGGTTTTCCCGATCAAGAAGATTCTCGTTTCCACTGATGGATCTGACAACGCAAAGAGGGCAGTATCGGCTGCATCCAGTCTTGCAAAGCAGAATGGATCTGAGTTAGTGATAGTTCATGTTGTGTCAGAAACTATCCCAACCCAGTACTCTCCCATAGGTATCAATTCACCAGCAGCAGATTATAGTGGTTATTTCAAAACGATCGAGCAAGATGGCATGAAACTGGTTAATCAGTCAGTACAGGATGCCAAGAACCACGGAATAAACGCTAGGGGCGAGGTTTTGAGGACCATCTCGTCGATTGTCGAGTCAGTAGTGGAGGTCGCCAACAAGGAAAATGTGGATTTGATTGTGATGGGAACTAGAGGACTGGGAGGTTTCAAGAAACTATTGTTAGGCAGCGTCTCTAGCGGAGTTGTTTCCCATGCCAAGTGCTCGGTACTCATAGTTAGGTAAGCTTGCCGATATTTCCACCTCTCAATCTACCATCTTGCTTCCCTTCACAGACACTGTGAAAGTCGAACCACTCTTCTCCTTTCTAACGACAATATTGTTGTAATCAGTCTGCATGAGTGTAAACCAGTATTTCGCGGGATCCACCTTGTTCTTTCTGATCTCAGCCGCGATTTTGTCGATCAATCGCTGGTTAATCTGTTTCACATGTTTTCTCTGTCTTGAAATCTTACTCGAGTTCTTATCATACCAAAGACCAACCAGTCGCGTCAATCTTCTGTCCAAAAGGTAGTAAGAGCCGAATCCAATAGTGTAAGCTAGAACAAAAATCACCGCAAAACCGAGAGCTTCGTACTTGCCCATAAAATCGAAAGCTCGCGAATAAGAACCGATGATATAGACAACCAGAATGATGAGTCCAATGAACATCAAGAGCTGTTTCAAGAAACCCAAGATCTTGGACAACCTTGTAATCTGGGGTGAGTACGAAGGTATTCGCGCGATGTCCCAGATATCAATTTCAACATCTTTCCAAGCAGATGCAATATCGTGATCGTCAGGGTACTTGCTTGCGATTTTAAGAAGTCTCAATGGATCTACTGGTGACATTACCGAATAACCGTCGAGCCAGGTGACTAATTTGATTAAATCGCGGATACTCACCGAGTCTCTCTTTACCATGCTGTCTACTCCTCAATCTGTCCTCGCACTTTTGATCAGCTCACGGAGACCAACGTATTCTCTTCGATTGACTCTTCCTCTCAATTTCTCTTTCTTTGCAAATCTAACGATATTCTGAACCGCATATTCGATTGACAATTCAGTCTGTTTGGGAACAAATCCAGAAACATGAGCCGTTCCCAAAAAATTCGAGAATTCAGAGAATGGGAAATTCTGCTCGAATTTCTGGCCTGACTTGGGATAATGCCACCACACATCCAAACCGCATTTGAATAGAGGATTCTTTCTTAGATGGTAGTACAGGGCCTTTTCATTGATTACATCGCCTCTTCCGAGATTCACAAGAATGCAGTCTTTCTTCATCAAGCTCAACTCCCTTCTGTCAATGATGTGAAAGGTTTTGACCGTTAGAGGCAGGGCTAGAACTATTACATCAGAGAATGTGAGAACGCGATTCAGTTCAGTTATGGCAAAGGTCAGATCACAGGACTTTGCAGGTTTCCCTGAAGTATTCACACCGATTGTTGTCATCCCAAAACATTTGGCTATTCTTGCAATAGCTTGACCGATACCTCCAGCCCCAATGATGCCAATTCTTTTGCCACGGAGCAGAATCGAATTTTCATAATCAGGGATACCAAGTCTAAGCTTCGAATTTCTATTCCCCAGATCCTTTGCGAGATAAAGTATCATGCCCATTGCAAACTCTGCCATAGATTCAGAATAAGCACCGACATTTCCGCATACGATTACTTTCGGAGGAATATTTCCAAAATCGAGGGCATCAACTCCTGCCCTAATGCTTTGGATCAGTTTAAGCATCTGCATCCTTCCGATCTTATCTCCAGTTAGCCATTCCTTATCTGAGCTCTTCACAGTATCGAAGAGCATGATTTCGACCTGCCCTATCTCATTCTCTTGTACACCGTTCACATTTCTTATAACAAACTCTGGGCCAAGAGCTTCGAGAAGGGCAAGTCTTGTCTTTGAAGAAAGTTCACAATTTGTGAGAAGAATTCTTCGATTCAGTCGCATGGATGCATTCTACTCCTCAAGCGGAAGGTACTCTAGTAATCGCCTCGCCGTGATTCTAGCATCATCTTCTGATTGGAATTCCCAGATTAGCACTTTGCGATTGGGGGCCGGACGAAAGCCAAGTTCATTCGATCTTTCCATATCGGTGATTATCGTTCCATTTTTGATCTGTCCTATTTTCTTGTCTTGGTATGTCGCCTCAACAGGGTCTTTCCGTAGGTAGAGGGAGATTCTTATTGGTTTTACTGATTTCCTCAAAAAGATCATGTCGTATCCGGCAGCCAGCAAGATGAAGAAACCCAAAGCTATGTAGCCTCCCGGAGGGGCAAGAATCGCAAAGACAATACCGAGTGCGATCAAGGAAAGTGCGATTAGGTGAATCTCCTTCAGTGAGATATTGCCTATCCCTTTGAAAGAAATTACTTCAGGGTACTCGGACAAATCCCTTCCTTGTGATATGGCCGAATCATCTCCTCGCATAGTTAGGGCAGACATTTGGACAATGGATTATGTTGAGCGAAGTAGACCATCTGTTCCGCTAATCGGAGTTTCATGCTCATTCAAAATATTCTTCAGACGTGAGTGAAGTCGCTCGAAGAAGGCATAATTCTGATCCTCTCCGAATTTCTTGCGCATCCCTAGAACAAATGGCTTCATTGTAGTCCACGCAAGTTCAGTCAGAAACATGTCCTCTATGATGTCTAGTTTAACTATATTCCTCTCGGCCAGAACTCCTAGCGACTCGAAGAGTGCAGCGATCTGATAATAGCAGATTTGATCTGATCTGGAAAGAAGCTCAAATTCTTCGAACGTTCG
Organism: archaeon; assembly: GCA_021792315.1. The sequence goes on from JAJYUX010000001.1 coordinate 36,973, forward strand.
CACCTTCGAGCTCAAGACTGTCAGCCAAGCAGATTGAACCTCTGCAGTGTTGGCAAATTCATACAAACGCATTATCATGTCCATGTTGGCTATCTCGTTGTTTTGCTTCATTTGTTCCGTAGTGAGTTTTGCCTGAATTGCTGCGGACTCTGCTTGTTTCTCAGTGGCCTTGATCAACTTTCCGTTTTCTCTAATCTGATAGGCGACAAACAAAGCACCCAGAATGACTGCTATTGAGCTGATCAGAGACAAATCAGTCGAAATGAAGCTGTAAATATCGAGGGGTGAAGTTGAGGGAACAAACACAGATGATACTGAGATAAGTGCTTGGATCGAGTTATGTAAAGTGTTTTCTCCATCACATCCAAACATTTTCGACCTAGCAGCTATCTTTATTGACCCTCAATATTCTCGAAGAATGGATGCGACCTCCAGTTCTATCTGAGAAACAGTCGAAGATACTTCTCACTCTTCTATTCCGACAAGGACTGCCATCGTTAGACATTCTCAAAGCAGTAGGTATGAGCGCCTCTACGTGGAACAAGGAAAGGATGCTCCTGTGCAACTCTGGTTTGGTAGAGAGTCAAATCACACGCGGCTTGACAGAAAATGGCGTTGCTAGGAAGATGGAGTTCAAACTCACAGAGAAGGGAAGACAGGTCGCCCAGAATCTTTTAACTATCTCGACATTAATAGGGAGTGACTCCTCTGCAAAAAGGGCCGAGAATCTCGTCGAGCTGAAAGTAAAGATATGATACCAATAAATCAGAATGTAATTTTTGCCAAGACCAACAAACCTACAAACTCGAAGCCGGATATTCCAGATAGAGCGGGTAACGCCGCCGGCTCGAAAAACTGCTCCATCGAAATGTAGGCAAACACTGTTGTAAGATTCTGAGCGAGCAAGAACACATCAAAAATCACTAATCCTATGGAGTGCGCGGCTTTAGATTTTAGCGCGATTCTACCATAGACAACAAGCAGAGCAAGGAGTACTATTGTATTCAGGACTGCGAAGACGACAGCGAGATACATCATCGGTTCCATTGGGACTTTCTTCCTATTGCGACTCGGACTGTGTCTTTAACATTTTTTCAAAATGTCTTAAAACACATAAGTTAGAAAGAAAAAGGAATGGTGTCGCAACTCCTCAATGTCCGAAGATCCAGAACTTCGAAGGCTTCTTTGGTATCTATTGGGCGGCGCGAGAGGAGGGGAAAATCGAGCTAGAATAATTCATGAGCTGAAGAACCGCCCCAGTAACCTGAACCAGCTAGCCAAGAAGTTGGATCTTGAATATAGGTCGATTCAGCATCACATGGAAGTTCTAAGAAAGAATTCCCTGATAACTTCTCAGGGCGAACATTATGGACTCACGTATTTTCTCGCTCCTTGGCTGGAATCCCATTACGCTGTCTTTAAAGAAATCGTAAAGAAACTCGATCTCAAACTTGAATCAGAATCTGGAACTAATCTGTAACAGAATATGGAAACCAATCAAATAGGTAGTATATTCTTCAAATGTCGCTTAAATTGCGAATGAAACAGCCTCAAGTGAGGAGATTGTCTTTCTGAGAAGCAAAGCTCTGAACTCTTTTTCAACAGGAGCAGCAGCAGGACTTCTTTCACTTGCGTTTCTCTTTATTCTGCGTCTAGGCGATATAGCTCCATTTCCCCCTGAATCAGCCCTTGGAGCTTTTCTTCGAATAATACCGGAAAAAATCCAAGAACCAACGATTCAGAGATTTGGAAGTTTTGCTGGAGAATTGGGGCTGATCATTGCTGTGGTTGTGGCGGCGGCAGTTTATGGTTTTTTCGGTATGATCTTTACAGAATGGTACTCACCAAGGATTCAACCGAAGTCATTTCCGAAGTTCGAGAAGTTGCTCTTGTTCTCGAGCGTTCCATTCTTGTTCTTTGGATTAGTAGTATTACCCCTAAGTGGTGTCTCATTTTTTGGAATTTCTTCTAACTTCGCCTCACCTTCTAACGTCTATTTTTTTCCGATTTCTCTCTTTGTCGGAACCACGATTTTCGCTGTTTCACTGGATTCGCTTCTCGCGAGTAATGTGAAAACGTCTGGAAAACAACAAGCCAGAGTGCAAGTCGAATCTAGATCGGCATCTCGTAGAACCTTCATTGAAAAGGGTGTTCTGACTCTGGCGGCTATGGCGCTCTTATTTACAGGAGTCGACCGCATGCTCGGATCACAATCTGGTACATCAGCTGCCGGGACAGAGAAGGGAGCTGCAATTAACACAGTTAATGAACCTCAAATATTCCAGGATGCTCGCCTTGCTAGTCTAGTCAACTCTGAAGTCACAGACAATAGTGATTTTTACCAGGTTGATATCGACACATTCTTTCTGCCATCTGTTGATCCTTCGACTTGGTCACTCCAAGTAACAGGTTTGGTTCAGAACCCAAAGACATACTCGCTTTCGGATCTACAGGCGCTTCCAAAAACAGTGGAGTACAACACTTTCGAATGCGTGAGCAATGATGTAAACGGTGGATTGATCAGCAACGCCAAATGGGGAGGAGTGAGGCTTGCCGATATCTTTTCAGATATGGGAGGCGTCTCACAGGGCGCCGCGTACGTTGTCTTGTATTCTGTAGACGGTTACAGCGCCGGAGTTCCTATTGCAAAGACACTGATGCACGATAGCATGCTCGCCTACGACATGAACGATGTTTCCCTTCCACAAAGACATGGCTACCCACTCCGAGCCGTCTTTCCAGGACTATACGGCATGATGAGCCCCAAATGGATTCGAAAAATCTCGGTGATCAATACCTCGTACATGGGGTACTGGCAGACTAGAGGATGGAGCGATGTCGGAATAGTGCAGACACTTGCCTTCATTTCAGTACCAGCGGATGGATCTTCGCAGAGCCTCTCCACTAACAACGGCAATATTATAGTTGGGGGTTTTGCCTACGCGGGAGATCGCGGCATCTCCAATGTTGAAGTGAGTGTAGACGGCGGTAAGACGTGGCAGGTAGCCGCTCTAAAACCTCCGATATCCAATGACACTTGGGCGTTATGGGCCTTCGAATGGACACCAGCTCAGACTGGTTTAGTAAATGTCTATGCAAGAGCAACCGACGGGACCGGTACCCTGCAGACTTCAACTCAAACAGGAAACTTCCCAAACGGAGCGACAGGCTACGCATCGATATCCATCAATGTGACAAATTAGCCGGTTCACTCATACACCATTTCTGGATTTACTCTCTTCCTAACGAAAAAAGTGGAGCTGACTGCAATTGCGAGAGAGATTACCGCGAGAATTGCGAATATCCAGTATCCAGTTGGAAGGCCTGAAGTTGCAGCAGACAAACCACTGAACATGTTCTGAGACGAAGGATTTGTGCTTATCTCGGAAACTATCGTAGTTCCTGCTTGGGTGACTGATGAGACAGTGCTTGATGTGGAGAGAGGCGAAAGATTGGCAGTGGAATTTGTTCCAGATCCATTGGCTACTAAAGGGAAGCCGGAGTTCAAGGTGTAAGCTGAATTTGAATTCGTTGTCTCGGCAACCGTGGAGGTCAGGGTAAGCGTCTCCTGAGTTGCAATTTGACTCATTGTAGAACTCGCAGCGGCGCTGCTTGGTGAAGAGACAAGATTAGTTGCGTTCTGGGAGCCAACTAATGTTGGCCAGGATAGTACGGTCAGAAGAACTAGAGCGCAAGCTAGCCCCAGTCCGGCTGTTGCAGCGGGTTTATCTGGAAATCTCAAGCTATAACCTCCACTCCATAAAGAGCAACTAATTGATAGTTCTAGTCCTCAGAACAGTTGTTCTCCTAGAACGGACGTCGCTTCCAGGTTCTATATGTCTCATAGCATGCGAAAAGAGAAGCGAATACGCCAAAGGCAACTGCAAACGGATTCAAATTTGAGTGAAAAACTACAACGTATCCAAGTAGCAAGGTTGTAAAGAAGACCGCATAGAAAGTAAATCTAGGGACAAGAAGCTTCCCTACCTGCGTGAAGGCTTGTAGTACGTTTACGCCTACGCTTTTTACGAGTCTGTACTCGCCGTATTCATCTTTTTCAATGAGGCCCATCCTGGTGAGTTTGTCTAGGTGATGATAAGCGACACTTGGACTAGACAGTCCAAGGGTTCTCTGCAGCTCTCTGACGCCGATAGATTTTGGGCTTTTCAGGATGAATAGGTAAGCCTGAAGCGTTCTGCCCCGTAATTCTGAATTTGCGTCGAGATCGGGAGAGAACGCAGGCTTTTCTGATTTTGAACCATCATCAGAATCCGTTTCTTTCAACGATAGTCCTCTTAGGCTAAACGCGCCCAACACTTCTGTATTATGAATTTGTGACTCTCCACATATCCAACGATGCAAAGCATAAATAGGAAATCTCGAGGGTCGTTACCTCTAGCGGTTCAAATGGCGAAAGATAGAGCAGTGGGTGCAGCCTTGGTTGTAGGAGCCATATTGGGAATAATAATTTACGGAATTCTGATGTTCTACAATGGCGGCATTGCCTTGCTAGTGCTCAAGATTACTGCATTCGTAGCAGTCGCTGCTATCTTGGTAATCCTCGGCTGGATTGGATACGTTATGGCGACAACACCTCCACCAATGCCGCTCGAACCTGAACCATCGCAAAGCGGCGGTTCTCCAGGATCGGAAAAAGCTCCAGAAGCTGAGAAGAAACCATAAACATATTCGCAGGTTTCTCGCAAGTTAGCTGATCTTGCGATGATTCACAACCCACTTTTATACTGCGATCGGTAAGCGATTAGCTGAAGTTTCTTGATCGAGCTTTGGATTGATGCTCTAACGCCAAAGCAAGCTATGTTTACGAGAGCCTTGTTGCGAAGAGCACCTTCCAAGGTAAGATGCATTGTCACTACTAGAGATTACTCCGAGCTAAACCAGTTTCTCACCCTCCTCGGACTAGAGACCGCCAGAATAGGAAAGCATGGAGGCGGGGACATCGCAAAGAAACTTGAAGCTAGTATTGCACGAGAGAAAATGCTTGTTCCTTTTGTTGAAGGCCATAGTTTTGACTGTTCTCTGAGTTTTCTCTCTCCAGAGGCAGCGAGAGTTAGCTTCGGGTTGGGAATCAAACACTATGTTTGCAGTGATTCTCCACACTCCAACGCGCCTTGTCGCCTAACTGTCTCGCTATCAAAAGAAGTGTTCACTCCATTTCCTATCAAGACGAGTCGTTGGTCTAGATACGGGATTGAGTCATCTCTTGTGAAGAAATACAATGCCCTAGATCCTTGGGCATGGATCCAAGGGTCAAATGTGAAGGCTGGTCGGAAAATTCAGGGGCGCGTTATGATCAGGTTGGAAGAATGGTTTGCGTCATATTTCCGAAAAGGAATGGGTGTTTCAGATTCGCTATCCAAGCTCGTTGCAGGAATAGAGCGCGCTGGTGATTACGAAATCATTCTTGTTCCTCGATATGACGAACAGAGAATTTGGGCCAGAAAGAATTTCGGTGACGTATGCACTATTCCCAAAACAACAATAAACGGATATGAAGAAATTGCGAAGACTGATTTGGTAGTGGGCGGCGGGGCTACTATGACTCAAGAAGCTGCACTCCTTGGCGTTCCCAACATATCATACTTCCCATCAGCAGATCTAGATGTCTTTTCAAACTACTATTTCCCAAAGAAAATGTCAATAGAAGCTTCGACTACCAAGCAATTGTTGGACTCTACGTTTTCACTACTGAAGGATATTGATAAGACTAAAGCAGCTTTCATTGAGAGAGCGGAAACTGAAACTAGGAATTTCGAAGACCCAGTGGAATTCATCTTCACGCAGTTGCTTTCCGAGAACTGACAATTTTCCGACTGAATCATGTCCCCATTCGATCTACTATTCACAAGCATAGCGATCCTCTCTTTCTTGGGGTCCTTCAGCTTACTTGCATATCTGATAGCATCAGAAAGGGCCGCACCTCGGTTTGAAGATTCGTTAAGGGGGCTAGGGCGTGACTCGAATCCGAACACAATGGTTTCCATAATTATTCCTGCAAGAAACGAAGAAAGAGACATCTCAAAGTGTCTTGAATCACTAGTTACTCAATCGTATCAGTATCTAGAAATTGTCGTTGTGGATGATTCTTCCGAAGACAAAACTCTAGAAGTAGCGCGGAAATTCTCGGAGAGAAGTAAACAGGTCAAGACAATTTCGGCTGGCTCGAAACCAAAGGGCTGGATCGGTAAGAGTTGGCCATGTTGGAAAGGGTACGAAGAGTCGAAGGGAGACTATTTGCTCTTTGTAGATGCAGATTCAACGCTAGATACAACTCTTGTAGAGTCGAGCCTCCGATACGTTCAAGAGAAGAAAATCGACGTATTCTCTCTGTCTCCCAAGGTGCGTTTACATGGAACCATCGCTAGAGCGGTCCTGCCTGTCATTTCTGCTGCAATCAATATTCTTTATCCAATGAAGAAAGTGAACGACAAAAAAAGCAACCGCGCTTACGTGTTCGGCACTTTTGTCATGGTAAGTCGCAAAGTATATGCTTCGTTCGGTGGTCACGAAGGTGTAAAAGAAGAAATCGTTGAGGATGCCGCGATAGCACGTGTTGCAAGAGCTTCAGGTTTTAACCTCCGCATAGAGCGAGGGTCAGAATATATCTCAACAAGTTGGGAAAGTGAACCCAAAAGTGTCTATGAGGGTCTAGAGAGAATTATTTCCTCGTCAGCAAGAGCTTACGGTTTGATTTCTATTTTTAACGCTGTCTTTGTATTCTTCGTCGTACTGTATCCAGTCTTTTTCCTTGTTTTCTTTCTTTTGGTTTTCCCGTCAGACGTCACACTGATTGTAGGATTTATTGCAAGTGTAGCAAGCGCGGCACTCATATTTACGCTTACGACCCTCGAGACGAGGATCATAACTGGTAAGATTGGTACCTCAGCTTTGCTCTACATCCTTGGATGCACTCTCTTCATTTCTGCAATAGTCACCACTTCTGTCAAGGTTTCCAGGGGTTCGACTATAAGTTGGAAAGGACAGAAATATCGGCAGACCCTGCACAAATAGTGCCCTTTAAAATCGTTCGTCGGGCCGAGACATATTTGGAAGATAATGGCGCTCTGTATAGTCGATCAGCATCCGATTAGAACTGAATTGAGGAACTAGTTCTGAGATCGACAGCTTCATCCTTTCTATCCATTTAGAAGGTATACTGTTCGACCTTTCATAGAATTCCGGTATGATGCTGTGTTCTAGAACGTCGTAGAGCGATTCGGAGTCCTGTCTATCCTGTAAAGCCTGATCATTTGTTATGGAAGATGTTCCAATCGACCAGCCTCGCGATGGTGCGTATGCTTCATCCCACCAACCATCAAGCACACTTACATTCAATCCTCCATTTGCTAGAACCTTCATCCCACTTGTGCCACACGCTTCAAGGGGGCGCCTCGGATTATTCAACCACAAGTCTACACCTTGGACCAATCTTCTTGCCGTAAAAATATCATAGTCAGGAAGGAAAACAATCTTTGACCTGGCCGATTCATTTTTCGTGAACCTGACCAGTTCTTGCATCATTTTCTTTCCTTCATTGTCTAGGGGGTGCGCCTTCCCTGAAAAAACTAATTGGATTGGCCTTTGAAAGTCAGATAGCATTCGGCACAATCTATCACGATCTGAAAATATCAGAGTCGCCCTTTTGTACGTCGCAAAGCGCCTAGCAAATCCAATCGTAAGCGCTTTCGGGTCCAACAATGTGTCATCCAAGCGGTTTCTTCTAACAAATTGAACAAGCTTCTCTCTCTCACTACATCTGACATTCCACAAGACATCATTCGGAATCGAGAGACTTTTGGACCAGACCTCCTGATTTGATCGAAGCTCAGACCACTGTTCGCCCAAATAGTGTTCGTAGACATCAGCCATGGGATCTGATATCCAAGAAGGTATGTGTATCCCATTTGTTATCGAACCAACTTGCCGCACATTGAAGCGCACGTTGTCGCCATCGAGTATGAAGCCTCGCTGCTTGAGTATTTTCTCCCATAGTGTCCTGACAGTCATTCCGTGCAATCTTGAAACCGCATTGATACGCTGTGAGAGTTTGATCGCCAGTACCGCCATATTGAAAGTCTCAGAATCTTGATTTTCCAGACCAAGCGAAAGAATCTCGCTTTCTGGAATCTCTAGTTCTTCACAATACCAAGAAAGATATCTTTGAATTTGTTCCTGTGTGAAAATATCAATCCCGGCGGGGACCGGTGTGTGAGTTGTGAATAAGCTTCTCTCTTTCACCATTTCAAGCGCTTGCCCGAAAGAAAATTTACCAGGGCTTTCCTCAAGTATCTCTCTTATGCGTTCCAATCCGACGAACGCAGAGTGACCCTCATTCATATGATAAATCGATGGTCTTATTCCTAGAGAAAGCAGAAGTTCAGCGCCCCCAAAACCAAGAATCAATTCCTGTCTTAGGCGTGCTTCGGAATCTCCTCCATAAAGTTCGCTTGTGATGTTGCAATCGTCTTTCGAATTGTACTCCGGCACATTAGAGTCCAAGAGGTACAGGCCGATTCTCCCGACATACACATGCCATGCTCTTACCATCAACAAAGCTCGTTCCATCGGAACTGAAAGCAGTAACGGCTCTGTAGTGTTCGGTTTGAAAACTGGGCTAATAGGAAGCAACTCTGGTTTATTTTCGGGGTATTGCTCTTGTTGCCATCCGTCATCGGATACAGTTTGGGCGAAGTAACCTTTTCTGTAAAAGAGTCCGACGCCAACCAGAGGAACGCCCAAATCTGAAGCAGACTTCAGGAGGTCTCCTGCAAGTATTCCAAGACCTCCAGCGTAAATCTTCAAACAAGATGCGACGCCAAACTCGGCTGAAAAATACGCAACAGGGTTGTTTTCATATTTTGAGCCGTATTCCTTCCAGAACCAAGTGTCTGACTCCTCATGATTGTATTTATTGAGGGTCTCGTACGCTTCAGATACCTTCACCCGGAATCTCTGATCGTTATGCAACTCCTCTATTCTGTTCCGACTGAGACTCTTGATGAGCGCAATCGGGTTCTCACCAACTTTGTTCCACAGAACAGGATCAATCTCTTCAAACAGAATCCTTAGTTTTCTGTTCCAAGACCAGTAGAGGTTTCCAGCTATCGATCCGAGATTTTTCAGGTCTTCGGGTAAGTTGAGACTCTGGCTTAAAACATCAGTGCTCAACCTTAGATAGAGACGCCCCGAAATTCACTTTCGACAAGCGATAAAATATCTTTTGGGTCATCTCAGTCTTTGAGAACTAGGTGTTCCCAGTAATACCATTCCTCTGAAACTTGATGTTGAATTGCGTTGCGAGAGTCTAGTCAGATGCGGCTAGAGGTCGAATAGTTTGCGGCCCTATCCAAAGACAAACAGTACCAGAACGGCGATATGATTACAACATTTGCGAATTGCTTGACTTCGTCTCAAATCTACATTATGCCGCTTGTGCCAAGAGCTTATGTGAAAGAAAATTCCTGATGAAATAATCATGCATCGAAAGGAAGCCACTAAGACTTCTTTCAATTTCGCGACTTGAAATGGATCAAGCGCTTTTCGAAGATTGGAGACTGGCGATTAAGATCTATATCTGACTTTCAGTCTGCGACATTTTGCAAGATTCTCAGTATGTCTAAAATTCAGTTGCCGTGAAATTTGCGCGTTCAAATGAAAACAAATTATAAATACGATCTTGACATTACGAGTACGGAAACTGAGATGGCAACCAAGGATTTAGTTATAAAGAATGGTACTATTGTAACTGAATCTTATGCTTTTGAGGGTGCCATAGCCCTAACTGGAGGAAAGATTACAGCCCTAACTTCGAACGAGAACGCACCTTCAGCTGATAGAGTGATAGATGCGAAAGGGTTGCATGTCCTTCCAGGGATAATAGACGTTCACGTTCACCTTAGGGACCCCGGATACACCTACAAGGAGGATTTTGGAAGCGGGACAGCCGCGGCAGCGTCGGGCGGTGTTACACTGATATTTGACATGCCGAACAATTTCCCACCGCCGAAAAATGTCGATGCCCTAAACCATAAAATCGAAGCGGCAAAGAAAGCAATAGTGGACTATGGATTATACGGTCTTCTGACTGTCGGCAACATTGCTGATCTCGTGCCGTTAGCTGAAGCGGGTGTGATAGGATACAAGTGTTTCATGGGGGAAACGGTAGGCAAGATACCTCCACCAAGTGATGGAGAAATGATAGACCAGTTCGCCGTGGTATCGAAGGCGAACCTTAGGGTCTCAGTTCATGCAGAGAACGACCCTATAGTCCAATACAGGATAAAGAAACTTACAGCAGAAGGGAAAAGTGATGCGCACGCACACTACGAGTCGAGAACAAATGTCGTCGAAGAAGAAGCGGTTCGCAGGGCGATTCTTTATGCGGGAGAGTCAAACACCAAATTACACATTGCACATCTGAGCGGAGAAGGAGCTCTTTCCACTGTCGCCGAGGCGAAGAGAAGATTCCAGCCAGTCACTGCGGAGACAGGACCCCACTATCTGTTGCTTGACGATGATCAGTACATGAGTATCGGCTCGCTAATGAAAGTCAACCCGTCGATCAAGACAGCGAATGACAAAGCGGCGTTATGGGCCGCACTGAACAACGGTACAATTGACATGATAGCATCAGACCACTCACCACACGCTCTGGAGGAAAAGAAAAAGCCGATGATATTCGATTGTGCATCTGGTTTTCCTGGGCTAGAGACTGCCGTTCCACTGATGCTTACCGAAGTGAACAAAGGAATGCTCCCGTTGACGACCTATGTCAAGCTGACTTCCGCAAATCCTGCAAGAGTGTGGCGACTCTACCCTCAAAAGGGAATAATCAGAGTAGGATCGGACGCAGATTTCACGATCGTCGACCTAAAGGCTAAGTCCAAAATCGACCCGTCAAAGTTCTACACGAAGGCACAATGGAGCCCATTTGATGGATTCGAAGTTCAAGGTCTTCCAGTGTACACCATCGTGAGGGGCAATGTCGTGATGGATCACGGCGTCGTTGACAAAAACCCGGTGGGGAAGATGATTTCACCGCTGCCGGGAACCGTTTGAACCACGAGGCAGTAATGCTCTAGAGTGCAACAATTAAGGTACGATTGATATCACTTGCACCTTTACAGGCTGGCAACCCCTCTCCTTTTCAGGATCGAACCGGAGAGAGCTCATTCTATCGGAATGTCATTTATGAAACTGCTCCCTGCAGTCAACATCCAAGATCCAGCACTCCAGATCAAGACGAAGTTCGGAGTTCTGAGAAATCCAATTGGACTGGGAGGAGGCTTCGACAAATCTGCCATTCATCTTTCTGCAATAGAGAGACTCGGATTCGGGTATTTAATTGCTGGGACGGTGACACTCGATCCGTGGCCGGGTCATCCGAAACCGAGAATTGTGAGATATCCAAAAGATAAAACGATTGTTAACGCTCTCGGTTTTCCCAATCCGGGCGTCGAGGTCGTCATCAAGAATCTGCAGAACCAGAAAGTGAAAGTACCAGTTATAGGAAGCGTTAGCGGATGGGAACTGGAAAGCATCATAAAGTGTTACAACATACTTCAACCCCACGTTGCAGGAATCGAGCTGAACTTGAGCTCTCCGAATACTGCCAAGCTGAAGGATTTTCGTGAACTGGCATCTTTCAAGGAACTCGCTCAATCAATGCGCCCCTTAAGGCGGAAGCCAACCTACCTTAAGATACCCCCGTACATTGATGACGCTCAATTTGCGAAAGTAATTGAGCTCGTGAAATTCTGGGTATCACTAGACTTTGACGGAGTAACGGCAGCCAATTCAATCCCGGTCGACGAACAACGCGTTTCCGTTAAGACAGGAGGATACAGCGGGCCGCCGCTCTTTCCCAAGTTGGTGAAAGCAATCAAAATCATAAGGGAGAGCGTTCCAAAGGATTTTGAGATAAACGCTGTAGGTGGAATATCTAACGCTGAGAACGTGAGGACTGCTCTTTCTTCTGGAGCCAACACCGTTCAGATATATACAGGTCTGGTCTTTGAGGGGCCAGGTTTGGTTAAGGGCATTATCAAAGATATGTTAAGCAAGAATTCTCGGTGACCGGTGTCGCTTCTCAAATCGTTTCAGAGTTGCAGCTCCGCATAGTCGTCTAGAAAAGACACGCGTAATTGAGAATCGTCTCACGAATGATCATTACGTAGTAAGTGGAGATTTCGTCAAACGTAAGCATCGATAAGGCGGTATTCGATTTCTATTTGGGCTAGTGGTGATTCTCTTGATTGCATCAGGCGCAGAATCAAGCAAGACATGGCTTGGCAATTTCTCACCTCAAAGATGCATCTCAATCGTTATTGACTCAATCTAGCCTGATCTGCTTCGTCTGATATGTATTGTATGAATAAATAGAAATACGCTCAGTACTTTCTAGAATCAACTTACTCGGTTGTTTCCACAATCCTAGATTGAGCGGATAGACATGGTATTCAACACAGAAATTGTAAGTTTTGCAGAAACCCCTCTGAGCCGCGGAGGAAAAGACAGAGGCGAATTTCTCATGACTTCGGAGCAATACCTTTCTTGGGCTACTCGTCTGACATTGGAAAAAATCGGTCTCTCTATACAGGATCTAAATAACCAGGGACTTGCCGTGGCTGCGCCCCTTATGTACATTTCAGAATTATGGACAGGGGATATTGCGGAAATCCTCGGTGTCACGCCAAAGATACTGATTCCAAGTGACCATGGAGGAGCCTCTGCTTCAAATTTGATACTTCAGGCAGGTCTGATGATTGAATCGGGCTTGGTTGACATGGTTCTGTGTCTTGGGGGAGGCGCGAGAAGCTGGACAGAAGCCCGGATGTCATCTCCTCATCAATATCGAATAGATTTTGAGAAACCATACGGGATGGATGGGTCGAACACAAAATATGCGTTAGTTGCACAACGCCACTTTCATCAATATGGAACAAGATCTGAGCATTTCGCCAAAATAGCAATTACTCAGAGGATGCATGCATCACTCAATCCTAACGCTTACCTAAAGCAACCCATTACGGAGAAAGATTACGCCGAGTCACCGATTATCTGTAGCCCACTACGAATGCTTGATTGCTCCATTGCAGTTGACGGCGCGTCGGGCTTCTTACTTGCTAGCTCGGAGAAAGCCAAGGAAATAACTGATAATCCAATAAAGATACTCGGTTGCGGTACGATTTCAAATTACAGAGAGGGTTCAGATGTCTTTCCCGACTTTACTGTTACGGGAGTGAAACTTGCTGCGAGGTCTGCTCTTGATCAGGCTGGACTGAGTCCCGATAAGATTTCGCTTCTGCATTGTTACGACGACTATAACATAATGACATTGATTCAGATTGAAGACGCAGGATTTTGCAAGAAGGGAGAAGGAGGAAAATTCGCAGATAAGACTGACCTGTCTTACAAGGGCGACCTCCCTCTAAACACTGGTGGTGGTCTCCTTTCCGCCGGACAGATACCTGGCGGTGGAAGCTTCACAGGGATAATCGAGGTTGTAAGACAACTGAGCGATGAAGCGGGAACAAGACAGGTCAAGGGCGCCAGAACTGGTTTGGTAACTTCATTAGGTGGACTGAGTTACGATCTGAACGTCATTAATGCAGCTGCCGTAGTGTTGGCAAATGAGAGTGGAATGAAACGAACATGAATCAGGAGATGCCTTTACCAGGAATAGATCCGCTCACGAAGCCATTCTGGGAAGGTACTAAGCGTCACAAGCTGATGATGCAGAAATGCCCTAGTTGTGGAAGATTCCACTGGCTTCCAGCTTCCAGCTGTCAGAGTTGTGGGAACCCAGCTTTGACTTGGGAAGAGGTGAAAAAAACTGGAACAATCTTTACCTTTACAGAGGTAAACAAAGTCGTCAGGAACGTCGCGTTTCAGAAGCAAACTCCGTACCTGATCGCTATGGCTCAGCTCGACGACGGTCCTCGAATAATAGCGAACGTTCCTGAGTACGGTAGCTTGGATCGGGTCAAAATAGGAGCGAAAGTGGAGGTGATATTTGACGATATTACCTCAGATATCACATTACCACGATTCAGGATCATTGAACGCTAGGCAGGAAGACGAGTGAAGTCCGTAAGCAGGAACGGATTATGACTCCCGCCAACTTGACCATGTAACATGATTCTTGTTTCAATACACTGTGTGAATCGGCGATTTCTTCACGGCGTTGCTCTAATGAGGATATTATCACGTTTGAGAATCGTGCAACTGATTTATCTATTAAATTGTCGGTAAACCAGTGTGCGATCTAGATGGCCGCAGTACCAGAAGTCAGAGACTATATGACGATGCGCGTGGTATCAGTAGATGCTTCAGACTCGGTCTTTAATGCTGCAGACATCATGATAAAAAATGGCGTGGGCTGCGTTGTTGTCACAGAATACGGGGAAATCAAGGGAATCGTAACAAAGGGGGACATCATAAGAAACTCTCTTCTCAAGCTCCTTGATCCAAAGAATACAACTGTGAAAACAGTGATGACAAGATCGCCGGTAACGATAGAAGCTTCGGCAACACTCGAAGAAGCGGCGAAACTGATGACAGAAAAGAACGTCTCGAAGCTTCCTGTTCTGGACGAAGGTTTGCTAGTTGGTGTGATCTCAGCCAGCGATATAATTCGTGTCGAACCGACATACGTCACTTATCTCAGGGGACTGATAGAGCGGAACATCTCTCACGCGTATTGAGAAAAAGAGACACGCGAAGTTCCTTTAACAGTGTACCAGCCGGTATGAGCCAATGACCGTTGGGATCGGATCTCCGTTTCTGGGCATTTCTCGCGGCGAAAGAATACCCCTGTCGGAGTTCTTTTTGGGCTAGGCTTTGATACGGCAAGCGAAGTAGCGCTGATAGCGATTAGCATGGGGTTGGCGTTTCAGCTTCTGTTCCGCTATGGATGGTTCTAGTGCTACCATTCATGTTCACGTGCGGCATGGTGCTAGTCGACACAACTGACGGCGTAACCATGGTTCTGGCATATGGCTGGGCATTTATGAAGCCAGCGAGAAAGGTCTACTACAACCTGACTATAGCTATCATTTCAATTCTGGTCGCCTTTGTTGGTGCCGTGGAAGTCCTGCAGGTGTTCGCTAGCGAGTTGAACTTAAACGGCGGTGCGTGACGATTGTTCAACGCAATTGATTTCGAGTCCCTAGGGGTAGTGATAGTCGCAATATTTGCAGTTTCCTGGTTTGTTTCATTGGCGATTTACAAATACAAGCGTCTGGAGAATGCAGAAGAATTGCCAATTTTCTAGTTAACTATAGAACCACAGATGACACACTTGCCGTTTTCGTGGAGTGTAACTGCTGGAACATTGGGATAACATGGATGCCTCAAGCAAGTCTCACAGGTTCGGTATTCTCTGTTTCGCTGGACTAGCTGTTGAAACGTTCTGGTCATTCCATGTTTCACTTGCTTGTGGGAATCACGGTAACTTCGACTGATAGTACGCCGGATGACATGCTGACTCTGGCATCACTGAACACACTCCTGTAAGTCTCGTACTTCTTCCCGTTTTCAGTAATGATTGTGTGCGCTATCCTAAGTAGTCTCATCGAGACTAGATCACGCACTCGCCTGTAACACGAGCTCAAAGGTATCGACCTCTCCCTGCTGATCTCCTCGATCGACTTGGCATCTATCATGGTAGCCGCGAGTATCCTTCTCATGTAAGGGTCAGACATTGCCATCAGAACTGCGTCCTTTCTATCTTGTTCCTCAACCATCATGTCAGTTTCTGATTCACCAGAGAGGAACAGGAGAATATTAGGAGCGGGTATCTTTTGCGGTGCTTGGTACTAATGTCTCTGTACTCTAGTACAAATTATTACAAAACATACAGCGTCTATATCAGCTCTATCAGCCAATTACATCCAACGAGCACTTCCATGAAGACCTCTCATGTCTCAAAGGCACGTGTAATACTCAAACTCAATCCAGAAACCCAGTTTGGAAAGATTGGGAAGGAGCTCACTCATGTGGCGGGAGTCTTCAGCTATGAGATTAACTATGTTAACGATTCAATCAAAGTCGAATACGATCCTCTGAAGACGAGCATGAATGAAATTCAGAGAATTGTCCACAAATAATCGAGAATCTGCCAATTTTATCAGATAGAAATTTGTGCCAAATTGATTGTAATGAAGTTTTAGACAGTGTCAATCGGGGAACTCAGAACAGTGCCAAAACGGCGAAGATACCAAAACTCACAACGAGGGAAAGGCTTAACCAGTAACCAAACTTTAGGCGCATTGAAGAAGCATTAGTTCCCATGATCTTACGATTGCCTGCAATTAGACCCAGAATTATCCCAGGCCCAATCAAAACGAAAGTGAAGGCCACCATAGAGTTAAGAAGAAGACTGAACAGGTTGGGGAAGAACATGGGAACGGCAAGAGCGGGGAGTGATTCCACGAAATATATCCAGAAGAATCGATTGCGACCCAGTCCCATTGCCTCAGTTACGGCCCAGGCACTCGCGAGGGAGATGACTACCAAAGCAAGGAATGCAGCGGCAATCATTCCTATCGCGAACAAGATTGGCGAGTAACCGTCGGCAACAGAGCTCAAACCTTTCGTCAGAGTTGACACTGAGGAGATGTTGAACGAATCAGGGTTAACACCTACTGTTGCCATCAGAATTATAACCATTATCACTTCGCTCACGACAGCTCCTACGAGCGTCTCCAATCTCGAGGCCCATAGAAACTTTGATTTCTTTTCAGCTGTTGCCGAAGCTTGGTAGAATAGCATGAACGGCATTACAACAGCGCCAGCGCTCGCCGCGAGAAGATAGACAAATGGTGGCGCCGTGCTAAATGTTGTAAAACTTGAGAGGGGGATCAGAGGAAGACCTCTAATTGTAAGTGAAGCCACATAGGAGAGGATGAATACTGCAGAGATAGCTATGAGAAACTTCTCCACAGTAACGTATCTCTTCTTCCAGACAAGCGAAATGTGCAGAACGTAGACCACTGGAAGTGAGAGAAAAACCGGAACGCCCAACAGCTCAAATCCAATCGCGATTCCTGCATACTCGGCAATGTAGCTCAGTATATCGGTCCCAGCCATCGGTATGCTCATCAGAATTGCAGTTCTCTTGGTGTAGTGCCTTCTGATCACTTCGCCGAGGCCCTGGCCTGTTGCTATTCCTATTCTTCCTGCAGCTTCCTGAATCAGGAAAAGCGGTATCGCAAGAACCAAGAGAAACCAGACGAGTCCGTATCCATACGAAGCGCCGTCCTGAGCCGCTGTCACAATACTGGCTGCGTCAACATCGGCAATCATAACAATCCAACCAGGCCCGAATGTTGACCTCAACTCAGACAGCCTGGATCTCTTGTGAGTTTCGAGTGTATCGAGAGAGGTTTCATTCGGAACTTCCTGAAATGCTGAAGCGTCTTCCTCCAAACTCAATACCTTAACCTCTGGCGAACTCTGGACTCGATATTCCGTATGGCATGCATCAGACTAATAACACGATAACACGATCGCCAAATTTGATAATGACTATCATGATTATTGATGAATGAGAGTAGATATCAGGTTCAGGACGAAGATCGGTTCGAAGATCTCCGACAGTGGATGTTGCCACCATTCTCCAAGTAACTAGCTTCTATGAGAATTCGCATTCCAATACATATTTTGAATGCCACAATTATGGCTCGATTCCCTCCACGCTGTTTCATTTCTTGATTTGAGGTGAAAATGGAGAATGTTTTGGAGTCTTTCTTTAATCTTGACGATTGAAAAAGTGGACTGATCCCTGTGTCCAAGAAAAGCTAGATGGTTCTCATAAGGCGTAAATATTGCGAAGCCAAACTTGGCAAAAGTGCCTCACTAGTGCCTAAGGCGGAAAAGACCGTGACTCGGTCCTTCAGGATTAGCGACCGGGCACTCGGGTCGATCGAGGAGGAGTCAAAGAGGCAGAACGTGAGCGTCAGTACTATTATCAACCAGCAACTTCTTGCTTACTCAGAATTCGAGAGGTTCTTCAGACGACTCGGCCTGATCAAGATTTCATCGGCAACCTTCCAACGTTTGCTTGAGGCCGGCTCTGACGAATTTGTCGCCAAGGCAGGGATTGAAGCCGGAAAGGATACGCCATCATCGATCATTTTGGCAAAGCACGGCGTGCAGAATCTTGACACCATATTTGATTATCTTGAAATGCTTTCAGAATTCGCGAATCAATTTGAGCTAGGGAGGATAGACCAGGGCGGAAAGATGGTTATTACTCTACTTCACAGGCTAGGGCCCAAAGGGTCAATATTTTTCGAGAACTATGTGAAATCTCTTTTCGGGCAGACTAACTACTCTCCAAATATTACTTCGACGGAACATTCTGTAGTTGTGGAAATAGTCCCTCGGCGTGAGGACAATTCGAAGTTTTGAACACAGGCTACCGAGCTGCGCAATTCTTTCGTGAATCATATACGGATTTCATAGGCCACTCCTGGACTTCTGACCTCTCTCAAGAAGAAGGCAAATACAAGCATCATAATCGCTGGGATTGTTACATCTAACTAAATTACCTTATTGAAATCCCCTTTACAAAGTAGCGCAAAGGGACTCGAACCAAAACTGGCAGGGAATCTAAAGGTTATGTCAGTAGCACTGCTTACAGGTAATAGAGCAGTTCCAGTGCGGGGAACAAGAAAGCAAGATCTAATTGCTCAATTGTTTTCGGTGACTAACTGGGGAGACCTTCTATTTAATCGCAGATTTTCCGCCGGGGACAGGAGAAGAAGTCATGACCTCATTTGAACTCTTCTCTGGAAAGTATCGTCTACTGCTAGTGACCGCGCCATCTAAGTGCTCTGAGTATTGTTTCAAGACTCGCTAGCTCGGCGAGAATAGAGAAAATCGCAGTATCGGGGATAATCGTGAACATGGCGTACAGTAGGGTTGGTGCGAGGAAATTCTATCCTTTCGGGAAGATTGACAAACGTCTACCTGAGAAGGAATTGCACTCTGCGATCATCCGACAACTCCCTCTGGATTCCTACATGAACTCAAACTCACAAGATGTCAGAGCTGTGCTTTTACGAATTAACGAAGTACCAAATATAATCAAATGAATGATTGACATTTTGATGGTCTAATTCAGCCACTCAATGATTTTCCGTTTGTAATACATCCGACAATCATAGATTGATTATCAATAATGAGGATCGTGTTCAATTAATATATCATCAAAGGACATAGGAAATGACGTAAACCAATTGAAAACGAAGATTCTGTTCAGAGGAGTCAACTGATGACTCCCATCAAAGACTGGTACAGGCGATTCCGAGGGGCCGCGTACGTTAGCTTGATAATTTCGATAATATGGACTGTCATGATAGTTCTTCCGTTCAAACCATTTTCGTATCTCCCACCGATAATAGCCGGTGCGAGCGCTGGAGTCTGGTTCATCATTTCCTATGTGCTTTTTCTGGTAGTTGGCGTGGGTGGTTTCGGGACATTCTCGGGGATGCTTCACACGATAGAAGTTGAGGAGAATCGTTCTCTTGATTCCTCGACGATGTGGCTAGCGCTTGTCCTGCTTGGCATCGGGCTCGCGGGAAGCTGTGCACTCCTCGCTATCGCTGGAGCAATTGGAGGTTACGATATAACAATAGCAGGTCAATCTGGCTCACCAGTAAGGGAACAGCTGTCACCATATGTGTACCCCACTACGGCTACGATTCTGACGGCACTGGCAGGTGCCGCCCTAACTCTTGCTGGAATGCTTCGCGCCAGATGACCCTCAACTTGAGGGCGAGGGCGTCTCTTCGTGCGATCATCGGAGTCGCAATCGTCTTCCTGCTTCTCTCCGTAGCAGAACATTCTCAAGCGCAAGAGGATTATACGTCGACTTCTTGGGCGCTTGGAATCGTAGTCCCTCAAGGTGCCAGACTCGCAGGAGGCGGTTCGCTTCAATGGGAAGACGTGCAAAATGTGACAGCCGATGTGACTCTGCCCAACATAAGTGAGCCAGATCAAATTGTTTATGCAGTACTCTCTGTTATGACAGAGGATGGAGATGTACTGCAAGTTGCGGCTGGGGTGTTTCCCAACAGTACCATTTGGTTAGTTTACTCTTGGCTATTCACAAACCTAAATTCGAATCCAGTAAAGTATCAATGGATTCTCAATTCCAGTCTTCCTAAGATGTCGGCGAATTCAAGACTCTCAATTTCCATTTTTCATTCGCCAGCTTCTGACTCATGGGCACTGTCCGTAGCCAGTCTCAACACAAATTCGTTCCTTGTCGACGACTTCCCCACTAATATATCATCCACACTTAGGGCTGGAGACCAAGAGGTCTTCGCTCTTGAATCATATTCCAGAAGTGCCTCTACTTTCGAGGAAATGGGAAACCTCACTCTGAATTCATTACTCTTCGATGGGATGCCCCTCACAAATGGGTTTTATTCGTACAACGGAGGTTGGGATCCGAATCACAACCCATTATTTGTTATAGGAACTGAAGGCACAATTCCACCGACATTCATCTCTCTACAGAAGGGAATTAACAGTCTAGTATTTTGGAACTATACAAACGCTTGGTCTAGCGGGGAGTTGACAAATGCAGATGGCTTCATACCGATTCTCTTTGTTTCGATACTATTCGGTTCTATAATTGTTCTCGTTGGTATTATTCTCGCGACAAGACGTTAAAGAAAGTCTAACGAAGAATACAAGATACGATTTCGTTGTAATGTAAAACAAAAGAAGGAGAACGCAACACTGTTAGTGTTGCGTGTTTCGATCTACTTTCTCAGATAGGTTATGAGGAATCCTAGTCCGCCAGCTAGTACTCCGAGGCCGGCTACTATTAGTGCATAGCCCGCGGGGTTGACCAGTCCTGATAAGATGTTCACGTGCACCCATCCGGTTGTCTGAGCAAGACCGCCTTCGGAGGTCGGCATTAAAGCTCTTTCACCGAAGTATCCACCATACATGAGGATTGATGCGGCGACCGCTGCCCCAACATTCATCAAGACGAGGTGTACCCAGCCAAACGCATTGGCAATTACTCCTCTGAATGGTTTCTTGAGAGCGACTTCGAAGTGGTAGTAGAACAGAGCGGTCACACCTACGGCTATCACACCCACCGTGACATACATGATATATCCGACTAGGAACCAGGTCCCGGCACTGCCGGAAGCAATCACTTGTGCAACAGATGGCTTGATCCATGGGAGCACGATTGGTATAGTGAGGACGGTCATTATTGCTCCTTGGACGATGGCCGCGAAAATGAATCTGTTCGACCAGTGACTTTGGGCTACTGGTGTTTGCGTACTTCTTTCTAACACAGTTGTCATATTTTTTCGCTTGTACTTGATCTGTTTACGGATAATATTAAACCCGAGCAAACAGCTCGGCACGTTTGCACGCAGTTGCACGCATCGAGCGGCGAACCAAAGGCTAGATTCTTGGGATGGCTTCATGATATTTCGAGGTCATTCCTCGAGGCTAGTATTCTCAATGTTCCCAGTCCGATTTCACGAATCGTCACCATCAAACCGTAGGAATCAAGGAACGACAAAAGCATCTCTAAAGCGCATTCAGTTGATTCTATCCTTCTTCCTACACCTGCCGCCTTGATTTCTATAACGCCTTTCGCCTCATCAGCGGCTAAATCAAACATCTTGAGAGGAAGAAACCCGAGAAATTCCTTCGCTAGCTCAGCAAATTGGGTGATGCTTGGTGCATCAATCCTCACCACACCAGCCACTTCACTCCCCATCTCCCTGAACATCTGCAGGAGCCCCTCCTTGTCGGCTTTGTATTGCCTTGCGATCAGCTCATCCACAAAATCAGATGGAAGCGTGATCACATCCATT
>JAJYUX010000169.1 GCA_021792315.1 archaeon
TAGGAACTTCATGAAGTTCAGGTCGCCGTAGGCAGCCATGTACTGGTCCTGCTTGCCTCCAGGTTCCTTCAGTATCTCCCTCTCTATCTTTGCTGCCTCTCTCGCCAGCTCCTCCTTG
Source organism: archaeon (assembly GCA_021792315.1). The sequence goes on from JAJYUX010000169.1 coordinate 119, forward strand.
CTTGCAAATTCTCCTCTGTAGCTGTGAAGTGCATGAAGGAGCGCAACGAGAAAGGTGCTGCTTGAGCCCAGTCCCGTTCCTCTCGAAGGTATATCGGAAATGCTCACCACTTCTATCCCTTTGGTGATGTCCAGCAGCCTCAGAGCTTCTCTTACTGAAGGATGCTCAATCTCTTCTATGTCGTCAACTATCTCCGTCTTGGAATAGCTCACTCTTATTTTGTCGTCAAATTTTTTGTTGACGGTCACATAGATGTGTCTGTTGATGGCTGCGGATACGACTGCACCGTAGTCCCTCTTCCCATAATAGAATGGTAGGTCCGTTCCTCCACCAACGAATGTTATTCTCAGAGGTGCCCTCGTCATGATCATTCTGTTAGGCATAACATCTTTATCAACGCCCTTGGATATATAATGGTTTCCAGATTTTTTATGAACTAATGTTATTTTCGCTAAGTTATCACAAGAAAAATATATGATGCCTTTCCTTATGAATGCGCATGAACATTCTGGTAACAGGGGGCTCCGGATTTATAGGTCGTAACATAGTGAAGCTCCTCAAGGAAGAGGGGAATACAGTCGCCACTTTGGACATAAAGGACAAGAATTCCGTAGCTGATTATCACATCATGAGCGATGTGAGAAACCTGCATACGGTACAGAACGCTTGCAAGGGGATGGATTACGTGTTTCATCTCGCAGCAGTTACTTCTCCACCGGAATTCGAGAACCCACTCTCGGAGGGGTACAGTGTGAACGTGCTGGGGACCTACAACGTTCTCGCTGCTAGCGCTACGAGCGGAGTGAGGAGGGTGATTCTCGCTTCGTCGTCATCGGTCTACGGTTCGATGTCAAAGCCTGCAAAGGAGGATTGTCTAATCGATTCCTTCTCTAACTTCTACCCCCTCAGCAAAAGGATAAACGAAATGACCGCTGTTTTCTTCCTGAACTACAACCTTGAGACAGTTTGCCTGAGATATTTCAACACCTACGGCATCGGAGAAAACAGCAAGGGAGCATATTCCAGCGTGATATGGAAGTTTATAGAAAGCATTAAGAGAGGGAAGACTCCTGAGATATATGGAGATGGAAGGCAGAGCAGAGACTTCGTGTACGTCGGAGATACCGCAAGGGCATCGATAATGGCGATGAAGAAGGGGAAGCCTGGGGAGATATACAACGTTGGAACTGGTATTACTACAGATTTCAACGAGATATTCAACGTAGTCAAGAAAGCAAGTGGATTCAAAGGTGAAGAACAGCACGTTCCAAACCTGCTGAAGAGCTACCAGAATTTCACACAAGCAGACATGTCAAAAACGCGGGAGGAGCTTGGATTTTTACCCGATTACGACATTGCAAGAGGAGTAACTGAGATTCTGGACTCGTTTTCAGGAGAAAAATAGAGGAAAATAGCATATCTTTCAAGTCTCAATCTCTTGGTTGCAGAATGAAAAACAGTTCGAAATATATTTATATTGTCCAGAACATAACTGACTCCATTAACGGTTTGAAAAATGCAAATAGCTTTGAAGAAAGGGGATCACAACATTCTAGACGAAACCTTTACCTGCTTATAACGAGGAGAATCACATTTCCGGGATATTAAACGAGATATGCGAATTCTGCAAAAGAGAAAACGTAGATTGGAAAGTAGTGGTTTCTATTGATGGAAGCGACAGGACTTACGAAATAGTTTCTTCGTACTCCAGCAAGTATCCATTCGTTCAAAGCTCTAGAAAATCTGCGAGAGGAGGAAAGGGGGCGGGGATCAAGAGGGTTCTTGATCTCTTAGACACGGACTTCGTGATGTTGATGGATGCTGACGGAAGCATGCCTTTTAGTACAGTGGTCAACAATCTGGGTTTACTTGAGACTTCAGACGTCCTCATATTTTCCAGATACTACAACGAAAACAGGATCCCTCTTATTAGAAGGTTTTTGAGCAAGGGATTCAACATACTAGTAAGAGCATCCCTTGGAATCAAAGTCAGAGACACTCAGAGCGGTTACAAAGTCCTCAAGACAGAACCTTTCGTTAGATCGATGAAGAAAGTAGGGGTTACTAATACCTTTTTTGATGTCGCCCTACTCTACTATCTTAAGAAAGAAGAGGCAAGGATAACCGAGATACCATCCTCCTATAACCACAGGGACGAAAGCAAATTCCATCCCTTGGGCGAGGTAATTGGGCAGGGGGTGTCGCTTGTCGCCTTCATGTTGAGACACTCTAGATTCTACAAATACGTACCTAAAGAACTAGTCTTGCTCTACTATAGAAAACTTAGGTGGATATAGACTTATTATCTTGTGATCCCTGCACTGGCTCTTGTACCTGTCGGTCCAAAAACTTATAGAATTCTCTCTTCATTGAATCAATTCTCTCCTTAATTCTTACTTCCACTATATTATTGGCCACAAAGAGACTGTCAATATAGTATTTTACCTTATCACACAACTCCCCCTCCTTGTAAAAGAGCTTTCTGTTATATTCTATTGCTTGTTCTCGATATTCTGGAAAGTCTGATATTATGGCATCCCTTTCGAAGAACATAGATAGTGCGAGAACACTAGAGAAGCCTCCTGGGGAGTTATAGGGTATAACAACTAGATCTGTTTCCGTAAAGAGATCAACTATTTCTATCTCTGGAACCC
>JAJYUX010000041.1 GCA_021792315.1 archaeon
AGTTTCAAACGAAACATCATCTCCTGCAAGTTACATTCCGGGAAAAGGAATCATTTCAGAGCATGAGGGCGGAGAAATCGTAGTCGGAAACAACGTCCTGATTGCTGAAAGGCAAGCAAGGTTCCCAGAGGATAGTCAAGGAGATGCAATCGCAAACAAGATTTCTAACAGTGGTGGATCGATTGTTCTGGTTGCCTACCGAGGAGAAGTTTGCGGAATGATTTCTATCTCCGACCTGATTCGCAAAGAAAGCAGGAACGCAATTTCAGATCTGAGGAAAATGGGAATACGCACCGTGATGCTGACCGGGGATAACCGAAGTGTTGCCGAAACTGTTGCAAAGCAGGTAGGGATAGACGAGGTGTACGCTGAACTCCTTCCTGATGCAAAACTTTCGTTTGTGGAAGATTTGGTTTCTAAAGGGCACCGGGTTGCTATGGTTGGAGACGGGATCAATGACGCTCCAGCACTTGCCAGGGCAAATGTCGGAATAGGAATGGGCGCCGGGACGGATGTTGCGATAGAAGAAGCAGATATAGTATTAATGACTAACGACCTTCAAAAGATCGCGGATGTAGCAAAGCTAAGCAGGAAAGCTTACCGCACGATCATGACTAACTTTTACGGAACATTATCCGTAGATGGAATAGGCATCGCACTTGCAGCTCTCGGCTTTCTGAATCCGCTTGTTGCAGCAGGAATTCATGTTACCTCGGAGCTGATTTTCATCTTGAATTCTGCACGATTGATCAGATGACCGTTATTTGGAAATTGAAAAAGCACTCACCTCGGCGCTAGTTCTCTCTTTTGCAATTCTTGGAATCGAACTGGGTGTTGCTGTTGTCCTCAAGAGCTTGCAGTGTTCTTTACTGGACAGCGTATTATAGACCCGATAGTTGCGATATTCATAGGTTTGTTAGTCCTGCAAAGTGCCGTGAGGATAACAAGACAGGGAGGAGGCCATAATCCTTGAAAGATCTCCAAGCAAGAACATGCAGGCTTTCAAAGAGAAACTTAACTGTGAACGGAGTTTCGGACGTCCATGATTTCCATGCTTGGAAGGTTTGTTCCCATATTACAGTTGCTAGGCTACATGCCTGCCTAGATCCTGAAGACAAAGTAATACGTACAGCCGTTCGAAAAGAGCTAGAAAGCAAGCTAAATGAGTCAGGGGTGCAACATGTTACGATCCAACTAGAAGAAATATGCTGTATACCATCTCACGGTCATGAAGTAAGTGAAAAACAATCAAAATTTCAGTGTGGTTAGCTAGACTAATAGAACTGGAGTCTTTGGTCTTTCGGTCTCTGACTCTGTATTGATCTTATCATCTTTCCTTATCAACAAACCAGATCAACTCATACTGTTCGTGAAGAAATCTTGTAGATACTCCTTTGAGGACACATGTTTGATTAGACTAAGACGATCAGAATCCCTTCCAAATGTTATACGATGAAAACATCAAATGTCGACCTTCCTGGAGAATTCTGGTATCTTCGCATGTTTGTTGCAAAATTTCTTGTTTTAACGATAAGAGGTTCTAATTACACATTATCTCAAGTGATAAGCTCTAGCGCTCAATCGAATGTAGGACTGGTAAGAATTCACTATCGCATACTAGTTACCCGTTGTCTAGCTTCTAGTTGACTCCGAAACTGGGCGACTTAGCAATTAGGGCCTATGTTTCTAATGAAGTCATTATGCGTCTGAGTATTTCCCTCTCAAGTATCGTCCCGATCAGCTTGCCATTCTTGTCCACCACAGCTATGATTGGGATGTTTGTCTCCTTGAAAATGCCTGCAAGTTTCATAGCAGGCTCGGACTCTATCACCTTGATCGCTTCCGCAAGTGGTGCTTCCATTACTTTGAGTCGTGAGATCTCGCGGTTTGTCATCATAAGTATATCACGAAGCAAGAGTGTTGCCACCGGTTCGTTTTCTGAATTCAAAACGATTGCTGCTCTCGCATTGAGATCGAGACATTGTTTCATGCTACTCTTCACAGGATCTGTGTCATTGGTGCTGACCGTTGGTAAGATCTTGCAGATCTCGCCTGCTGTCAGCGTATCCAGTTGTTGTTTCACTATCTTTCGAGTGCCTGAATCTTTGTCAACCTCGGCAAGAGGCGCGCGTAGCCTAAATAGAAGCGGAGCAACAAGAGAAAGAAGTGCAATCCCTATCGCTGCCGCAGAGTAAGAAAATCCTCCTATGAGTGCTGTGCTTGCAGTGAGAGCAGTAACAAGTAGAGCTGCATCCACTCCGCCATTTACGCAGGTTCCAAATGCGTTCTTCCACGTATGAACTTTGAATGCCTTTGATGCCGCAGCACCCACGATTGCATCGAGACCTAGTGCCACCGCAAAGATCGCGAGTCCAGCCAGCAACAAATACGGAGTAACCCTTACGAAATACAGGCCGAGACCGACAAAGAACAATGGCTCAAAAAAGCCGTAAGTGAAGGCGCTCATTTTCTCAAGCAGGACCGGCCTTGCTGCGAAGAAATCCTGGAGTAGCAATCCTAGGAAAAGTGCGACGATAGCAGAATTGAAACCAGTTACCTCTCCCAAGAATCCTAGCAGTAGGAGGGAGGCAATAATAATTGCAAAAACCGCTTCTCTTCCACGGAAGTGAGTTTCAACTTTTTCAAGAAGTGGCACAAACACATAACGACCAAAGAGGATAATTCCGATGATAGTGAGAGAGACTTCTAATGCAACTGACACCACTGAGAGAAGAGTAATCGCTCTACCTGCGAGGTCGTAGACAAACGAGAAGAGTACGACGGCAGCTATCTCGATTATCACCACCTGCGAGAAGATTGCTGTGCCTTCGTCAGTCTTTGCTAGTCCAGTATCTGTGAGAAGTCTCGAAAGTGGACCTGCGCTGCTCATACCTGCGACTATACCTATCACGACGGCTGTCAGTGGTTGGCGGAATAGAAGAAATGAGATTGCTGTTATTCCTAGGAAGCGTGTCACAAATTGGAGCACCGCAAGTGGGACTGTAATCTTGCTCCTGAGTATCGAGTGAAATCTCTTTGACTCGAATTCTACGGCCCCGCCTAAGAAAAGCAGGAAGTTTATTCCAAGGCCTATGAAAAGAGACGTTGAGGGAACTACGTTGATGAATCCGAAGACTCCGGGACCAACGAGAGTTCCCACGAATATGGCTCCTACGAATGGAATGAGTCCAAGTTTCCTAAATGACTCCTCGCCCAACTTTGCACCTATGAGTAACATGCCGAGATATGCAAGAGGAAGAACTGAAGCCGGAATCCCGGCGAACAATGATTCGATTAGAGATGTCAAGATGTTCACTAGTTGAGCAGAGTGCGTCGCATTCGATACTAGACCCCCCTAAAATCTTTCGGAAGAAGATACAATAAGCTTAATCTGTTCACGATGCCGACAAAGAGATCCCACTCCTCTTCTGAAGTCTACTAGTACCCAAACTCGCATCAATCGCAATGTTGACGAGCAATATCAAAGAAACTATTCCTAGCAACATCTTGATGAGATTGAGGTCAGGCGTGGTAATTGAGTATAGTCCGGAAAAGAATGATAATCGAACCTTTGCCGTGCTAGGGTACAGAGAAAGCGCCATATAGCAGAAAGCGTCGAAGATGCACAAGTATATCTGGCTTCCAAACGAGCCGAGCTCGATAATATCATACATTAAGTATATGACCACAATCGCTACTGCGCCATAGACTGCAACAGAGACGTTGAGGAAGTACATCGCCCCTCCAATGCCCAAGCTAGCCAGTCCTACAACGAGTGGAAGAGCGTCCTTTTGTTCAACCCATGCCTTTCTTCCTTTCCTTAGCCAGATCGCCGACAAGGCAATTAGTCCGAGTCTTATGAGCGACATGAAACCAGTCATATTTGAAAGAAAATTCTCCCCAGTTATCGCAAGTATTGGAATGAGCAAAAACACGAAAATCCAAGCTACCTTCGATATTGATCTGGGAAGGAATCCGTCTTCTCCCAAAGCTCCCAAGTGTCTTGAAGCAGCAAGGAATGCCGGCACAAAAGTGGTGAAGGTTGCGATAAGGAATGTAATTGCGATTAACACTTCTTGTGGTCTTCCGAGAAGTACTTTGGCCAGGTATATGGCCGGTATTTGGGCTTTCATGATCTCCGAAGTGCTAGGATGGGTAGAAAAGACCGCCAGTGCATAGAGCACGTTAATTGCTGATGCGATTATAACACTCAAAATCATGGCGTAGTGGAGGTAGCCATCTTTCTTTACCTTGAGTCCTCGTTTGATCTGTGAAAGGATTGGTATGGAAGATTCTTCTTTCGCATCACGCTCCAGAGCTTGAATTTCCTGAAAGCCGAAGAATAGTAGGTATAGGAATGCGGTATTCATTGCTATTGCGAGGAATATGTTTGAACCAAGATTGCCAGGAACATATTGAAGCATGCCTGTCATGTTCCATCTGCCGAGCGAACCGAACAGTCCGCTCTGGTAGACTAAAACTAGCACCATGATAAATGTCAGTACGATCTGTGTGCCTCCGATCAATTTTACAAAGCGTTTTTCAAAAACAGAATTTATCAGAAACCAGATTGCAAACATTGCTATGACTAGATATACTAGTGCATTTGCCACGAACGGCGATGCCGAGTAGCTCTCTATTATGGAAGGAAGGTAATTTATTGCGAATACCACGAAAGCAATGGCAGAGTAAGCTGCTAGCGACGCGTTTGAGATGAAAGAAGATAGTCTAGCCACGAAGTATCTCACACTTTTCTTTCCCACCGCAATTCCGACGAATGATGGACCCCCAACAGCGCTCAGATTCTCTTGCCTGACTGTTTTGTACATCCGTGCGTACACTCTGGCCATGCCAATCGAGATCGCGGAGGCGAGAAGGAGTGAAATTATCGAGATAAACTCGTACTGGATGACGTTTTGAGGTATAAGAATGAACAGGGGTGATCCAAGCGTCGTTCCAAGTCCGATTGCTAGTACTGTCACAAATCCGTAGACCTGCTCTGACTTTTGCGGTTGCGAACGTCTTGCGAATCTAATGCGCATCGAGTTGGGCAGTAAGGCTAGGAGCGCTATGCCTGTTATCAGTAGTGCGAGGATTGAGATGACGAGCATAATATTAGGGAGGTTTGGCCTCTGACTGGCTGAAACTTGTGTGAACCGTCCGGCAAGTGATATCAGTGCAGCAGTGAGGACAATTAACCCGATCACCGCCGAAATTGCCTTGAAGACAAACGCAAATCCTCTAAGGGCGGAGCTGAACATGGGGACCGACATTGGTGCCACTTGCTACATAACGTCTGACTAGAGAGATATTCCGACTTGCTTGAGATCTTTTGAGGATTGTCTCAGCAGGTAAAATGCCCCAAGGAGCAGAGAAATCGCGAGTAAAAAGTCTAACACTGGTAATATTGGGTTTGAAATTGAACTTGGAGAAATCTTGAGAACCAGCTGCTGGAAATATTCAAGGAACTGACTAGATGATCCGAATCCTATAAGAGAAGGAGCGATCAGCGAGAGCCCGGCTATTGAAAGAAATGATCCTAGAACAAGCTCGCCTAACGCGATAAGGAATGGGCCTCTTCGACTTGGTCCGGCCTTCCTCAGAGAGAGCAATGAAATAAATTTAGTTACATGCTCGTCGTGCAATCCGGCGATTCGTAAGTTTACAACCTCTGCCAGTTGCTCTTCGTTTTGTGATAACAAAACGAGTGCTTTGATATCAAGTACGAGCTGGTCTACAGTTGCATCCAGTTTTGGAAAGCGGGCGTTACTCAATAGCCAACAATCCTTGTAGAAGATGCTAGCTTTGATAATTCTTTCCAACAGCAGACTCGGAAGGTTCTCAAGAAAGCTTCTGAAATGCTCTCAGTGAAAGATCGGAGGGAAATTCTTCAAGAGTTCTATTTGGCGATTAGCTTCGACTAAATCAAGTCTTAGAAAGCCTTTCCGAGGCGACCAGCATTTCTCCTCGTGAGACCGTGGCAGCATCGAAAATCATCCACTTGAAATGTCTCCTTTGTATCTTATCAGAGACAAGTTCATGTCAATTTAGACCTTTAGGATATTCTCCCGAAGATTACTCACCCAGTCAAATTCGTGTTTTGAATGCAAGTGCGGAGTAGAGCGCACCTCATTTACAAAGTACTATCCAACGAGTTCCTCGTGGAATGCGTCTTCAGATCTAGTCAGCTTGAAAGTTACTAATCACGGAAGCGATCGCTTCCGGCGCTTCGAGTGGAATCAAATGCGTCTTTGCTTCACTTATTTTCTCTACTTTGAACCATGGATTTCTTGACGAAAATTCAGTCTGAGCTGCAAACCATTCCGGATCTAATGGCTGAGAGTAGATATGAAGCACGCTTGGTGGATGATCTAGGCTACTCAAGGCTGAAAGCGGGCTCCCCTCTCTTGAATACGATTTCGAGATCTCTCTGCAAGCACGAGACCACATGTCGAACCCATACGCACCCATCTCCTTCGAAATATGATCCTTCACCACAGAGTTGCTCGAACCAGCGTTCCATGATTCGAAGAGTTTCTCACGCACATGCGTGTATGATTCTTCATTTTCTAGCATTGCGTGAATAACATCGAGAAACTCGCGCGGAGGATCGAGGACAATCCAATCCAATAAGACGAGCTTTGGCACCCTTTTTGGTCCCAGACGTCGGTGGAGCTCTATAGCTATCCAACCTGCGTGAGCCATTGAGACCGGGATAATCAGATCGGCACCGCTTTCCTCAATGACTCGGAGCGTGTCCTTCAGCAGATCTTCTGATCCAAAATCTTCCCTTGGTTTTTCTGATTTACCGTGGCCGCGCCAGTCTGGTCTTAGCACTCTGTTCCGACGCTCGAGAAGTGGAGCTAGCGAGTCAAACACAGTCCTGTTGTCGCACCATCCCGGAAGTAAGAGAAAGGCTGGCTCTCCCGATCCGCCATCCAAATAAGAGATTGTTACTCCATTCGAGGTTACGCTCTTCTCAGACGCCATTGAGATCGGGACTCTCTCGTAGCGAAAAAAGATGTCGGGACCTTGTTATTCTTACCAGACCGCAAGTCGCTTTTTGATAGCGCTGGTACTCGATTTAGAGCCGGATTCATTACTGAGGGTCATAGTTTCTTCATAATCTCCTAGCTTATCGCGTCCTAACCGTGCAGCAGCCCCGCAAAATACAGGCAGAAAAAGCCTACCGCCAACAAGAGAAAAATCTTTGGCCCGTAGTACGAAGGTACGGTCTCTCCGACTTTGAATCGTGGACTGAGTGCTTCTACTAGCCTGAGGATAGCGTAGAATGCTGCTGTCACTCCAAAGGCGTAGAAGTAGGTTACGTTGAAGGTGACAAAATAACCTATAGAGGCTCCGATTGCAGGAGGAATTCCAAACAAGATCCCCAACAACGGAATATGCCACTTGGCTCTGATCTCTGGTTTGTTTCTTCCCACAAAAACCGTGTAAACCGCGCCTACAATAGATGCTTCGAAGAACTTGTGAAGTGGATAGGACGCCAAGGCAAGCCACCCACCAAAAGCATCGACGAGCGAATTGGTGTTAACCAACGATCCAACGGAGGCGAACGCCCAGCCTTCGGCCATACCGTGAATTCCCATGATTCCGGCAATTGCTATCGGGATCAAAACTAGATCCTTCCAGTAAGGCTTGGAATTCGCTTTGTTTGAAGACGCAGGTACGGCAAGGTGATCAAAAAGAGCCAACACGCCTATACCAAGAATGAAGACGATGACAATTATTACGTGAAATATTCCGCCGGTAAACCCCGCATTCACATCAAGCTGCGAAGAGTCGTTAAAAGTATCAAAGAAAAACCACATCGCAAGACCGAATCCAAAGGCTGCTATCGCCCGAGTACTCACAGATTTCAAGTTGGCCACAAGATAAAGAGCAACGTATGTTGGGATCAGTGTTGCCCCAAGAATTCCCAGAAGACTCACAGCAAAACTGATCATAACTTTGAGGCACTCGTAGAAGCTTTTGAGCTTTGTGGGTCAAGTGCTCAACAGTGTTGTAAGTGTTCTTAAGATCTTACTCGATCGCTAGAAGTGCAGTTTCCAGAACATCTAATCAGAACTACTTTTCTTCACTGCGCCGCTTTTAGATAGCGGATATTACATCCGCCCTCATAATGACATGCACTTTGATGTTCAAAATAGTCAAGTTTGTCCAAATTTGAGTGGACTTTGCTTCGCTTATTGCTCAAACGAAAAGCCAGGTTACAATCCATCGAGAGCTCGGTTCAAAGCTCCATAGACGAAGGAAAACTCTCCGAAAAAAAGGAAATGCTGCAACAACCCCGCCACACCGCTTGAAGGGTGATAGAGTGATTGGCGAAGAAGAGTACAAAGAAGGAATTCATCAACTTGACGAGCTTCGAAGAGAGAGGCATTGACTACGGCAGCCGAAAAGGAACAGAGGCCAGCTCAGCTTCTACGAACTTGTTGAAAGACGATCTGGCACAACCAGCTTAACATCTACTGTCACACCGCTTCTAACTGCGCCCGTCACCACGCAATAATTCTCAAAGACCTCAAAACATCTCTTCACTCTTGTCTGTTCGACGTCGTCTTCAATCTCTGGGTGGAGTGAAACATTCACCTTTGTCACACGCCAGTAGCCTTCCTTATTTCGTTCAAGGATAGGTTCGGCCTCCGCTTTCATGTCCTTGACCGAGATCTTTGACTTGCTCAGGCAGAAGAGCAGACTTGCACTCAGACAATTCAGTATGGAGGCAGCCAGCACTCTAGAGGCATTTGGTCCTTTCAGCTCCCCAAGCGGAGGAGGCTCATCCATCATCAGCGTAGTCTTTTCTGCGTCAGGGAACGTGATCTTGAAGCGGTATCCTCCGGCGTGCTCGAGCCTCACCTTGTTGTCCACACTAGTTTCTTTTTCAATGCTCTTCTTTTCAAACCCTTCTGATGCCATTTGGAATCACTGCATGTTTATTCTCCAGTCACTGAAAAAATGTTTCTTACTTTGCCAGATAATCTACTCTAAACCTCGCGTATAATCGTTGGATGTTGTTATAGGCAGAAAGGGCTGGCCAAAGAGTATAAGTGTTCTACCGTTGCTCGACGGTATGGGATCGCACTTTGAACAGGACGCAACTTAGACTAGATCACACTATGCCCTTCAATAATCTCTCAAAGATGTTTCCAGATGTGAGTATCTCGCGCTGGTGCAATCTTCAAGTCGACATATTAGAGGTCAGCGCGCAACGAGACGATGAAATAGACCAAATCAAGAAGAGCTTGAAAAAGATGCTGGGAAAGCTCTCTGCGAAGCTCATCCACATGTCAAGCTATTCCGAAAGGTCCCTTGAGGTTGTAATAAAATGCAAATGCGCTCTAAATAACTCTTCTATTGCCATAATCGAGTCATCCGACTGCATTCCAGTCATGCCGGTAACCTACAAGGGCGGCTACGAGTTTTGCGAGATACTCGCATTCAACACGAAGGATCTCAACAAAGCTCTCTCTAATCTTTCAAAGTTCGGAGACGTGCAGATTCAATCTCAGGGGAGCCTCCTACGATCCAATGCAAGATCATCTATGACGATATCCGTTGATGATTTCTTCGGAACGCTGACTCAAAAGCAGCTGGATGCTTTGGTTCAATCAATCGAGATGGGATATTATAACTATCCTAAAACCAGAACAATAGCTGAGATTGCCTCAATTCAAAGAGTGCCTGCCTCGACTTTCGAAGAGCACTTGAGAAAGGCAGAGATAAAGATGATGCGAGCTATTAGCCCGTACGCCAAATTGGCTCGCTCACTTACGGCTAGAGAAAGAAAACCCCAAGTTGACAAAGCCTAAATCGAGCTAGGCTGTGATACGTTCCTAGGCCAAAACAAGCGATGGGTGCGGTCAGCCTAGCTTTCGATTTTTCTTCTACGATATCTTTGGCTTGTAGTTTATTGGTATGCTCCCGTTGTAGAGCTATTTCCCAAATGCGCCTTTAGGCGTGATTCGATCATGTTCTTTGGATAGGCTCCAACTAGTCCATCAACAGCCTTTCCGTGCTGGAAGATCAGGAGTGTTGGTATTCCTTGGATCCCGAACTGACTTGCGGTCATTGGATTTTCATCCACATTTACTCTGCCAAAGGCAATCTTATCGGAGTATTGCTTTGCAAGCTGGTCCACTGTTGGTGAAACCATCCGACAGGGCCCGCACCACGGAGCCCAGAAGTCTATCAGCATCAGCGGATATTTGCTCACCTCTGAGAAGAAGTTGGAATCAGCTAGGTCGATAGGTTTGCCTCCGAGGGCTTTGAGTGCTTCGGTATGAGCCTGTTGAATCTTTACCTGTTTTTGCATCTCATGCAGAGTCTTCATTTTGATATTCTCGATTTCGTCCTGGTCGTTATTGCCGATATCCGAACTCATATTGTAATCTACCGATCTTACTCTATAGTAGAGAAACTGCTTATTAAGATATCACGGTATTGCCGATATCATGCAAGACTTAAATCACCTCCTTGCTCCCTCTAATTTGAAATGGAAAGCATACAACTCTTAACTCGGAAAGGCGCCACGTGCTCCGAACTGCTAAGCTGCCTGTACAGCCTGAAGCAAATGGATCTCGACATTCTCTTTGAAGTTGCAAGAAGAAATCAGGCAACTCTGGACGAGATTTCAGAAGTGGTAAAGAGGGATAGGAGCACCGTACACCGCTCATTATCCAAGCTAACGAGCTTGGGCCTCGTGTACAAGAGAGTCAGAACTCTCAAGGATGGCGGATACTACCATGTCTATGTTACGGCTGACGAGTCGGTGATCAGAGAGCAGGCTAGGTTAAGAGTTAAGGAAATTACGCGTAGCCTCGAAAGGTTGGTTGATAATTTCGTAACGGACTTTCACAAGCATCTAAGAACGCCCTATTCAACCATTGAATAGGCTCTCCATGCTTCCCAGAAGCTATTAGCTCATCTGATAAGAAATAGATTACACAGTGACAGTTATTCTTTATCTGAGCGTATCCAGATTGTTTGTAGTGTGACAGTCCTCAAATCGAAATGATCTAATTGGAAGGAATTGTACAAGCAGAATCATTGTGGCAACTTGAGTGTAACCTCAAGGATCCCGTTGTTGTAAGAAGTTTTCTCTACCGACATTGGACTGTTATGAATCGACCGTTTCAGCGGTACGGAAAAGTTGTAACTGCGAAGTTCATCTTTCGCCCTGATTTTTAGGGATCTTCCTTTTGGTAAAACCCGAATATCTTCTGTCTTGCTGAGACCAGGCAGATCGACAATGACTCTTAGCTTCCCTCTCTTTTTGTCCAGTATCGTCTCGGAAACTGGCGTTGGCTGTCGTTTCGCTCTCGGCTCCTGTACCGCATAATCACTGCTTTCATGCCCATTTTTCTTTCCTTCGGGCCTTCTACTTCCTAACTCTCTTACCAGCGGCACGCCTGAGTGGCCTAAGGAAATTGAGTAGCCAAAGTACACTGGAGAGTCTATTCTCGAATCATATTCACCGTCTCTTTCAAATCGATCTTCTTCCTGATTTTCTATCATGTGCCTAACTAGACTGTTCAGCGTAGAAAACCAGAGCTTTGAATCAAGTAGCCGTTCATCCGTAATATTTCTCTCATTCGGCAATGACGTTCGGCGGTTATTTTTCTTGCGTCCACGCTTTCGCGACATTTCGATGACTATCTTGCTCTAGCATGTTGTTGCGTTTTGCGAGCGTATAACTGTTGTATCGGTGTACAACGGTCATGCAGCTAAGTGTTCGAGAAGAAAGTTGAGTGATCGACTTTTATGCTGAGTTTTCACCGCATTCAAGTCTTCTGTTTTCTGCTCACAAATTTTGCTCTCATTAGAATTAGCATGTCTGCCATTGAGTTTATCCTTTGGGCGTAATCGCCTTTGGGCTTTTTGAGAATAAAGGCCCCCGAACTCCTATTCATCTGTACTTGAGGGTCGTAGGGCAGCACTCCAGCAAGCGGCAAACCAAACATCAAGCCTAGTCTCTTCCTCATCTTCTCATTTTCCACATCTCTGGATATCATGCTTGCAATAAGTAAAGTGTGTTTCTTCAGTGCGCGTGCCACTTGTAGTGGCGCTTTGCTACCCGCGACATCTTGTTTATCGAGCCTTGCAAGGAACAATATTACATCGGAGACCGCGATCGATAGCAGGGACGGCAAGCTCACCCCGTGCCGAGCGTCCAAAATCAGGTAATCCAAAGAATATTTTGAAAAATCTTTTGTCAGCTTCTCTACTTGAAGTATGTCGTAGCGTTGCCGCTGTATGTTAACCATGTCTTTAGCTTCGCGGCTGGAAGGGACCAAAATCAATCTCCCACGTAAGTCGAGTTTCCTTGTGAGCTTGATAGCCGCCTGTTCCAGTGTGCATCTTCCTTCCAACACATCCTCCAAGGAGAACTTTACTTTCGGCAGTCCGAATATGATGTGCAGGCCTGGAGAAGCATAATCCATGTCGATGACTCCTACGGAGGCTTCCTTTTGTGCTAGTGCAACCGACAGGTTTCCTACAAGATTGGTCTTTCCAACCCCACCCTTAGCAGAATGTACTGTTATTATGAATGGAGGATTCTGACTTGGTTGTGGCATACCAAATGTTCACCTACGTCCCAACACTTTGAGCTAGGCACGACATACCAGCTGATTCGACTTTCGAAGCTCCGCGGTCAGTGGAATTGAATTTTTGAGCGCGTTCTAGTGTTGTACAAGTGAGGATGACATCTGTGTCATACGTAATGAAGAAAGCAGTTTCAAGACCGATCATGGTCAGTTGTGACACGACGCTTCTCGAGTTGCAGAGTGTTTTGCCGAGGTCAGGCGTATAAATGTTTGAGAGCTTGTCTGAAAAATCGAAACATTGAGTCAAACACGACTTACTTCATGGCTGGCCCATCGTCAAATTAGCACTCCATCATATAAGATACGAGGTGAACCCAGTATTTCAATTGAACTCAGGGAGTTCGTGTGAAGCTATTCCGCAGTCTACAAGAATGTATGAGAAGAGTCAATCTGCGTAAAAAAAGGAAGTGATGGGCTGCTCTAAAGGGAACAGACGCTTTGTCTTTGTCACTAAAATGCAAGATCTACACTCGCAGCTGAGTGCTTATTTCATTTTGTTTGTAGGATCGCCATCGCCGAGATTAAGGAACTTGCCAGGGTTTAGTATGTTGTTCGGATCCCACCTTTTTTTGATTTCCTTCATTAGTTCGATGGCTCGAGCGCCGTTGTGTTTCATCAGCTGCTCTTCTGCAAAGCGCATCTTTTGCTCTCCTACGCCGTGCTCGCCTGTGACGGAGCCGCCTATCTGGATGGCATAGTCGCAGATCTCGGAGAAGGCCCTCTCAGCTGCTTTGCTTGACTCCTCGGAGTACTTGTCATACAATATGACAGGATGAATGTTACCGTCGCCTGCATGCCCGCCAGTTGGAATTTTCAGGTTGTATTTTCTTCCAGTCTGCTTGACGAACTCCATGTAATCGACTAGCCTATCCAGTGGAACGACTACGTCCTCGGTGTGGTATGCACTACTAAGCGGCCTGATACCCAAGTAGACAAGTGCCCTTGCGTTGTACAACCTCTCCTCGTCTTTTTCATCCTTCGCAACGTAGTGGCCAGTTGAGCCACTCTCTCCGCAGAGCCTCAATATCTCATCCACCCCGAAATCTGTCTCTATGAGAAGTGTCGCCCTGTGTTCAGGTATGTTTAGCTCAAATTCGTGGTTGACCGCGTGGATCGATTCATCATCTATGAATTCTAAGAGTATTGGCTGGACCCTGTTTTCTCGTAGTTTCTGTATGGCGCGTCCTGCCTGCGACCACTCGTCGAAGAATACCAATAGCCTCTTGTTTTTCTCCGTCCTCTTGGGAAGCGGCGTTATCTTGAGCCATGCT
>JAJYUX010000170.1 GCA_021792315.1 archaeon
CAGTGATCACCGGGTACTCTACAAAATAGTTCACATAAGGAAGACCGCCGGTGCAAGGCCCGAAGTAGCAGAACCTGTTCTGGTATACGGTCACAATGTCACTGTAGATTTGGCCGCCGGAAGATGGAAGGTGCTCCCAGACTCCAAGGAGATAAAACAGTCCGACTGCCACATAGAACCATGTCTCGCCGTCCTTTGCAATATTGGACTTGATAGCCCGGGCAAATCGTAGATTCGGATGCAACTTGTCTCGAAGACAACTCTTCAAAAGTTCGGAACTTTCGTGGCAGGAAACATTAGATCCCAGTTTTACTTGAACTTAGCCGCCATATTCCCTGTTCTAGCAACCAGAACAGTCGTTAGACACTGTAACATGAAATAGCAGCAGTAATCCGATGCATGATCTGAATAGATTGAGCAATACAAGGGTGGGAGGCAGACTGGCCGCAACCGGCCTTATCCCGGTACTAGTAATAGCGATCGTGTTTGGTGCCTATGTGAATCTCTCTTTGTCACCGACACTTTCCAACGCTCCGGGATCTCCGCTCTCATCTTGTCCTTCAGGAGTTGACGAATCTGGATTGTGCAATGTTTGCGGCCCCAACCCAGTCTTTCCTTCATCGGGTACGTGCATTACAGAAGGACAGGCCGTGAATCAGACTGCTGGAGTGAAGCTCGCGGTTGCGTTAAACGGAACCGAGCTTGTTGATTATCCTTCATTGAACATTTCTGATACGATACTGGTTTCAATATCTGAATACAACATTCTTCCACATATCAACAATCTGCAAGCAGGTAAAGCGTGGCCGCTGAAAAATCTGGGAATTGGTGGTTGCAACTTTCACGAGCCGTTTGGAATAGCTGTTTACAGAGGAAACTATGTTTTACAAAACATGTCCGATGCTTCATCTATCGATCTATTTCCATTTCTCAGCTGCCCTGTCCCGAGCCTCCCAGCAGAATCCTACTCATTCGAACCGGACAGCAATCTTGCGATGATTGTCACCTCTCCTTATTTCATCATCTCTTCAAATGGAAGCATCACAACAGCTGTTCGCCAGACATACATTGCAGAGCCTGTGGCAGCCAATATTCCATTGAGTGGATACTGCTGCAGACAGATCCCTTTCGGGAAGGGAGCCTTCACGATCGGTTTGGTCCCATTTGAAACGGGTGTTTACACGCTCGCGGCTGGCGATATGTGGGGAGATATCGTCATATTCCACTTTTCAGTAGTTTCCAGAGAGCCAGCGAAAGTGGTATCCGTTGTCGGACCTATCCCGCCTTATAATCCAGGCGTGCCTGTGGTTCGCGTGACTCTGAAGAACATTGGTGATTCACCAATAGTTTCGCTGAACGCTACATTGAAGCTGCCGTCAGCCGAACCCTCGATCACTTATTCATTTTCGTTTGGTGTTAACTCGACAAACCGTTTGCTTCCAGGCGAAAGCGAGGAGAGTACGAAGACTCTGATTGGTGCAGGCTTCAGCAACTTCTCTTATCCGCTTGTGATAAGAGGAGTCCTGGCCAACAACGTCGCTTTCAACTACACCAAACTAGTAGTGATCGAACCGCCTAGCTGACATTTCTTGCAATAGTTTCCTACGCGTCGGCTCGATTCAAAAAACGATTGATACCACGACGGAAAGAACTTTGTACAGTAACTTTCTTCGCACTCCGTTAAATAGAAAACTGTTGCGTAATCGGATGATGTAAAGTCAATGCAATACGATTGCATGAATACGAGTTTGCTCACTCTTATCATATTCATCCTTTACTTCAACCTCTTCGCTGCTTGTTCGCGTGGAACAATTGAACGTCGAGGAGTTAGAATGAACATTTGATATTACCAAAGAGCAGGACTGGATATTTCGAAGCTAGAGGACGGGAGGTGTTGCATTGGCGAAGCCCAGCCTTGGTTCTTACGGTGTTAACGATGCTTCTCGCCTTGGGAGGAATGGCCACCGCAATCTACCCCGAACGCTTCTTGTCTCCAGCCATAACGGCGCTGCTTTTCTTCGGTGGACTGTGTGCACTTGCCTGTTCAATGGTAACGATTGCTTTGATTCGCTTCGTTTACTGGCAAGTTACAGATCTCGTGGTCTCGTACGTCGACTATCTTCAGCAAGATGAGATTGAAGATGCGACCCGAAGCGAATTGGAGCACAAGGAGAAAAGTCGCCCAGGACTCGTACTCTCCTACACAATTGCAGGCACAAAACAAAGGGTGGGACTGCTTGTAAAGAGAATAGAGCCGAAACCACACAGTCCTTTGATAAGAATCAAACGCGAGATGCAGAAGCCTCTGACGAGAACTCAATCCTCTCTGTCGATTCATTTTTGCAATCATCTAACATTGGACCTTGGATTCCTTAGCCTTGGGGAAATGCTCGAAGTCTTGAAGCTACTCGATCCAGAAGCGAAAATGTATGACTGCGTAGCCTGCGAACGGACTTTCTGGAAACAGGAAGAAATTCTGAATCATCAGATTGTTTCGGGTCACGCTTTTGTGAATAGAACGTGATCAAGCAAGTGAAACGATTACGAGAGATCAAAAGAAGCTCTTTCTGACCTAACGAATCAAGCGGATTGTCCAGAGATCTGCTGAAAGACTTCTATCTTGAAGATACTTGTACGGAATTGTAAAATATCCTTTAATCCCCCACTTATCGCCCCACGAGTTTCTTGCGATAAACCATTTCCCAGAATCATCATAACCTAC
>JAJYUX010000171.1 GCA_021792315.1 archaeon
CGATGCCTGCCGCAAAGACCAGTGTCATCCGGAGTATTGCGATTTTTCGCTTGAAGCTCGATGCAAAGTAAGAAGGAAGAAGGACGCTGAAGCAGCAGGGCATTGCAAGTGCGATTATCCCCCCAATGAAAGCGACGATCAGAGAAGCTACGAATAAAACCACGGCTTGAAAATCAACTTCCACAGTTCGACTCTGAGCTTTCTTCTAGGCGCGTGGCTCTTGACAACGACAGGTTTATAGCTCCTTTCAACTCATCCTCACGAATCTTGCCCTTTCCAAACAATTGTCCGTCGATGAAGACGGCAGGAGGATAAAGTATTTGATGCTCAACTGCGAGCTTCATTCCAAGCTCTGACGCGAAGCCCACCTCCTCTACTTCGATGGAGGTCGCAGAACCTCCACTCATCTTTAACTCTTTTTCAATTTCGCTTAATATCCTTTTCACGCGCTTGCATGGGGAGCAGCCCTCTTGCGTCAACAAGAGAATCTTGATTGCCATCTGTCTTCTCAACCGGTGCTGCTAGAAGAAGAGGAAGAAGAAGATGAAGGAGCAGTAGTAAGCGCTTGTCTCACATTTGTTAGGATTTGACTGTCCGGAACAAACATCGTTCCAGGCCCGTAATCGGCTCTCCACTCTATTACTCCAGATGTGTTTACCAAAATGAATGTATGTCCGTCTCGATCCGACATCATGCTGACATTTGATCCGAGAGCATTGTATAGCTTGCTAACCGTTAGGCCTTGGTCTGAAAGTATAACTATGTTGTTGACTTGATTGGCTTGTGACCACTGGTAGAGGCCTGACGCCGTATCTGTTGTGATCGCCACAACGATTACGTTCAACGCCTTGAAACCAGCATAATCGTTACTCAAGTCCTGCATTTGTTGGAGACATGGCGAGCAGTCCAGTCCTTCATTGAAAAATAATAGCACGTTCGATTTCAACTCATAACTACTCAGAACGAACGTACTGCTTCCATTCACCTCAGACAGTGAAAAACTTGGAGCCTGCCTTCCAACCCATGGAGACAAGGCATCAGATCCTCCGTGAGATGAGGAAGAAGCCAACGATGAAGAAATAGCTAGATAACCTATGACGCTCGCTGCAATTACGATGATAATGATCAAAGCTACGAATTTCCTGTAGTCAGTATTACCCGAAGGGGCAACAAACTTGGCAGATTGATGAACTGCCTTGTGATGCTCGTTCAGAGCAGAGAGCGTACTGAACCTTTTCTTGCATATCCTGCATTTTGGCATTACGGGATCCGACTACCTGTCTTTTGAGCCATATCATCTCTTATGTCCTAACCACTATCTAGGCAGGACGATACTTGCAATAGTAGTAGTGATAGTTCCTGGGACAACCAGTGTGATCACGTGTAGGCGTTCCCACCACTAAGAGCACCTGACTCAAACATGTGTGCTTCCTCTGGAAGTGATGCAGATGCAACCGTATGTTGTGCTGATTGTTCATTATCTTGCGATTCAATGGTATTATTCACACGGATTACGACGGATACATTTGCGGGTTCGAAGTTTAGACTGGAGTTTTCTCCCACTCCCACGCCCACGCCTTGAGAAAGGATATAATTGAAACCTTCTCTGGTACCGTTGTTGATGAGAGCTTCGAGAGTAATCCAGAACTCGCTAAAGCAAGGTAACCGCCGGAGACTGCAAGAATTATAATTACAACCATTATCGGTCACCTGGCCTTGCGGAGCCCGGAGTATTATCTGCGCAACTCTTTGCTGCGTAGGCTGAAAACGATCCCAGAAAGATCAGCCACCGCATCCACGGCTCTCATTGGGGTCGCTCTGTCTTGTCAGGGCAGTCTGTCTAGAGTTCTGCATTTCCTGTACGTATTGTTGGGCATGCTCCTCGGAGCAGAAGTGTTTTCCAAAGCGCTGGAAATCCTTTTCTTTATCTACTCTCGTGCCACATATGCTGCAATAGTTTTTGCCGAACATAACTCGCTCGCTCAAGCAATGAAGTTCTGTTAGCACTTATTTCAACCTAATCACTTACAAATGTAAGGCATTTCCGGGTGTTTCCATTCGCTACTTGAGTAGGAAAGACTCGCGATCATGATTTGCTTCTGATGAAAAGTCAACTTTTGTTCAGCCAAACCGAGAAGCAGGTGGGTCGAGCATCCCAATGTGTTATTTTTATGAAGTGGCCTTACGTTTGTAAAAGACAAATGATATGAAGCAAAGAAGACAACTCTCGAGGCCGCACGGTTGACTCGAAGGGCAGCGCCCCGATTTGGCACTGATCTGCTTCGTTTGAAGGCGTATTGATTGTTGAATGACGGCTCAGGAAAGAAGAAAAGCATCTTCATCGCGATAATGATCATTTCCATCATTCTCGCAGGATCGCTCACTTACTATTATTACCTCCAGACACTAAGCTACGGCACACCGACCGTTTTCACTTCCCAGGTCCGAGTTCAGGAGTACGTTACTGAATATCAAATACAACCGGGCGCATATCCTAACGCGATTACCATGGATTCTCAGGGAAATGTGTGGTTTGCCTTACAAAACACCACTTCACTAGCCGAGCTCACTCCTTCAAACGGAGCAGTCCATTTGTTTCGTCTTCCAGAACTAAAAAGTACTGGTCTAACGACCTGGGGCATTTTTGTTGACAATTCAAAACATGTTGTGTGGTTCACGGACGTGAATACCAATTCGATATGGAGTTTTAACGTAGCATCA
>JAJYUX010000172.1 GCA_021792315.1 archaeon
TCTTCTTTCTGGATTGAATGCGCCGAATCCGCCGAGTTTGAAAATGTCACAATTCCCTTTGCGTAAAGTTTATAGAATATTATTCAAAGCAACAGCTAAAGAGTTGGTAGACAAGGTTAATATAGAGAAATTGCCATAGTTTCCCGTTATTTATGCCGAAACAGAAGATTTTACTCAGATCAAAATCCATTATTCTCTGCCTTTTCCTGATCACAGTCGTCATTTTATTTTCTGCAATTTCTGCTTTGCCAGTCACCAACGGAGCAACGCAAGTTCGGATCGAAAGCAGTGCAGTCAATCCACAACAATCCTTCATGAATTTACCTCCGGGCGCGCAGATATACTTGTACGGTTATAACGTAGGAGCATCTCTCCGATCCGGATTATTCTTAAACGGACAGTATTTTTTTGTTAACAACGTGAACGGAAATGTAGTCGATTCTCTAGCTGTTACAGCCAACAACTCCGATGGCTTTGCGACGCCCTGTGGTTCATTGACAATCGCCGGTATTGGAATTTCGGGCTTCGGTTCCTATACTTTTTCTTACGGGGCGAACGCCACTTCCGGAGCGGGTTTCGCCTCTGATACTTTCAACGTGACTTCATCAGGACAGCTCGCGGTGATAATTGCTTTCGGCGGAAGTCAGTCAATGGTTCGAGTTTCGGGAATTCCCGGGATGAGCGTTGATGCATCAAACGTTAATTCCGCAGGATGGGTATCTTCTGGAAGCATGCCCATCGTTATTGGGCATTCTTACATGAACAAGGGGCAATATACCGTTTCTGAGGTCTCCGAGGGGAACATCACTCAGAACACGACCGCAAACAAGACCCACATGGCAGACCTGATTGGAGTATTCCTGTTCGCTCCTGGGGCTCTGTCCAAGACATCCACTTCTACCCCCACAATAGGGATAAGCGTATTCCAGATAATCGAAGTAATGGTGGTGGTAGCCGTCATAGCCGTTGTATCACTGGTCGTTGGAATTGTCATAGGAACGTTTATCAGTAGAAGGACCGATGGAAAACTGACCTGACTCCGGAAGTCTTCAGTCCGAACTAAATCAGTACGGCGAAAGACTTCTTCTTAGCTGCTTGAAGATGACTAATCGGGATTATTTGCATTTGCACTTCGCTGCAAATCGCGGTACCTTCTGCTCGAACTGCCAAATTTTTTACCATTCTTTGCTATTGCCTGCAAGCATGTTGCTGATCTTGTCATCAAAGTAGACCATGTTGGCCACTTCTCTCAGATTCCTTGATCCCCAGTAGTCACCAATAGAGCTACCCGTCAGGTCCCCGATCTCATAGTCGATGAAGTCATAGCTCGTTCTATCTCTGCAGATTCTAAGGGAGAGCTCCCAATCTTCCACACCGTTTATGTATGCCTCGTCAAACGCGTCACCATCAATTGATTTCGCCCACCTTCCGCTGAATATGGAAAAGTCGCTGGTCAGAATGTAGCACCTGGTTTCCCTGTAAAAGAGCCGCTTGAAGATTTCACTTCGGGACGCAAAGACCCATCTTGCACCGAACTTCTTGGAGAGCTTCCTGGTCTTGATGAATATACCGGTGTTCATGTTTCTTCTTGATAGGAGATAAAAATACTCGGCAGTTCTTCCAATGACAGACCTTGGAACACCAATACAAATCGGAAAGGAGTGGTATCCCGTAGGTCTGGTGAACAAAGAGCTCAGTCTCTCTGGGTCCTTCTTTCTAAGCTCTTTGAGCAAAACATCCGGTCCATCTATCTTGACCATATCGTCGTTAGAGAGCACTATCCACCTTGGATTGTATTTCAGCGCTGCTTTAATCCCGACATTGCAGCTGTGGGAGTAGTTGAAGTAAGGGTCTTTGGGGCTCCCGCTCTCCACAAAAATAATGTGCATGCCTTTGAAAATGTTCTCCCTGCATTCACGAGAAAACCTGCCCTCGTAATCCGCTGTCGAGATGACAACAATCTCCTCCTTGTCCCCCTCTACTTCTATTATCTCAGTCCTCCCTTTTGGTCTCTCTCTCATCCATTCGATTATGTCATCTCTACTACGGAAAGTGTAATAAAATCTCAGAATACTACCGTGATCCTCTGAGGTGAAGAGTCTGTCCCTGCACCACGTCGTGCTCAGAAAGGGGTCGACTTTCTCGTGCCTAAGAAATTTGGTAAAGAGTGTACATTTCTGCTCCGTCACTAAGTCTTCAAGTAACTCTGACTAATTAAATTATTTGGAAATTGGCAACAGGTCAGTCTTCCGTGCTTGACAATCATATTTGACCAAACCTAGTATCAGGAACATGTATATCCGTGGTATCGTATATGTGCCATGACTCGATTTCTTGCAGAAACTCCATGAGATCGGGAGATGATAGATCGTCTCGTGGAACTGAAGCGTATGATACGCTTTTCTTTATATTCTATACTCGGAAACTGAGGAAGAGGGATTCATAAGAGACGTACCACAACTCATCACCAGAAAGGGAATACATCTTAGCTAATGTACACACAACCCTGACCTGTTAAGGAAATTGCAGATTTCATGATCAAGTTTCTGTTATATTTTCGTTGATTTCGGTCGATTCTTGAAAGAGTCACGGTCAACTTTATTAGAATGGTATCTATGATAAGACGTGAAAGGGGTTATACTACACGGAGGTGCTGGTACGCGTCTGAGGCCCCTGACATACACGGACGTAAAACAGCTCCTACCACTAGCTGGAAAACC
>JAJYUX010000173.1 GCA_021792315.1 archaeon
ATATACTCCACAATAGGGGGCTTTAGCAATGGCAGAGACTACAACTCCTCTACAGACACCGACTACTGGACAGATTGCAAAGGTCACTTTTGCGTCCGCGCTTGGCGGATTTATCGAGTATTTCCAACTTTTCATAGCATCAATCATAGGAGCCACTGTGTGGCCAAAGATATTTTTCACAGGGGGAATTGCGACGACTGTCGGTTTCTCGATTGCCTCGGTTGGTGTCGCGTATGTAATGAGACCTGTTGGTGGATTCTTTTTCGGAAGGATTGGCGACCGTGTGGGACGCAAGAACACACTCGTTCTTACCCTCATACTCATGGGGATAGGAACTTTTGCGATAGGCTTTGTTCCTGACTATGCGGCGATCGGATTAGCCGCTCCCATTATCCTGTTCGTTTGCAGAGGAGTGTATGGTCTAGGACTCGGCGGCGAGTATGGTGGAGGGGTGTCTTGGATTCTGGAGTTTGCGGCAAAGAGCAAGTGGAGGTCATTCTGGAGCGTATGGGCAGCACCCGCTAACATTGCTTTGGCAGTAGCTGCTAGTTCAACCGCTGCATTAGAAGCCTCAATGTCAACAGCGGCTTTCGATTCAACTGGATGGCGTATTCTATTCCTACTTAGCGGTGTAATAATTGTCATCGCATTCGTTGTCAGATATCGACTCGCTGAAAGTCCTCTGTTCAAACAGATCAAAGATAGAAACGATGTGGCGAAGAGACCTGCATCAGAGGCGATAAGAAAGTACTGGAAGCAAATCATAGCTCTTGCCATAATAGGCGGATCAATTCAAGGAGGAGTCACAACATCGCTTCTCACGCCATTCTCATTATCTTATCTGGGAGCGCAAGGATTGTCGCCGGCTTTTGGTGCAAGCATGTTGAGTTTATCGAATGCGATTGGCATAATTGCGTTTGTAGCTGGTCCGTGGTTTTCAGAAAAGCTTGGGCGCAAGCTGCACTTGTTGATATCCATAATCTGGGCGATCATTGGCGTTGCACTTTTCCTGCCTCTGGTGGGCACTGGTCTTGTATCCATGATTGCTCTAGCTTACATAATTCCTGAAGTTCAAGTTGGTTTCAACAACTCTGCTGTCCAGGCAATATCAGGAGAGACATTTCCTATAAGGTACAGATATTCTGGAGCTGGCTTCTCGTACCAACTAGGAAACGGCTTCGTAGCGGGCATGATTGTCGCATTTGTAATACCCTTTCTGTTGAAGAGCTTTGGAATAAAGGGTACAGCGCCGTATATTGTCGGGATCCTGATCGTATGGCAGTTAATTGCCATGGCCTGTTTATTGCTCCTCAAAGAGACAAAGAAGGCAGACCTCTCTCTCTAGAGAGCCGCGCAGTTACCGATACGTAGGAACAGGTGAATTCCTGTTCCTTCGCTCCTGCATTTTTTCTCTTTGAACGCGAGTAGCAACGTTAAACGCAAACTGTACATCGCATTTTCAGATGCTTTTACCGACTTGAAGGCGACTTGACAGTATCTCATCGTCTCTTCTCGGACTTCAAAGTGCACCATAGACCGCGGGTATGAAGCAGGACGGTAAATGAAAAACAAGTCTCTTCAAATTGGATGCCGGAAAGATCATTTCGATCTCATTTCCTTTTTTGGCTGCAGTCATTACCACGAAGTGAGTAAATGATAGTCAGCGATAATCAGTCCTGGAGAAGTTTTGAGGTGAGGTTGTTCAAAAGCCGGCGGAAGACGCTCAAAGGGTCGAATCACAACGAGAAAGATCAAAGTCGTTAGAAGCAAATCGGTTTTTCCTATGGAAAGAACGTCGATATCGATCCCTGTGTGCCGAATTTGTCACTATAATACATGTAATAGGTTCCCGGATCGTCATAGTTTATTGTGAGCTTTACTAGTCGCAGTCCAAGGATCTTGGTGTAGAACTCGATGTATGTCTGAGGATCGCTTGCAATTGCGGTAATGTGGTGGATTCCAAGTATCTTCTTCTAATTTGTAGAGGGAATTTCTGCCTTCTTTGCGATCATCATTCGTCAACTGATGCCAAACGTGATCATGCTTCTTGGTTATTACTGTTTCACTTGTGAAGAGCCTGCATATTTGGCTTATTCCTTATATTCAGTAGATACCAATGAATCCGTAACGAATGAAAGCAGTCATACTTGCAGGCGGCTACGGAAAGAGACTGAAGCCGCTAACCAACGACAGACCAAAACCGATGATCGAAATCTTGGGGGTTCCAATTCTTGAGTGGCAAATTGATTGGTTGCACAGGCACAATATCAACGACATTGTGATCTGTGTTGGGTACCTTCATGCTGTTGTCGAGAATTACATCGGCAGTGGGAAGAAATTTGGTGTGAGTGTTGGTTATTCTCTTGAAGAGGAACCTCTTGGCACAGGTGGCGCACTGAAGAATGCTACAAGCTCAATTTCCGGACCATCCTTTCTCGTGATGAACGGCGATGTGCTTACTGACTTGGATCCTTGGAAGCTCGTGAAGGATTTTACTCCGAACATGATGGGTTCTATGGCATCCGTTCCTTTGACTAGTCCATTCGGTATCATTGAAATCGAGAAAGGATTGGCAATAGGGTTTCGTGAGAAACCGGTTTTGAGTGATTACTGGATTAATGCCGGCGTCTATTGTCTGTCTAGCGACATACTTGATATTCTTCCTGACAAGGGCAACATCGAGATGACAATTAT
>JAJYUX010000174.1 GCA_021792315.1 archaeon
GATTTGGTATCTTGGATGGCTGATTCAAATTTACTTCAGAAGACAAACATCATATTTACTGCCGATCATGGAGATTCCTTTGGTGAAGGAGGTCGAATTCAGCATGTAAACGTAGGAGACGAAGTACTCCATGTCCCACTTATAATTACGAATTCGCCTTCAGGTAGGGTAATAAATAGCGTCGTGTCGCACTCTGACATTACGCCAACAGTCTTGGATTTAATGGGGCTTGCGACCTCGGACGAGAGAATTATCGGGGAAAGCCTACTAATGGATAAATTCAGCGAGAATTCTGAAGAGCGAAATAGGGGCGTACTTAGCATCGCTTCGGAGCCACGTAGAAACGAGAAGTATATTTCGCTTCGAAAAGGAGGTCTCAAATACGTTAGGACCATCAAGACATTCAGCGGGAGTCAGAGAACGGTGTTTGAAGCCTTACTTGATGTCTCACACAGTTTCTTGGAATCTGGGGACTTGAGGGATGTCTTGCCGTTGGAGTTCAAGACAATGAGCCTGCAAGCAGATGCTTTACTGCACGGGTATCAACAGCACGTCGGCAAAGCCCTCAATGCCGAAGATGAGGCCGAACTTAGGAACAGGTTAAGTCTTCTGGGTTACGATTAAGAAACAGCGAGCTGGGCAGCAAAGATTCCACGGGATGAACTCAACTGAAGTTGCGGAATCTGATAACGGGTCTACCCAAGAGGGATTCAATGATAGCATCAATTTAGTCATTCCCGCAAAACCATTGAACTCGTTGCTGCTTAGTCGAATTACTCCCTCTGTGTGATTTCACCACTTAGTTATCCTGTGGAAATCTTGACTGTCGATCTACATCTAAATGACATCGGAACTATGCAGATGGCCATTGACTAAACGAGTGCTTTTCGAGCCCATAGGGGGACTGCACCCGTCACAAAGGTGGCTAATTCAGTATCCACCCTCAGGGTACGCTTTCCTCACTCGCAATTTGCCATGGGATCGCAGATTTGATTCTTGGACGAAGAACCATGGAACTTCGTTCTTGACTCAAGGTCCACCCTCAAGACTTCTACCACTTCCTCTCGTGAAGGCATACCTAGATTCAACAATCGCGAATCTCCTTCAAGCTTCGTATTCTGCTGACCTCGTTTACGCATACAACCACATAGCATTCCATCGCCACGCGTGGGTCTCAGCACTAGAATGGTTCCACGTTGTGACAGGGTTCTACCTGCCACACTTCTTCCAGTACAGGCGTATAATCGAGAAGTCCATATCATCAGATAGTTGCAAAGGGGTTTTCCTATGGAGTCAAATCGCCAAGACCTCATTTGAACTAAATACACATCTGGGTCGTTCGGAGGAGAAGATCAAAGTTGTCCCTCCTGCTGTCCCACGGAGGGACTTCGTAAAGAGCCAGGACACTGATGTCATCAATTTGCTCTTCATTGGACAAGGCAGCACTCGTGATCCGTTGGAATTCTATTACAAAGGTGGTTTAGAAGTTGTCACTGTGTTCAACCAACTCTGTGAACGGTACCGAAACCTAAGATTGTGGCTCAGAGATGAGGTGCCTAAGGATATCAGGTGGCTTGTATCGAAGAATCCTAAAATCAACCTAATCGAAACTAGACTTTCAGAGAGAATGTTGGACGAGTTATATAAGAAATCACAGATTTTCGTTGTCCCATCTCACCTTTCGCATAACATGGTGATCCCCGAGGCTATGAGTTACGAGATGCCGGTTGTCACAACTGATGCTATAAACAATCCAGAATGGGTTAGGGAAGGTATCACAGGGTTCTTAGTTAAGACGAGTTCTGAATTCCCGTACTTCGGAAGGAATCTCATTCCATCGCGCCGGATACCTGAGTTGTCGAAGTCCTTTGACGCTATGATGGTCACTAAGAAGCCCAATGTTCTTAAGCAATTGAATGACAAGTTGACAATATTGATAGAAGATGAAGCACTTAGAAGAAGAATGGGGAAAGCAGCCAGATTGGAAGCTGAAACTGGTTTGTTCTCTATCAGCGCAAGGAATTCTTTCCTTAAGAGATTTTTCGACAATTCCCTCGAATAGATTTGGTTTTGTGCCGGACAATCGTCGATGCCGAAGAAGTGACATTCATGCTTTCTCGCGCTACACAAGTAACTCTCCAGTAACAATTATCTCGGCCGTTCGGTGAACCAAAACGCTTCGCAAGTTAGCGATAAAATATCGGAGAACACTGCGTATAGTATTGAGTCTAAGGGGGTTCGCGAAAAGATTGTCCAACAAGCCAGAAATCCTTGCCAGACTCTTGCTGAAGTCAAAGACTATAACATTGGTGTTTGCACATGGTTCGCAGCTTAGAATCAGTCGTGAGTACTTCTTGCGCATTGTATTCTTGGCATACCACTATGGCGTTTTCCCTGTCCGTTCGGTAGGTGGGAAGATGGTTTTGAGTAACGGAATTGAAATTTCAACCCATAATCACGATATCTTTCTAGATTTGCTCATAAATAGAGGATGGGTGGAATATGACGAATACATTAGTAAGGGGAGAGTACGTTACCTCAAAAGTTACGGGCTGCCGTCCATTTACGAAATGTTTGAACAAGGGGTGTACGATTGTAGTGTTGAGGGCAAAACCGTAGTGGACATAGGCTCCAGTGTAGGAGATTCGCCGATATATTTCGCGAGCAAGGGAGCCAGAAGGGTCATAT
>JAJYUX010000042.1 GCA_021792315.1 archaeon
TCTCCCTGAGGTAGCCTGAATCAATGGAGTCTATTATTGCCTGAAGATTCGTTCCCTCTCCAGAAACTAGTACTGCCAATCTCATCTGTTTTCACAATTAACGCCTTGCCATCCGCTCCTCCGTAGAACCCAAAAAAATACAACCCCATTCCTACTGCAGTGGCCAACACAACCGATAACCCAAGTTGGAATAGCGAAGAGTCTCCCATATGAATTTCATAGACTTGAAGTATGACACCAATCGCACCGAACACTAGCCATACCTTATCTTGAACTTCTCTCTTTCTAAGGTCCAGATAAGATGTAAACAAGAGCATGATGGCTGCACCCGAAATATTGAACACGGTAATAATCAAATGAAAGATGCGCAAGAATGGTGTTTCAGACTAATGAGTTAAATCCTTCGCAGAATCGAATACTCATTTATATCTAATAGTGATCTCCCTGATTTGTTGTTTAGAAAGGAAAGCTATGTTTTGGAGCACATTTAGACATGAGCACCAAAGACGATGATCCGAAGGGCTCCCTTGAGATAGCTTCGACTTATCTTCTTGATTTTTTTGCAACAGGAGGGAGATCTGTCTTGATCCGTGGTGATCCAGGAACCGGGAAAACCTCTCTTGTATTGCAACTCTTGGATTATCACTCAAAGAATGGATTCAAGTCAGTCTATCAGTCAACCAGACTATCTGCAAAGACTCTGAAGAGTCACCAGCCATGGGTCGAAGTTGTGCAAGGGAAATATGGAACGGTTCCACGATTGGAAGAACAGCAGATAGGATTTCAGGACTCTCGCAGAATGGATGGAGTACGAGCAATATCTGGTCTACGTCAATATCTAGAGCAAGTTAACAATCCATTTGTTGTGCTCGACAGTTGGGAGGGACTTTTCTTCGAATCTCACACCATGGGCGTCGAGGAAATATCGAAGCTCGTTGAAGATTACGATGCGCGCTTCGTCGTTGTAACCGAACGACGAGAGCAAACCGATCTCGATTATCTTTTGGATGGTGTTGTGGTTTTACGAAGAAAGTTTCATGAAGGAAGAGTAGTTCGCGAAATAGAGCTAAAGAAACTTCGTGGCGTGAGCATCAGACAATCAAGATTCCTATTCACTCTGGATTCTGGGAAATTCAGGTACCTGCCACCATTTACCAAGTATGCGACCGCAGATGCTTCAAACGTTGGTGAACCTATTCCCTCCAGGTCAGGTATGTATTCCTCTGGAAGCAAAACACTTGACATCATAACCGGCGGAGGTATTGCAAAAGGGAGTTTCAATCTCGTAGAAACACAAAATGATGTCGCATCAGATGTACGTGATCTTCTTCTGCGAACCATTCTCTCAAACTTCGTTAATACAGGACATAGCGTTCTCTACATACCTTTTGTCGGAACCTCTTCCGAACAGATTTCAGGAATTCTTCCAAACCTTTCCACCGATACAATCAAAAAGTCGGTCACGGTTCTCAGTTACGAAGGAGACGCTCGATTGAGCTCTCATCTAACGGGGGAGATGGATGAAGACTTTCAGCTTATTGAATCAGTGACCAGTCAATTGCAAGAAAAGTCCAATAAGCCTGTTCTGATTGTTATGGCACAAGATGCTTTGGAGGGCCTTTACGGTGCCTATTCGATCTCTAAAGATCTGACGGAATGGATTGCGACCCTGAAAAGAAGTGGGAACGTTAGAATTCAACTGACCAGTCCTAATTCAAAACTACTGCATGAGCTACGCGCATTCTGCGATACAGACATCAGAATAGAGATAATTCACGGAACGCCGGTCATGTTCAGCGTAAAGCCTCTTTCCGAGCTTCAGGGAATCATCTGCGATCCCGAAGCAACCGGAAAGATAGGCCTTATTCCCATAGTTTAGCCAATTATCTGATTTAGATGGTGCATTGCATTCTTGCGTATTTGAGATCTTTCGACTAGGAGTTTTTCTCCTGTTTCAAACAACTCGATCATATATCTCCGTGTAACTCTGCCCAAAACCCTTGCTAGCATGCCATTTCTGGCGGGAAGATCTATGATCGTGACGACTGCGCCATCACCTAATTTTACTTTTGGATGCATGTCTGTATGCAAATATTAAATAACCACATTCTATAACCATGACTGCATAAGAAATATGCCACAACAAATGCAAAATAGGTATACAAGCATACGTGTAGACTTTGAAGTATACAACTCTCTATTGAGTACGAAAAAGGTGTTGGAACAGGCATACAATCGAAAATTCAGTCTCTCCGAAACGATCCAAGTTGTAAACCGACTTTCCTCCGAAACAATTCAACTCGTCTCATCAAAGCGACGTGAACTGGATGAGATGCTCGACGGTAGGGGGAAGACTTCTCCAAAGGAACTAGAGCATACCATCAAACCAAATGAGAGGTTTGTCAGAGGATCGGCCTAGTCTCTAAGCAAGTTAATATTTCCGATCAAGGTTGAAAGAGAACCGACAAATGTCAGTTGTCTGCTCCTCTTACTGAGGACTCCCAGGCATCTGCATAAGTCGATGTGTACAGTGTAGATATTGGGCGAGAAGAAGATAGAGCTCGGAGGAAATCCTAGTGCGCGGTCTAATCAGATCGCTCCTCTAGACTCTATGCTCAGAGATTACTACGAGGTTAATCCACCGTTCGGAAATGTGGCGGTGAGGTCAGTTAATAATGTCACGACATATGAAGTAATCGAACCTACGTTGACCGAAGAAGAGCGGAAGAAGATAGACCACCTTAAACTTCTCCTTCTTGAAGAGATCAAGGCACCTCTCGGAATAATTTATGGTAGAGGCAATGTAGACGAATACATCGACATCAACACAACGCGAATTATCAAGGACTACAAGCTTGACATTCCGAAAGAAGCTCATGACAAGGCCCTTTACTATTTGAAGCGAGATTTTCTCGGTTATTCCAAAATTGATGTCATGATGCGGGACGTTCGAGTAGAGGATATTTCCTGTGACGGCATAGGTATTCCAATTTACGTCTGGCATCGAGACTTTGAAAGCATACCTTCGAACATCGCATTTTCGAACAAGGAAGAACTCGCCTCATTCATAGTTCGACTGGCGTACAAATCTGGCGGGCAAATTACTGTTGCGCAGCCAATTCTGGAAGGAAGCCTACCAGAGGGTTTCAGAACGCATCTGACTCTAGATGAAGTCTCTAAGAGAGGTTCAACTTTCACAATCAGAAAGTTCAGAGATGAACCTCCGACTATTGTGGACCTTATGCTATGGGGAACTCTATCCCCAAGGATTGCAGCTTACCTTTGGATATGTGTCGAGAATCTAAAGTCCCTCTTGATTGTTGGAGCCACGGCCTCGGGAAAGACGACTACTCTGGGAGCCTTGGCGATGTTCATGAAACCGGAACTGAAGATAGTCACAATCGAAGAACTTCGAGAGGTCAAGCTTCCTCATGAGAATTGGATACCGATGGTGACGCGTGAGTCGACCCAAGAAGGTGTCGCTGGGTTGGGACTTTATGATCTGCTAAAGTCGGCATTGCGTCAACGACCTGATTACATTATTGTTGGCGAGATCAGAGGAGAGGAATCTTACACATTACTTCAGGCGATCTCAACAGGACACGGTGGGATCTCAACAATCCATGCGGATAGCGTGCAAACCGCCATTAAGAGAATGCTGACGAAACCGATGGATATACCGGGAATGCTTCTCCCACTCATGAGTACTCTAGTAATGATGTCTAGAGTCAAGATCGGAGACAAGTATGCACGCAGAATGACGAACATAAGTGAAATGGTTGGATTTAATGAACAGACAAGAAGTCCGCAGTTGAATCCTCTCTTCGAATGGACTGGAGAGCTCAAAGACAGTTTTGATATGAGAGGACAAAGTAACGTGTTTAAGCAGATTGCAGATGCGAAGCACATCCCAGAAGAGGATGTCTACTCGGAAATGGAGCAAAAGCAGCAAATACTGGAGTGGCTTCTAGTAAAGAAGATACATGCTTACAAGGATGTTGCTAGCATTATTAGACGTTATTACTTTAACGCAACTGATGTTTACGAAATGGCACGACTAGGAGAGGACTGGCAGAGTGAAAATTCGAATTAGGAAACCCCGTGAGCAGAGGCATGAGGAGAGCGCTGGGCCTGCGAGCATTAACGAGCCCGTTATCGAACGCGATACATCTAACCAAGTTCAGGTGACACGCAAGCGCGAGAAGCGGAAAAATGATGCAGCGAGTCGATTTCGTTTCATTTTACGTTTGTTTCATAAAGAGTCGTATGATGAAAACATGATCAAGGCAGAGTCCAGAAACTGGATATCAAGGATCGCGTACACAATCTTTCATGGGAGGCTCCCTAGTATCCCTGAATATAAGGAGGTTTATGAGCAAGCAGGAATGCCGCTGGTCTATGAAGCCTACCTTTCTTCTGGATTTTTGCTCGGTTTTATTGCGATTATACCAGCTTTCGTCATATCATTTCTGCTCGAATCGCGAATGCTGTTTCATCCTGCGCTTAATTTATCGCTCTTGGGAAGTGGGATTCTCGCTGTTGTGATTTTTTCGGCAACCCTGCTCCTCTGGTTGGCATATCCGATTTTCAGAAGACGCGCATTCAAATCAGCATTGGAGAATCAGCTCGCTTATTCTTTCGGTATTCTGGGTGTATTATCAGCAGCTGGAATGACTCTTGATAGATTGTTTGAAAGGATCGGAACATCGGAATCGAATCCAGTTCTAGCCGAGCTAGCTAAGCGATTTCTTAGAAATATTCGCATTTTTGGCATGGATTCAGAGACGGCTCTGAAAGAGGTCGCTAATCATTCCCCCTCAGCTGCTTTTGCGGCGATGCTGGAAAGCATAGCCGTGGCATACAAGACAACTGGGACAATTCACAATCTGGTGATGTTTGAATCTTCGCGGCTCTTGCAGGAGAAGGGAGATAACCTGAGGAAAACAATCGCAAGTCTCTCGGTGATGGCTGAGCTTTATATCACACTAGTGGTAGTCGGCCCGATAATCTTCATCGTGATGCTCTCGATTTTTGGACTACTACCTAGAGGAGGCCTGCCAGATCCAATTTTCTTGATAAATCTCATTGTATTTATCGGCATACCTGTGATTTCTGTTGTCTTTGTGATACTGCTTGATTCAGTGGTGGCGAAAGCGTAGCTTGCGGTATATAGAAGATCAGTGGAAATATGCCTCATACGTTGGGGCTGCTATCATAGTTATTGTGTCTTTTATTCTCGCAATCTCCGTTGGCAAATATCATGTCGTGCTACCATATTTAGTTCCATATGGAAGCGCGACGAGAGCGAGCGGGACTACCTGGACTCTGTTTAACAGACCTTGGGAACTCCCCAATGGATCGAGCGCCTCTCTCACTGATACTATTCTTGGTGTCGGGTTGATGACCGCTCTCTCACCAGTTGCTCTCGTTACTTACAACAATCACCGCTTTCTGAAAACAGTGGAAAGGAGCATACCGCGATTCATGCGTGATTTGTTGGAAAGCACGAATTCCGGAGTCATCTTGCCGAGAGCTCTGATTCAAGCAACCACTCGCGACTATGGACCAATTTCGCACGAAATCGCAATTGCTATGACAAAGTTTTCAATGGGTTATGATTTCAAATTATCAATAATGAGTGCTTGCGAACGCCTTAGACACCCATTCATGTTGCAAGTGGGTCAGATTGTTGTTGAAGCGTATTCAGCTGGCGGTAAGATGAGGCAGGTATTGGAATCGAGCGTCGTTCTCTTCAATGGAATGGAACAATACGATCAACAGAAACAATCTGAATTAAGACCATATACACAGCTGGTGTATATTTCCGTAGTGATATTTCTGATTATTGCATACATTATCGTGTCGCGATTTATCGGACCGTTAAACAATCTACCAATCCCACCATCGAGCTCGGTAGGACTCCCAGTGGCAGTCAGCTCGTTTTCAGTTGGAGTGAGCAATATACCTCCTGTTTATTTCGAATCTGTTTTCTTCATCTCTGGACTTTTGGAATCGATTTTTGGAGGTATCGTCGTGGGCAAAATTGTAGATGCGTCTGCATCCACTGGCTTGAGACATTCTCTTGTCCTCCTGGTGATTACGATCCTCGCATTCAACGCTCCAATATTCGGGATATTCAACACGATTTGAGTGAAGAATGCAGGACTGAATAGAATAGATAATCCAGCGGAGTGAAAGAACACGTCGAAACAAGACATGGCAAGCGAAAGGGATGCGCTATTACAAAACCCTGAGGTTCAAGCCATGATTCAAAAAATGATAGATCAGGGCAACTATTCTATTAATTCAAAGATTGAGAAAGGAGGAATAATCTATACTGTGCTCCAAGAGCTGTTTCCGAAGAGATCGGCAAAGGATACCAATCGGTTTCTAGATGACCTAACTCGAGTTGGAATACTAAGATCTAAGCTCCTGGACAAAGTCATCATATGCCCTACTTGCGGTAGTCCGTTAGTCTATTCGAAATACAATTGTCCTCGATGTTCATCATTTGATGTCGGCAAGACAGTCATAATTGAACACATAAAGTGCGGATATATAGGATCCCGAGATAAATTCCAAGACGGGGACGTATTGATTTGTCCTAAGTGCAAGAACTTGGTCACCGACAGTGATTGTAGAAAGATAGGTTCGAGTTTCGAATGCAAAGCTTGCGGCACCCGTTTCGAAGCGCCAAGAATGAGTCACAAGTGCAATTCTTGCGAGGATGTTTTCACGTATAAAGAGGCTCGATACGAACCAATATTCGAATACGAACTGTCAGAAGAAACCAAGAGAAGGGTCGCCAAGGGAACACTTCCGCTCGCGTCAATTGTTTCTACCCTAAAGGAAAATGGATTCGAAGTTGTCTCAAAGCGCGAGCTGCTCGGGAAGTCAGGAGCGACGCACGGCTTTGACATTGTAGCAACCAAAGGTAGGTCACTCGTAGTCGCAAACTTTGCATTCGAACCGAAAGAGGAGGATATAATTGGACTTTTCGCGAAGAAATATGACGTTGACCCTACTTTCACCATTTTGATCGCGCTCACGACTCCTTCTAAGAGCGAAGAAACTGTGAGCAGGGCTTATGGTGTTCAGATCATCTCTCCTACTGGATCAGACTCTATCGGCAAGCAGATTGTAGATCTGGTCAACTCCCAAGTTCCAAAAGGTAATGCCGGAACTGAAAACAGTTCTCCAGTCGATCTAATGAAGGTCTACACACCTACAGAGAGGGCAAGCACAGTTACTTCTAATAGAGAATCAGATTCAGCAACAGGATTTGATTATTCAAGTCAGTCACAAGATCGAAAGTCCATTCCCGATATTGCCAAAAAGGAGAAGCTAAACTCAGCTGATGAAGCTGGATCTCGCGAGGAGATACAATGACTTTTGGATGAATCTAGAACAAGGCAATCGTTCGAATAGGAGTATATTAGACGCATCGATCTTTCGACAAATCCCGAACTTCTGCTAAGATTTCTTGGAAGAGTTTCAGTTTTATCGCACATGCAGCTTCACGTGATAAAACAAGATTCCCGGTGCTAATGCTGAAGAGGAAAATTCACAGCGCATCCCTGATGTCTAGGGTCGTTGTTTCGTAAATGCGGCCCTCTAAACACACGCCTTCTAACTGCGCAACAAAGAAGAATTATTAGCTAAATATGAAAGAGCTACATTTAGCCTCTAGACGACCTACAGTGAACTTTGTCATGAAATAACCCCTGACACCATGGTGTCATGGTATCGATATTTGCTAATCACGCCGGGATTTGCTCAAGCTCTACCGAGTTTTGTCCTTCTTGATTAGCCTGCGCTTCAGAGCTCGGAGCGGTTTCAAGATCTCTAAGAACGGTCTTCAAGGTTTCAACCTGTTCAAAAGTAAGCTTCACTCTTTTCTCTTCAGTCAATTCGTTGATTCGAATATCATGAATATTCAATCGATGCTTGGGGATTGAAGCTAATTTTGCATACTTCCTCTGATCTGGCAAGACTGGTGAGTGTGAATGATGTATCAGGTAGACCTCATAGCTTCGCTTATGCTCTCGTATTGCGAGATACCTATAAGCACCACAGACACATTTGTCAAGATTCAGAAAATGTTGCACACTTCAATGCTGAGGATACTCAGTTTAACGATAAGTGTGAATTATTTCATATCAACGAGTAACATAAAATGGATGGTGCAGGATAGAATGGAAAGTCCGAGTTGCAGCTTATATCGAGGGCGATATCGTATTAGTTATCCAGGGAATTGACCGAAGTGTTAGATGTCACCTACTCAAAACTAGAAAGGTACTGTAAAGAGGCAGGTGGGTTTGATTTGGAAGCGGAAGGTAGTACCATCGTCTTGACATTTGTTCCAAGTTTTCCTGAAGCAGTAGAAAAAGGCGATTCGGACCCTCCAAGAGTTAGGATGACAGGCACAATTAGAGGCGATAAAATCACTTTTTCTGCTATAGAAGTTGATGATCAAGAGGGTCGCAGAACCAGAGATCAGACGGAAGCTGAAATGGTGTATAGGTCGTGGCTAGAATACATTGAAGAAAACTACTGAGTGATATTCAGGCGTTTGTAGACGATTTGAGTGGGGGGCTTGTTCGATTGACTACTGATGTTCATTCGCGCTGTTGTCGGAAGACGCTGAGTGTTTCACACCAAGAGATGACACTTTTCTCTCTTGGTCTATTCTCATTTCATTTCCGCAATCACATAGACAGGGATTGCTCTTCGTAACAGTCCCTCTACCGATTCCAAATAGATTATTACTTTGCAGGAAAGGCTTTGCCCGTCCATCCATTAGTTCTCAGTGTTTCGATTAAATTAGTGCTGTACTGAGCTTACACATCAGGTTCCAAGCTCTTATATCGAAAACAGTTCGCAGTTGAAGATTGGATTTCTTCTTCATCCTTAAAGAAGACAGTGGTAGTCTAGGATAAAGCCGTTTGTTCTTCTAAGTTCTGAATGTGAAAAGTCCATTCTTTGGTTTGATTCGCACGGACACCATATCACTTGAGTTGCGAGAAATGGACAATAGCAAATGCTCCAACTTCTGTACCTCATCTAGACATCAATTTC
This sequence comes from archaeon, assembly GCA_021792315.1. The sequence continues at coordinate 9,079 of JAJYUX010000042.1, forward strand.
TCGTGAATGCTCGAAAAAACCATCTGAGGAAATAGAGCGCGCTGAAAGCCAAGAAAATATCGTATGCGATATCGCTGTCGACTTTACGTTGAGTTATGATACTTTCAATCTCTTGATTCTTGATTACATCCTTTCGAAGGGATATGCCAAAGAGCAATGATTTCGGAGATTTTTTCCTCATGAAGTAATCAGTGAATTCCTTCGACAATGGTCGGAAACCACTTGGTACCTCTTTAGAAATATAAGGAGCTACGAAAACGTGTAGATCAGAGGCAAACTTATCTTGTCATATTTGCAAACAGTCCATATAGTATACTGCTCACCTGTGAGAGCGGAGCGCTTGGAAGTTTACTATCTACTGAATCGCGGAATGATTCAGTATCATGTTGTTCTGCCACTCGTCTGGCCCCATGCGACTTTAGACGATGTATCATCCACTTACAGAGCAGATGCTCTATTATGATTAAGATAGCAGTTAACGGATATGGTGTCATTGGTCGTAGGATAGCCGATATTGTGTCTATACAGCCAGATATGCAATTATTAGGTATAACGAAAGTACATCCAGATTATCGAGCATACTCTGCTATTAGAAAGGGATACAAGGTGTACGCAGTCGACGAAAAGTCCAAACTAGCGCTCAAAAATGGTGGGGTCAAGGTTCAAGGTCTGGTTAGAGATCTCATAGCTCAGGCAGACATCGTAGTAGACTCGAGTCCTGAGGATACGGGCGCACAGAATATTTCTCTTTACAAAGAACTTGGCAAGAAGGCGATATTTCAAGGCGGAGAGGAGCACGAATTGACAGGATTTTCATTCGTCGCTCAGTGTAATTACGACAAAGTTCAAGATAGAAAATATGTGAGAGTCGTCTCCTGCAACACAACTGGGTTATGCAGAGTTCTTAATTCTCTTGACGAGAATTTTGGGATTTCAAAGGCGAATGTTGTAATCGCAAGAAGAGCTACTGACCCTGACGATAGTTCAAAAGGTCCTATCGACTCTGTCGTCTTGGACCCTCCCACAGTACCGTCCCATCACGGACCTGATGTCAACACAGTGCTTCCAAATTTCCCAATAGTTTCTATGGCGTTTAAGGTACCAACAACGCACATGCACCTTCATTCGCTAATTGTCACCGTGAAGAGTGATGCCTCAACTGACAAAGTAGTCGATAAGCTTGAAGGTACGAACAGAGTCATGCTGATAAATGGAAAGAAGGACGGCTTCAAATCGACCTCCAATATCATAGATTTAGCTAGAGAAATGGGAAGACCAAGAAACGACGTCTACGAGTCGGTCATCTGGCGAGATTCCGTCCAGGTAGTCGGAAAGGATATTTACCTTTTCATGGCTATCCACCAAGAGTCAATAGTGACTCCTGAGAACATCGATGCAATCCGTGCTCTAAACGGAAAGACAAACAAGACCGAATCAATTGCAATGACAAACAAATCCCTCGGAATTGGTGCGTAAAATCTGAATATTTCTTGAATCATTTAATGTGCCAATGACAAAGTTTTGTATGGAATGTCGGAACTGGATCACTTCGAAAATGCGACGAAACAACTTCAGATAGCGTTAGATCTAACCAAGCTCGATCCTGACATTGTGGAAGTTCTTTCACAACCCAAGGGAATTCTGAACGTGTCCATTCCAGCCAGAATGGACAGTGACTGGATACGGAATTTCCAAGACTACAGAGTACAATACACTGATACAAGAGGCCCCTACAAAGGTGGAATAAGATACCATCTGAATGTCAGCTTGTCAGAGGTGAAAGCGCTTGCAATGTGGATGACTTGGAAGTGCGTTGTGATTGACATTCCATATGGAGGAGCAAAGGGCAGTGTTATTTGTGACTCAAAGAGGTTTTCATTGAGTGAGAAGATACACTGCGGTCGTCTTTGATTTCATTGGACCTCATATGGACATTCCAGCACCCGATGTCTACACTGATTCATAAACTATGAGCTGGATGATTCTGTTAAGGTAAGAGACATGAAAATTCTTTGATATAGCAGAACTGCTATGCCAATGATGCAAATTCGAGTTTTCCATTCAGGGCAGTATCATGTGAGTGGATACAGAATCTTTCAAGACAGCATTGGACAGAGGAAGAGGTAAACCGCGGTCTCGAAAAGAAGATGATGAAAGGGTTCAATTTCGTGTTTGCTCTCTCTAAGAAGAACAATACGCCCATACGTGATGCGGCTCTCGCGATCACAGTATCAAGAGTCGGCGACGCCGTGAAGACTCTTGGAGTATGCCGCGATCTACTTCACAAAAGATGGGTATTCTATCTTAGTTGGAGCCCAGTCTTCCAATTTGTCTGACAGATAGGCCTCGTATGCTGCCAAGTCCAGAAGCGCGTGACCAGAGTTGTTGAACACGATAGTCTTTGCTTCTCCACTCTTCCTGCAACGCAAGGCTTCATCTATGACGAATTTTATCTCATGAGCTGACTCCGGCGCTGGAATTATTCCCTCTGTCTTCGCGAACAAAAGACCAGCCTCGAATACTTCCTTCTGGTTGAAAGCTACAGATCGCATAAATCCTTTGTTGATGAGATAAGAAATTATAGGAGCCATTCCATGGTACCTCAATCCACCTGCATGGATTGGAGGGGTCTTGTACTCCCTACCGAGCGTGAGCATCTTAATCAATGGTGTCATTCCGGCAGTGTCTCCAAAATCATATGTGTACTTGCCCATAGTCGTGTGAGGGACGGCCTTCGACTCACATGCGACAAAATCTATTTCATTCTTTTTCTTGATTTTATCACCCACAAATGGCAAGCAAAAGCCGCCATAATTGGACCCACCTCCAATGTTCCCCACCATGACATCTGGCCGAACGTCGATCATCTCTAATTGTTTTCTGACTTCCAATCCAATCACCGTCTGATGCAACAGAACGTGATTTAGAGCAGAGCCGATGCAGTAACGTGTTTTCTCATCTGTCAGTGTATCCTCAATTGCCTCACTGATTGCTATACCCAGCGAACCTGAATCATTCGGATCTTTTTGGAGTAATCCTCTTCCAAACTTCGTATTATTACTTGGCGATGAAAGACATTCAGCTCCCCAAGTCTCCATCATTATTTTTCTCCCCGGCTTTTGCTTGAAACTAGCTGCGACCATGTATACTCTGCACCTCAGATCCCAATATGCAGAAGACATGGCTAGTGCAGAGCCCCATTGACCTGCGCCTGTTTCAGTTACCACTCTTTCGATTCCCTGTGTCTTGTTGTAGTACGCTTGTGCGAGTGCGGTGTTCGGCTTGTGACTCCCTGAGGGATTTACGCCTTCCCACTTATAGTAGATCTTTGCTGGAGTTTTGAGATACTGTTCTAGTTTGTAGGCGCGCATCAGTGGCGTAGGTCTCGGTAACCACTTGTAAGCTTCCATGACTTCTTCTGGTATCTTGATCCAACGTTCCTGAGAGACTTCTTGTAAGACAAGTTCTCTGGCAAAGACCCGGAACAACGGTTCGGGCGACATTGGCTTTAGCGTTCTAGGATCAAGCGGTGGGGGAAGAGGTTCAGGAAGGTCTGCTTGAATATTATACCAAGACGAAGGTATTTCATCCTGCGAAAGGAAAACTGCGCGATTATCAGTCGTCATGAATCATCCAGACTAGTTTGTGCGATTTATCGGTTTCGAAGGAATCTGTCTTAATCATGAGAATCGAGCAATTTGCAGAAATAGATCTAACCTAAAGGCACACTTGCTCGCCGTCTTCTTGCATTCGGTCGCTCGGCGGGTCGATAAACAGTAAGATTTGCGGAACTTCAATATGCGCATAAGATTGAAAGAGCTGTCAACTGGCCGAGAATCCAGAATTTTTGTCTAGCCTTGAAATATCGAAAGATACTTGGCTATCACTGACTTTCCGAACTCCGGAATTTTGAGTCTAACCTTTCCGTGGTGTCTAGATTGTATTTTAGAGCGACAGCGGTAGCCAGAGGAAATCCTAGATAAGCTATGTAGTATGCCCATATGGATTCGGAAAGTATCGCCGCAGATGGGACTGCGAGAGATATGAGAAGAGGTATTGAAAGACAGCAGGCTGCCCCTCCCGCAACTCCTAAAGCCGGGAGCAAGACAATGGCTCTCGATCTTTGAGCCAATGTGCAGGAACTTGCCATCTCACTCACTTTCATCACATTAGTAACAACCAGAACAGCAATAGTCACGGCGATAACAAGACTGTAAAGTGACAGGGCGAAACTGTATGATGGTGGAACAGAGATATTGAGACTGGGGTTATATGCATAATTACTCAAAATGGAGAGGGTGGTTTCTGGAAACGTAAGTATGGCTGTGAAACTGATAGAGCTTCGAGAGATGAGTTGTGGAACTTTGTATAGATATATTACGATTCCTTCAAGCAATAGACCATAAAGGAATAAATGAATTCCAAGATAGAGAAAAAATACTACAGCGCCACGCACTGACCTTATGTAATATCCAAACAATTTCGCTGTATGCTTGAGGGGGAAGAAGAAAACTAGGGAAATCACACCCAGCCAGAAGAGGAAAGATGCCGAGGCCTCATATAAGTTGAAAATCGATGTTGGCTCCATGTAGTAAGAAAAAGTCGATACTGGGAAA
>JAJYUX010000043.1:0-13108 GCA_021792315.1 archaeon
CACCGCTGTACATATGCGCAAGCCTGTATATACAGATTGCTAATTGTTCCTAGGACATTGGAATCTATTCCAAATACATTTATGTCTTGAAATCCGATAATATCGGCCTCTTGTGCATCATTGCGTTAGGAACCACGCCAGCAAGCTCCCACCAGAGTGGAAATTTAGCAAGAAACTCTTCCTGCGACATTTCATTATCCTCTTCTACCAAGACTTTGCGGAGCGGGGACTCTTCAGGAAGAGTATCAATTACAAAATCCTTGAACTTCCTGATTGTGATCATCGTGAATAACCTCATTCCTTTTACGCAGTTGATGGTGAGAAGCTACTTTTAACGCCAGAATCTCGAAGCATTATTGCTAACATCATTAGTCATCGTGATTAGCCGTAATATGTCGGACGTTGGGGCCTGATCGCACTCTGCTGAACAAATGAAACCAATCAGAGAATGCTAACTATTGGCTCACGCTTAAGTAGAGTTAACCTCGTACTGCGTTAACCGTCAATTCAACCTGTGCCGCCTTGCAGCCTCTCCAGGCTGCGTTAGAAAATAATAGACCCGTCTCCCTTCCCCAACCCTTCCCACCCAATTGTTCTTCATCATCAGCTTTAGAACTCTGACCACAGATTCTTCCTTTCGATCTGTGCGTTCTGAAATCTTGGAAGGGCTGAGCCTTCCAAGCGACAGCTCTCCAAGTATTAATCGTTGAAGTTCTGTGGGAATATGTACTTCCTTTGCTCTTGTCCCAAGAGGAGCGTGTTCTTCGATGTGCTCAGGGAATACTGAGTTGGACCTGCTTCTTGAAGCGTTTTCGACACCCCTGTAGGCTGCTTCAAGCATGAGATAGGCGTTGGGGACATAGAGGTTCACGATTGTTTCGATAGTCTCTGGCTTGAACAAGGATTCCGCGAGGGTACTTGCTTCTTCGCTGTTCTTTGCTATCTGAGACAGTCCCAGAGTCAACCTCGGCTTTAGCATCTTCATGAGATCCTCGGAATTATCTACTCCCTCCAAGGATTGAACCGAGGAGAATCTGCTCACTGATGCGACTACCGCCTTCTGGATGGATTCTCCAAAAGTGTGAGATAGTGAAATTATGGTTCTCTTGCCCTGAAAGAACTCTTGATTTCCATCGAAAAAGTCTGACAACAATGCATCGTATGGAACCTTGTCGAGCTCATCGATTGCAAACACCGGAATGACGTTAGACTCTTCGACTTCTTTCAAAATGAAATCAGTCGCAAACCGCGCGTCAACATCCTTGGACATCACTAGCCTTTCGTGTTCTTTGATGCCCAATTTGTCAAGAAGCTTCTTGACACCACGTTCTACAACATCAGAGCCAATAAATGCAGGAGGAAAAACTAGACTTGCCGCGTCTACAGCCTTTCTGGATATCCAAGGGGCAAAATTCGCGACCAGATGTTTCGCCTTCTCGTACTTTGGCTTCATGTTTGTTGATAGAAGTAGTCCATTTAGCACGGATCTATAGAATCGGTCATCCAGTTCAATGACAGAATTCACCGCGCGCATTCCCTTGACAGAGACACAGACCGGAAGGAAGCTATGATCTGTATCTGATCGAGTCGAGTCGTTTGCGGACTTCATGCCGTTCCAAAGGATTCCCTGCATCGCAGCGGTCTTTCCGATACCACGTACACCGTAAATTGAGATGCTTCTTCCTTGGGAGAAGATCCTGGGCGCGTTAGATACAGCGAATCCTGAAACGTCGTAGTAGAGAATTCCGAAGAATTCGTCCTCCCACGACAAGAGCCATCTAGTCAGGTATTGTTGGGCAGCAGTAAGGGCGTCGGTCAAAGCTAGCTTGTAATACTGTTAACTACATTTAACGTGGAGCCGATGGTGAACCAGCTGGCCGAGTGGGAAAGAGACACCAAGAAATTGTGACAATCGCTTTAGGAGAAAGGGGTGCTATCCAACGTCCACCTTTATGTATCATTAACGTAGGCTGAGGTTATCCAAAGCCCGAGAATTGCCTTGCACATCAGGGCGAGCTGTTTGATGATTCGCGCATGAGCTTCAGCTTTGCATGACAGTTGCTACATCTGACAGACCTTCCAATATCCTCATTCTCGTCGTAGTCGAATGGTTTGTGGCATTTAGGGCAATGTCCATAGTATGACTCAGTAATGTATACTGTTGTCTCTTCTTCTTGCGAAGCTGAGATGTTACCAGTGTCAGGACTAGCTGTATCATTTGCCTGTTCTGCTGTGGCAGCTAACTCCCTCGATAATTTATCGATCTCAGTGAAGAATCCATCCCATGCATGATTCTCGTACAATTTTGCGAGTTTTGTTTTCTTTACGTTCTCTTCCTTCTTCTTGAAGCGTTCAGTAGCATCGCTCCCATAGAACTTTTCGATCCATCTTCTGCAGATCTCTTCTGCGGCCTGTAGTGTCTCGTCGTTTTTGAACAAGGCGTTGGACTCGCACTTTTTCTTCCCGAACCTTGCCTCATATTCGGGATCCCTGGGAGTTCTTCCAGAGCTCGACTTTAGATTTTCAATCCAGGTAAGGTTGTACTTTTCAATGTCCTCTTCATTCAGTCCGATTCTTTCAATCACTATCTTGTTAGGATGCCAGCGAGTTCCCCTGGAACAGTCTTCCAGATTCTTGCGAAATCTCTGAGATATTTTCCAACCGACAGGGTCTAGATCGTAGAAAAGGAGAAGCACAGGAGTGAGCCCGAGCGATTCTGCCTTTCTCGAAAGCTTTGCAATATGGTGGCGCAGGAGGATTGGTGCCCAGCCCTTTGAGCTCACTATCGGAACATGATATTCTCTACAGATTGGCTGGAACAGGTTGAGGAGATCCCCCTTCTCGACACACATCATAACGTAATTTTTTTCGTCCTTCCAATAGTCTGTCACCGTAGAAGGGAGCGTCTCCAGGTAATCGTTAACATCCTCCTTCAGCTTGCTTAGTGACGCCTTGACATCGGTCGCTTCCAGGACTCCCTGGAAGTGTCTTGTAACATCCTGGTCTTCAGCGACAAAATCTATCGGAAGAAGGCCCATCTTCCTGCAGTCGTTGATTGCCTTTGAACAGAACGAAAACTCGTCCTTGTCTATCTTTTGGAGGCCCTCAAGAAGATAGCACCAGCCGCGAACTGAGTACTTCACGGAACTGGTTCTTTGAGAATTGAGCTCTTCGATCTCAGAAGCGAATGTTGAGAGCTGTCTAAGATATTCCGTAGTGTTAAGCTTCCCTCTAGGGATCCAAGATATTACTCTCTTTGGTTTTGGTCCCCGGTAAAGTCTCGGAGTATTCGGAATTGGTAGAACCGAATTGTAGACTCTTTCCATTACTTCGCCGAAACTATCGCCGAAGGTGTTTCTCTGTTTGGAGGCGACAGATTCGGTTGTCATAACTCTCTCAGCGGACCCTGAATATATTTCACTCTTCAGCTAGGCTAGACTTTCCGTAATTTTGCCACAGTAGAACGGGACTTACTAGATGGGTCAGTATAGTCACTGGAGTGGATTCTTGTATCCCAACTGCGCCTAATCTGTAGTTAATATCAAAGATATTTGATGAAAACATCGTTTCTTCGGTGGTGGCAGCAAAATTCACGCAATTATAGACCCACTTTCCCCCGTTATCATCAGGCTTTCTATCGAAAACGGCAAGTTCGACCAGAAATGGGAATTCGGTGTGATCGGGATCGACACATCCCTCTTCGGTAAAAGAGCCGTCGCAGCTTGGACAACTCACCTGGACTCCTACCCGAAGTCCGTACCTCGTTCTTGTCCACTCCTTGCTCTTGGCTACGCTTTCGAAGGCCTCCTTGCCTACGCAACCAAGGACAGAGGGAACGCTTCGCTTCTCTATGCGTCTTGAACGAGATTTCATGGCAGAAAGGAGCAAAGATATGCAGTGTGAAGGAAAGTCCTCGATTGGCGTGCTCGGGAAAAACTGCATATCATTCTTTGGCTTGGAATCATGATTGTTTTCTTCATTCGAAGTACGCAGTTTTTCCCATTTTTCGTTGACCTCCTGAAGAATCTCCGGCGCCTTCTTGGTCAGCCCTCTGAACATCTCAATGAAATCCTTCAGACTAATTCTTTGATCGTCTTCCTCGGGTTGGATCGCGACATAATCATGGAACAGCGAAGAAAACTCCTTCGCCGAATACCATCGCGCTGAAGTTTCACGCCTTGGTCCTTTATTTGTTTTAGACCTCTTTTCTACTCCAAGTGATTCTGCCTGCCCCAGGATATCGACAACCAATTTCCTATCAGGGTTCACAATGGACGTCGCGTACACTAGCTCCCTGAGCCTTTGAGCGCCAACCTCATCCAGTTCAGAAGAAGCATCCAAGGGAAAGCTGACAAATACGCGCGTGAACCCATTATCTTCAATTTTCTCCCGACTCAATCGCAGATTGTCATGGAAGATCTTGCCAGCTCGCTTGTCTGGTCTCAATTTTACTTTGTACCGCATTCCAGCGCTCTCAAATGTCGCAGGAATTGGCTCAACTCCAGCCTCCTCTGCAAGAGCGTACGAGTATCCTATGATACACTTTAGCGCGTTACCAAGATACCCTCTTGATACGCGTTTTAGTCCTCTCTTCGAGGATGCTTCATTTTCAAAGTCTAGAATTAGCTCTAGGCTATCTTGAGTAAGCTTTGTCTTGCCGTTGTCCCAGACTGAGACATCGGAAATGTTCGTTCCCTTTAGTTTTCGGACCTGGAGCTTGATATCAGTCGCATCGTCTTTGTCTAGAGTATTGAACAGTAGCTCCATCGTAGCAAACTGCAGGATCTTTTGCTTGGGAATCCCCGTTCGCTTCCTGAGGCCTTCAAGCTCGATGAACTCCAGACCGCGTGGTATCCCGGGTCGAATCCGGTCAATGGTGGTGCTATCACGTGACTGCATACGAATCAACTTGTCCTCACATAACGATATTCAAAGCAACTTGCTTTGCTGGAACTGATATAGGTGTTCAGTATTGGTAATCCATTCGACAACGAATTCGACCCCATCAACCATCAGACATGAATCTTTTCCATGCCCAGGTGTATTTTGAGCCGTTTCTTAATCTGGTAAATGCATAGCGAGAACTCGAAGTCAAAGTCTACTCTGAATCCCCCTTTCCGCCTGTTATAGCTCTTTGGCAACCCGATCACCCTCAAGAACGAGACGGTTTTTCTTCGCTCGATGCTCCCCACTCTTTAACATGAGCAAGAGTGTGCACATTAGAGCCTAAAGGAACAAACATGACAAACCAAAGTGGACAGATAAACTAGTGTCCACCTGTCAAGTGGACATGAAGAAATCTGTCCATATTATCGAGTGGACAGATGATTCAATGTCCACTTCATTTTCTGTCACCAATTGTCCACTTTTCTTTTAAGTAAACGAGATTATTGAAGGTCATTCTATCATTTTGTGTGTGTTTCCGTTACTTGCATTGGAATTTTCTGTGGTTTCTCAGAACTACAGCCAAACGTGGCCTACTGCAAGTCATGCATAATCGTAATGAGAAGTGGACATTAACTTCCATGTCTGTTTCACTCTAGCATCGTAAGAGTGAAGTCAAAACTGCCAGAGTTTGTTCTGTCCATTTCAATTCGAAGAATAGCAACCACATCACGTCTGCAAGTGGACACATACTGTCGTGTTCACTGGACACCAACTGTAGCATGGATTCTGGCACGCAAGATGGTCTGCACATCGTGCAGTACGCTTACAAGGACTAAACAGGGATGATGCGCATTCCCTTCCAATTGGAAGATGTCAAAGCGCAATCGTATTCTGTCTCTTCTAGACAGACGATCATATTTCCCCTGACGAGCCTTGTGGCTTCGAGTCACAGGGTGCTCCAAACCAACTGGTTTGGGGTTGGTCTCTCCACATGTGGAGAGTACCGAAACAGCTTCCGGTGAAGCTGTGCAGCTGACTCTTTGGAGAGGTGTTGCACAGTGGAGGGGCTGTAGGGAAGCAAGGTAGATTGTCATATCGTGAGATAATTGTGAGATTCCCTGCATGTGCTCAACATCGAGTGGAAAGAGCAGCATTAGGACTTGCAAAGTCATGACTTGATCGCCTACATGTTTCGTAGATAGGAATAGTTTCGAGCAATCTCTGGCTGAGTTGACAGTCCTCTTTTCGGGGGACGGTATGTGCGCTAGATATCAAAGTTCGATTTAATCGACGAAGGTGAGCAAACTCTGCTCTCTCGGAGTTGCGTCGTGAGGGGAAATCTTCTCGGTCTAAGGCAAGACTGTCAAGAACATATGAACGGGAACAGTCAAGTTAGCTATAGGGAGTACCTAGAGATGAAGTGTGAGGGCAACTCAAGTCATTTTCATTTCAAGTGTACCAAAGCGCGGATGATTGATAGCCCGCTATGAACGAGTGCAAATACGTCAGATCCAATGTTCGAGAATAATAGATGCGTGTTAGGATTCCGAATGTTTCCTATTGCTTCCAAATCCTTTCAAATTATTCTCTTTGCGCGATATTATAATACCAGTCACAGCTCTCCAAGTAAAGGAGTACATGTTCAGGATTCAGTAGGAAGAGTAGACTCAGCCAATCCTTCCGCATCACCTTTGACTGGTTCTACTTTTACTCTCTTCCCTATGATTTTGAACCTGATCTTTGGAGGCTCACCGAGCGCTTCCATGACTGGCTTTGAAATTGTGACTTCGTAATATCCCCTGCTCTTGTGAGAAATTACTTTGACTGCGAACTTTTTGGATCCTTTTTTCCATCTTGGCATGCTATTTCCAGCTGTTCAGTTCATTTAAGGAAGATAATTATCCACGTGAATGCGGATGGATCTTGAATTCAGATCAAATTTTTTTGATCGATTTTTCGTAGGCTCGATCAATCCGTAGACCGATTCTCTGCGCTCGGTGCCGTCAATCGATCAATTCTCCGATTATCTATCGGTAGAATCGATTGCCATGAGATCGCTCGATCCATCGATTGCGCCCAATGGATTCGCCCGAAAGATCGATTTCGATCCGGGGCGCAAGCAATCCATCCGCTAAGGAGGGGAGAGAGGGAAGAGTGACCGAGTTGCCGGGCTCAAGCTGTCGCGGAATCCCGACCAGAGAATTCGTTAACTGGTTCTTATCGATAGAAGTGCGATGCGTTTTGGATCTAGAGCTCGGTTACTCTACAACTTTTCAGACGAAGTTTGGTTCTTTTTTCGCTCTATGAATTCATTGACGACCTGAACAAATTCGCCTGCTCTCCTCTTCCTTTCAGCAGGAGTTATCCCATAGGTTATAGTAAGCATCCCACATTGGAACATGTTCTTTGTGACCCAGCTGTTTCTCTAGCTCTGCCAGTTGAGAATCGACGAAGCTGTTCGGCTCGCAAACTGGGCAGGGGACGTCAGCAGCTTCCCAAGTGACGAGCCGTAATCTGGGATGCTCACGGCAGTAGCTGGAAGAAGCGCGCCAGGAGCTGGTATTTTCCTGATTTGTGAAATTCAACAAGAGAGGCTGGAGCGATATCATCGCTGCCTCAAGTCTCTGGATTCTGGAATCGGTGTTTCGAGCAGCATTTGGGCCTGTCTTTTTTCCAATCTCCTTCTGATATCTACGAAGATTCGCAAGAGACAGACAAAGATCATTTCCAAACTCCGCTCCACTTGTTGAATTCTTATTCAAAGTCAGGACCAGAAAATGTGAAGAGACTGTCTACTCAAATGCTTTCACATGCGATATTTGATTTGAGCGTAAGGAGCACTCGGCTCTCTATCTGTAATGAAATGATTCAAAATATCCTCATTCTCGAGGGTTTGTGCAATAGGAGGCGAAGTCTGTCATCGTCAACAACAAGTTCCCTGAAATGAAGTTCTTGCGGGGCAAGGTGTTAAGCTGGGAAGTTCAGAGCCGAAGCAAGGCCGTGATTTAGAAGTCACGAGTTACTCCAGTACTTTCAATTTTAAGCTAATTTTTTGATCGATTTTCAATTGCAATTGCTTGCCAATCAGTTAGCAACCCGCCCTTCTCGATAGATTGATCTAAAATCGATCTATTTGATCAAGTAATAATACAAAGAATCCGTATCGATCGTGCGATAAATCGATTGATAGATCGATTTGCCCTATCGAAAATTAATTTGGTTTCTAGCAATTAATATCTTTCATCCCAGTTGACAGCTTTTCTTTGTTGGTAGACAACCGATAGCCAGCCAATTGTTATCGAACGGAAAGGCGAGCAGGCGGTGACAAGAAGCAGCCGGAAAAATAAGCACCAATGTGGGTCTTAGCTGTTATCATCATGGAAAGAGGAATCTACAGGAGCGCAGTCACATGAGCTGCTTTAGGAGCTTGCCAATATTTCGTTCTCCAGAGAACCAATTTGATTATGATACTTAGATTACCGAGTCGATGTGTCATTTTTTCTTGCCCCGAAGACATTTTACTCTAAGTGCAACCCCTTGTTCGCAGACTCTAACAAGTGGGAATGGTGGAGGTAACGCACTCTGTAGTCGAGCCGAGCGATTTCGTCCAGAGATCTTAGACAGTTAACAATCCTGTCCGTCAAGTCATCTCCAGATGTATTCGCCAATGCAACCCACAACTACATCAAAACGTCTCAGCGTATAGAGAACATCTGAATCCAATCTACCAAGAGAATTTGCCAACTGACTTTTCCATCTCACTTTTAGATGTGCTCCCCAATTACTCGAATTCAAAAGAATTATGAGCAAGGACTTCCGTATTAATGAATCATGCAATCTCCCAATAATGATGGGGGAGATTTGTCCGGATTGTCCCAAGCCCGCCCGAGCTTTTACCTTATCGGATAAGAGCCCTGTTACTTCTTTAAAAACTCGGAAGTGAAAAATTGGCTAGACCAATGAGACAGCTGACTGAACTTGAAGTGGCTAACGGACTAATTGTTGCAAGATACATAGACCAAGAGAAAAGAGGCGTATCGAATGGTAGGTATAATGTACCATCTATCACACAATTGAAGATTTGTCAGGTTATTGACTTCGAAACATTTCCTTCGGTTTTTTTCTGAGGATCTAGAATAAGTCTGAGGCTCTGATCGGACGCAGTTCGGACTTTGCTTAACTCGCAATGCAGTTCAACAACTACTTCCTTTAGAAGCAAATCTTCTCTGCTTCTTCTGACAGAATCAATGACTTGCTTCTTACAACAGTTATATTCTTTCAATGAGATGAACGCGTGATGAAAAAACAATTTTCGCGAAAAGAGAAGGACGACCTGATAATGAAGGCCCTTTACCACTACCTAGACAATAAGCTCTTGTACAAGTCAGAAGACGATTCTGAAACTTCTCTTGAGAATCATGACGTTGCAAATGTGGCACTATCATATGCCACTCTGGTCTCCCAAGAAAGACTCGGAAAAACGAACTTGTACGTCTCATTTATGGCTCTATCGCTATCACTTGTCTCTATAGTAATTGCGCTCATCATTTCTTTTCGGATTTGAATGACGCGAATCTCGGACAATGACTTAATAATGGATGACCATCAATTACCTATGGCGTTAATTTTGATGAGTTACGGAAAAAGAGGAAACATCAGAAACGGAGCCGGCACACTGAGTAGAAATTACAGCGATTCTAGACCTCCAAGAGTGAATCACGGCGTGATGTGTTCCGAATGCAGGAAAAAGACTCTAGCCACTTTCGAACCTACCTAAGGGTGACTAGTTTACTGCGTGGAATATCTTCCCAACCAGAGAGACCCCGAATGGAACTTCTAGCTGAAAAAAACTAGACGTGTGTAAATCAAACTAATTCATTTCTCCAGTCCATTTGAAGTCTTGCTGGTATTTTAGATGAAGAATATCTGCAATAGTCATCACTGCGTGAGCTGCTGCTACGACACCGAGATGTTACTCTTGGATGAAGACATCCTTCGCATTACTGGGCTGGGCTACGAAGAAGAGTTCTTCACGAGAGAATCCAAGGGCTTCAAGATTCTAAAGAACAGCAGACACGGAAGATGCGTCTTCCATGACGGAACACTATGCACAATCTATAAGGATCGACCGAAGGGTTGCAGCATCTATCCGATAATCTTTGATGAAGATTTGATGTCGCCAGTAAAAGATAATCTGTGCCCACACATGGATGAATTTGTAGTTCCCAAGAAAACCAAACTAGAACTATCGAATGTCTACACGCGATTGCTAAGCGAACGACTTGATAGAAAGGCAATGAAATGACACTTCGTGCATCCTCCACGAATGTACCTTAGAATGCACGACCCAGTTAGGCGCTTCAGCCACAGGTACCTGAGGAAGATTTGAATAACTTGGCAGAAATCTGAAATATGTTCACAGTATTTGAGCTACCACCATCGAATCACTTCTGGATGCATGTTGGAGGGACCTATTCCTAGCAAAGGAAATTTCGTATGGGTCTTCAAATAGTAAGTGGCTCTCTGACATATCGTGCATGCCGCCCAAGGAATAGGGACAGATACCGGCTACTTAAGGGCTGATGGAACGCATTTGAACGTCTCATGAGGTCGTATGTAGTTGTACCAGAATGCAAACATGTGGAGAAATCTGTCAATTCACTCGATGGCGTGTAGGGGATCCTTAATTGGAAAATTTTTGTAAAACCGTTTTGTTCTCTGTTTGAACGTGTGATACCACCTCTCTATGTAGTTCCTAAAACTTAATGTCCTCTGGATGTTGCATAATCCAAGAGATTGGAACGCGTATTTGTACCATGGAGCATGATCTGTAATTACAATCGGAGTATTCTTGCATGATCCCAACTCATGCTTCACTACGAGTGTTGTGGATAGAGATGATATGGATCTCATTGCCGCTGCTGAAACGTCCTCTCTTCGTTCGAGATCTAGGCATACTGAGACGTATGCCATCTTTCCATTTCTTTTGACCTTCGTCTCGTCCAGCAAGATCACATTCCTCTCCTTATCCCTAGCGAGCTTCTTTTTCGCAAAAGCTTCTTCGAATTTCAGGATCCACTTCCTGACAGACTCCTTGCACACATGGAACTTCCTTGCTATCGCTCTTAGCGACAGACCTTCCATGTAGAGGTGACATGCCTCAGCCTTGATTTCTCTAGAAACCTTATTTCTTTCGAAATATGCTACGATCTAACGTGGCTAGGAAGAACTCATGGTCTTCCATTGTTTTTCTCACCGAAAGACAATAGCGAGAGCTCGCCTGGCCCAGACTGTCTGAAAACCCACACCTATTTGGTGGGATCTGCGAATAGCACAATGTTTTCGTAACGCTAATGATGTTCTCAGATTTGGACTGTAAGAATTTTCATGGCACGCTCATGGGAAGAAAGAGTTGCTGAGTACGTGGATTCTCCAAGGTTGCGTCAACGACTGAGAATAGATCAACAAATCTCGTGCGCCGTCGATGGTAACTACGGCATTTACAAGACCGAAGCTTCCCTGAAGAAGAGAGGATCTTTTTCCTGTTCATGTCCTTCTGATGACTATCCATGCAAACATGTAGGCGCGTTGCTGCGAACATACAAGAATCATCCCAGATCATTTTTGGATCTTGAGAAGATGATCAAGAGTAAACTAGCTAGGATGGAAAAGCCTGAGCTTTTGAGGGTAATCCGTAAGATGATTCTAGCTTCGCCATCCTGTTTATCCGTGTTGGGAGTGAAGGGTTTTGAGGAGCCGGTGAGAGACGACGAAGAGGAATACTACTGAGGACAGATCTGTGGCATCTTATTCTTGAGAAGGCCTATATCGAAGTACGCCCTAGTACAGCTTCATGACCAATATCGATTATGTGAAGGGTCAAGATAGGGACCAGCTCATCCTGTTTCCTGGAAGCATCAACGAGTATATCGACGAGGATAATGCTGTCAGGGTAATAGATGAGTTCGTAGACAGTCTTAATCTGGATGAGCTCGGATTCATTCACTTCGAGCCGAAGGACCTCGGTGGAAGACCAGCTTATGATCCCTACGATTTACTGAAACTCTATCTTTGTGGATACTTGAATGGAATCAGAACAAGCAGAAAGCTTGCAAGGGAATGCAAGAGAAACATTGAACTGATGTGGCTTCTTAGAAAGCTCACACCTGACTTCAGGACGATTTCAGATTTCCGGAAAGATAACATTGATTGCATCAAGAGAGTCTTCAGGAAGTTTGTCGAGCTCTGCAAGGGTCTCGATCTGATAGGAGGAGAACTCGTTGGGGTAGATGGGACAAAACTCAGAGCTGTCAACTCAAAGAGCAGGAACTTCAACAAGGAGAAGCTCAAGTACAGAATAAAGCGTCTCGAGCTTCACATAGCGGAATATCTCAAGGAGCTCGAAGCGAGCGATCAGAAGTTACTCAATGATGACGAAAGTGCGAAGAGTAAACACCAACCTGCTAGACCGCCACCATCAGAGGTTCAACATATTAAAGAAGCGATTAGAAAATTCGAGTCCAAGAAGACCGAGTACACCAAAATGCTTGATAGCTTGAGACAATCTGGACAAAACGAGGTATCGCTAACAGATCCTGATTCAAGGTTGATGAAAAACAATGAGGCGCATGAGGTTTCTTACAACGCGCAGATTGTAGTTGACTCGAAAAATCATCTTATTCCCGATTACTACGTGACAAATGCTGCGACAGACGAAAATCAGCTTGTAGCCATCGCAACTAGCGCAAGGGAAGCTCTTGGAATCAAAGAGGGTCAGCTTCTTGCTATAACAGCTGACAAGGGTTACTACAACTGGGTGCAGCTCAAGAAGTGCCTTGAAACTGGAATCATTCCATACATTCCAGAAGTTAATCGAGGAAAGGGAGGTCCGAAATCTATTCCAGAACCCGCATTCTACAAGGAGAGATTCATCTATGATGGTCGAAATGACTCGTACAGCTGCCCTGCTGGAAAGGTTCTACCATTCAGGAGATGGTGGACTGACCAGCGCCAACGAGTCAACAAAATGTACTGGGCTGACGGGAGCGTATGCGCGAACTGTCAGTTCAAGAGTCGATGCACCACAACTCAGAGCAAAAGGCATGGGAGGATTATCATAAGGTGGCAGTCTGAAGAGGTCATCGAACAAATCAGGAAAATGATGGAAACTCGGAAGGCTCAAAAAATTGTAAAGAGGAGGAAAGAACTCACAGAGCATCCC
>JAJYUX010000043.1:13118-13488 GCA_021792315.1 archaeon
CTTCGGAACTATCAAGCGAGCCTTCAATCAAGGTTATCTCCTTTTGAAGGGTCTCCGAAAGGTCAACGGAGAAGTAGGTTTCACCATGCTAGCCTACAACGTTAGGCGGACAATCAATTTGCTTGGAACAAAGGCGCTTGTCAGTGCAATAAGATCTTAGATAACACAAAGGCAAAGACAGCAAAATGTCATGATGTCCCCAGACTAGGGACAAATCATATTCCAACCACCGTGCATAAAGTGCGGAGAGATCAGGTTTTCAGACAGTCTGGTACGGAGATATGCTCACTCCGTGGCCAGATTGAAGCTGTCTACTCGGAACCACCCCAAATGTAATTAGCATGCGACCACGAATGTGGTTTTGTGTCTG
>JAJYUX010000044.1 GCA_021792315.1 archaeon
GAAAAGTGTTGTTGAGATAGCGAGACTAGGCTTGACAAGAGCTCGAGTGCTCAAGATAGGTTTTGAGGAAATTAACGAAGCGTTTCAACGGATGAGCAATGGCCAGAGTACTGGTCGCACAGTCTTGGTACCGAATCCTTGAAACTAGATCGACCAGAGTCTCGGATTTATCGTATTGCTGGGGTCTACTGCTCTCTTGATTGCTACAATTAATTTTCTCAATCCAGGAGACCACGCACGACCCATAGCATTTGCCGAATAACCACCGTGAGTTTCCATGATTGCTCCTTCCCTCACCGCAAAGTCATATGAGTCCTTCAAAATTCTATAGACGGCATCTCTGTCTTCTTCTCGCCTGTAGTACATCACGTGATTTCCGTAGATTGTGTTTCTGAGCATTGGATGTACTATGTAGCCTGAATTTATGTCGCGGCCACTCTGTTTGGCTCGCGACACTCTTGAACGAATCAGAGACTCAATCTTTGTGAACGTCTTATTGAAATTGCTCTTGTTCGTGTAATATGTGTAAGCAGCCCTCTTGAGTACGGTCTCATCGAAGTGGGAGGGATTCCTGAATGACCGACCTGTCCGTGCTCTTGCGGCAAATTCGTCCAGCGCTTTGGTCCCCCTCTTAGCGCCGAACGATCTGAATACGCTCTCGGCTAGAATTCTTCGCCTAGAAAGATCCTGTTTCGAAAAGCTATGAAGGTAATATACGAGTCCGATTGATTTCGCAGAACTTTTCACGTTGTGCAGATATGCCTTCGATATACTTGGACTGTGAAATGTGATCGAATCGTAGAGCATCTGAGGCGATTCCATTATTTTCATAACAGCCCCTAAGCATTGTCGAATCCGTCAAAAACCCAGCTGCTGTAATCCCACTCCGGAGGAAGTGGTTGAATCGCGAGAGTTGCTTCGGTCTTTACTCCAAATGATCCTCCGTCGCTTACAAAGAGTCCCGTAATATCAGGGGCATTAGTTTCCCTCATATGTGCGTCAAAACCGTGCACGTTTGCGCCTTTTCCTGAAGTTTCTACAACAATTCCGTCTGGCAAGACAACTTTCAATCCAAGAATCGTGTGCCTGTTGTTGAATCCCATAGACGAAGAAAACTGAGGTATCCCTCCGCCTATAACTCCGCTAATCACTCCGCCGAGCTTGTCTTTGTAGTATGGAACGCTCACGGTGCTCAAGTATAATCCTGAAGAGAGAATCTTGTCTGCCAATTTTCCTACAATTATGCCGCACTCCGATCTTACGTAGAGATCTTTTCTATTCACTTCCAGGATTCGTGTCATTCTTTTGAGATCCATCACTAGAGTTCTGGAACGGGCTCTGTTTGAGAGGCCGCTGAACGAGTAGCCGGAACCAAATGGAAGAATCGGGATCTTATCCTGGGCGCAGAATGAAACTATTTCAGAAACCTCTTTAGTTGTTCTAGGTCTGATCGCTATCTCCGGTTTTGTGTCGGGAAAAGGACTTTGGTCTCTCGAATAGCTATCCAGTTCGAAATCACCAAGAATGATATTCTTCTCCCCCAACGATTGATCTCAGCGAGTCTAGAACGTCACGACTTGGAAAATGGTCAGCCAAGACAGTCATTGCGCTTGAAATCTTAGCGGTACAAAAGGATTAGAAGATCATTTCTCAGATTAGTTATTCTTAGATAGTTTATATTAGACCGCTTGAGTAACAGTCTACAGACCTAAATGAAAACGTGGTCAGCTATGTATCTTTTGATCTGGGTTGCCCTACTTCAAATCTTGATCATTCTTTTCCCAGTTCTCTCCAAATCAAGCACCTATGATCTTCACGGAGTTGTGGGCGTAGCCGTTGTCGCACTTGCAATGTACTCTTATTCAAAGGTGCGCAAGACTGACTGTCCTGAAAGAATCAAGAGGATAAGCAAGGCTACAGGAATTCTCGGTGTTGTGCAGGGCGTTCTTGGTTTGATACTTTTCGCCGGTATAATAATACACTTTGGATCTACATTTCAGACAGTCATCCTCTTCCTTCACGTAATGAATGCGCTCGCGATAATAACTCAGGCTTCATCCTCCGCGACTGCCTATGACATGTGGGAAGAGAGAGAGTTTTTGCAAGCCCCATCTTCAGCTAAACCAGTATGAAAATATCGGTTCGCTGAAAAGAACATTCATCATTAATTACAAGAGTTCGGTTTCTGGTAGCTGCGGTTTTCCATGACGTATCTCTAGTAGTTCGATTAGTTTCTCTGGGAACATGAAAGTCTCTATTGCAATGTCTACGCATGAGCTCGCTATTCCGGATTGCGATTTGCCCACTCCAAAACCCTCGGTACGTCTGCCATTGTGGACCCCCAAATCACGATGTTGCCGACATCCGGATCTGCGAAACTTCCCATCATGTAGCTCGAATCGAAGTGGTTGACTATCTCGCGGTCCACAGATGTCTTGGTCCCATTGTTCGAATAGACGTAAGAGAGATAGATTGGAACGAGTCCAGGAATGCTTGCTATATTGAGAATTGGAAGTGGTAAAATGGTATTCTCTTTTCGCAGTCGTTCAACTCACTTTCTCACTGTCTTTGACGATAGTCCAAGATCCTCTGCAACTCGTATGGACGATTTGCGCGCATCGTCAGACAACGCGTGAATTATCGCCACATCCGTTTGGCTCAAATTCGTCGTCTCGCTCTTCGGAAGAGGCATTCGACATGGTGAGATTCTTTCTGCGTTTGTAACGCCGGAGATTAGCTCGACCGTCCAAGAACGAGATTCGTCTCCACTGTACGTCAAGTAAATCCTTTAGCCCACTACCATAGAAATTGACCATTCCAGTAATTTCGTGAACCAATTTGAGTTTTCTAATTATGTCGGGCTTCGATTCTGGTTGAACATCCACCAAAAGGTCCGTTACTCTGTAATTGAAGAATGTTGGATTGACCAACAGTGACCAAACTGACATCCAACATGATTCTTGCATCCTATTGTACCGATACCTTACCATCATATCATCCGCACCTAGATGAGCCACGATAGCCCTTAGAGATAATTTCACGCTCGGATTGGAGGGAGAAACCGCCCTCTCGGAAATCAAGGCATACAGGATTTTGATGTCGAGCTCGTCCATTTTCTGCGCTCCTGTTGCGAATCTCTTGACGACTCGCCGTCCTATTTATCCACAGCTTCCATTTTGTGTAAATTCTTTAGGCAAGAGTTCAAGTATGAATGATGCCATTAGGGAAAGACATGAACGCGAAAATAACCCATGTAGCACTCGTAGTACGGAACAAGGATGAAGCGGTGGAATTCTACACAAAGAATATCGGTTTCGAGAAGAAGGCAGACTATAACCCGCCTGCAGGCGAGAGATGGGTTACAGTTGGTCCCAAGGGTCAGGATTTAGAACTCGTCCTCTCCCAGGCTGCGACCGGCGGAGCGAATAACTCGTCCGCGCACATCACGATGTCGGTAGACGACTGCAAGAAGATATCTGCAGAGCTCAAATCACATGGGGTTCAGTTCAAGCAGGACCCATTGGAGCACCCATATGGAATATCTGCCATTTTCGTCGACCTCGACGGAAATTCCTTTCAAATCAACCAATACCCACAAAAGCGATCTTAATCTGGTGGCTCTCTGCGATGAAAGGTTCGGCTTCCGCCCCCGAGAAGTCCGCATCCAAGAAGATAGATGAGAGGATCTGGGAGCTGAGTGATTGGCGAGGCCAGATGCTCGCTAAGGTTCGCCGCTTGATCAGGGAGACAGATCCGGAAATTGTTGAAGAGTGGAAGTGGGCAAAGACTACATCTCCTGGAATTCCAGTCTGGTCCCATGATGGTGGCATCTGCACGGGAGAGACCTACAAAGATCATATCAAGCTGACCTTCTTCAAGGGCGCTTCTCTTGATGATCCTTCTCACCTATTCAATCAACCCGGAACCTTGAGGCGCGCCATCGACATATGCGAAAGTGACACCATTAACGAACAAGCATTCAAGAGTCTTATACGCGCGGCCGTAGCGCTCAACCTTGAAGGCAAGCGAAAACGCGAGACCTGACCGTGAGAGCGGCCTCAGCGACCAATTCCCATGTGATAACATGAAAGCTACCAGAATAGGAAAGACAGAACCAAAGACGATTGCTGTTAAAGTAACTAGAGATGAAGCCTTCGCAGAAGGCACTGAATGGAGCCACAGAGTTTTCTTTTACAAAAATGCGGCTGAAAGAATTATGGATGGAGGCCCACTAGCTGCGGGTATTTACTACCACAAGAATGGCAGAGGTGTGGTGAGTGTCTTTTCGGGGACAGCTGGAGGATTTCGCGCAGGAGTGGTGCAAGTCGACAGGTACGGAACTCTGAGCTTTGCAAAGAGAAAAGTAGGCTCTACAGATCCGCCAGCCAATGTCGAAAGAGCTGTAGACAAAGGGAGGAGGATCGCAGACGCATCAGAGGTGCTTGCGAGCGGCTTGTTCTTGGAGGCGAATCCGGGAGGACTCGTCGTGTTCGGTTCCAAAAACGCATTAACATTGACAGGAGGGAAAGAAATTGAACAGGGATTCTATTTGGTGACTAAAAGTCCTGAAGAAACCCTTGCGGAGCAACTGGCTAAAAAGAGGAAAGAAGTCGCAGAACTAGAAAAGAAGCTGGAAGAATCAAAATTGAGTAAGAAGAGCCCAGACGGCACCTCGAGATCTGGGCTTTGATTAATTAAAAAGTAGCTGCGCGCTTTTCGACTTCCCTTTCGAGCCAATCATATGCATGAACTATATTCTCCATTATCAAAAATGAAAATCGTGTAGTCCACATAAATAACATTCAGAAATGGTTCTCCCGTGACTCAAGGATGAATAGAAACATACTCTTAGGAATAGTAGCTATAGTACTTTTCTTAGCTGGACTAGGCGTTGGCTATGCAGTAAATAGCTCATCAGCCGTGTCTACAACGACAACAACCGTGACAACAACATCAATGACAACAAAGTCCGTTACTGCCTTAGGTTCAACGAACTCTACCTACAGCCTAACCCTGGTAATAACTACAAACAACACTTACAATGCGACGGTTGCAGATCAACCCGCATATTATGTCTTGGGGCCAAATGGCCTTCAGTCATCTGCCCGCATTTCACTACCCGCGCATCAACTCATCAAGCTTGTGATAGTCAATTACGATGATGGATCTGCCAACCTCACCAGTCCGCAGTACTCACGCGTCTCCGGTACGCAAAACAACGTCGAGAACGTGTTTAACAACGGTAATGTGAACTCCTCACAAGGCCCTTCAGCGATCAATGTGAGTGGAGGGGAAACTGTTTCGAATATTTCCGCCGATAACATTGCACACACGTTCACTATTCCCCAGCTCAATCTGAACGTCCCCATTCCACCTTCTTCAATAGTCACCGCCTACTTCACGCTGAGTCAAACGGGTACCTTCAGCTGGTTCTGCATGACGCTGTGCGGTTCAGGGTCGGCTGGAGATCAAGGAGCAATGTCAACTAGCGGATGGATGACCGGTAGCATAGTCGCGAGCTAGTCATGGTCTTCCCCTCGCAGGGGCCAGACGCCCCTGAACCTGAGAGGGGAGTTGCCAACAACAACTCAAGCATCCATGCTTGCATGAAACACAAGAGTAACCAACCGACTATCTGGAGTGGGATTAAGAGGCGGTACCGGATGGCCTAATGCTCCAAAAGTTCTGGACGTTTGTCGGTCGATTGTGTAGAACCGTTACGTTGCATCACCCTTACTGAATCGTACATTTAGGACATCCCGAAAATTTTCGGAATATATTGCTAATAATCAACCGAGGATAGTTAGATTGCTTCGTAGGTTTACGTCGACTCCTGGTTCCAACCCTAAATTGTTGGTACAACTTTGGTAAGCTGTTAGGTGCCGCCGTATCATTCGAAAGACAGTAGCATTTCCAAATCCAGATTTCAAGATTCATATTCGCTATCTGTTACTTGAGCACGTATGAGTAAAAATCCTGTATCGACAAATCATGAGCATCAAATACAACATCCCACAATGATAGCAGCAGCTGACCAAGGAGGACCAGGAATCATGCGAACATCCCCGAAACCACTATCATGAAGAAACTTCTTCAGCTCATGTGGTGAAAGAGGATGTCCGCCCCAATAGATTGAACGCAAATCTGAAAGTGCGGTAGTAAGAGGATCCGCTGATCCATTTATTGCGCCCGTAATTACCCACCCCCCCGGACGAATGGCGTCCCTGATTCGTTTTAGAGAAGGAAGTATGGCTTCCTTAGAGATGAAAGTTGCAGGAAACCATGATAGATCGAAGCGAGCATGCTCTGTCAGATTCTCAACTCTCGTCTGAGATAGTTCGATTCGATCAGTTAAACCCGCGTTTGAGATATTCTTTCGAGCGAGTTTGAGTGCAGGTTCCCATGGATCTATTCCTACAATCCTTAGTTTGGGCCACATTCGCGCCATCGCGATTGAGATTCCTCCTACGCCAACTCCAACATCCAAAAAGGAAGCAGTCGATGACTCAAGGCGTATAGATAGATCTCCTAATAGAGGAACCAGAGCTCGTTTGAACATTATAACAATGAGTGCCGATGCCAATCCTTGATTTTGGAGAATCTCTTCTTCAACATGATTCCAACCAGATTCGATTGTAGAACTCGCAAGATGCTTCGCATTTTCGAAAAAGATTCCGCGAACCTCTGCAAGGACTGATATCAGTATATCTTTATTCGTTGACTTGAGCTCATCTTCGAGACCAAGAATGCCAGTTACTTTTTTGATTTTTTCTTCAAGTTGTGGGTCTGTTACATGGGAATTGCCCAACTGAAGCTCAATTGCCACTCCCAACGCGGAAAGTGCGTCCGCTGACAACCGTAGATGCTGAACTGTTTCTCTTATCTTCTCGGCGCTCATTTGATGTGTGTTTCAAATCCTCCAACGCATAATTCCGCTATTATCGGAATCATTGATGTGTTTTTCAAAATGAGCTCGTGGAGAGGGTACATGAAATAGAGATAAGGTTTTGGTAAATTTCGAGGATAGCATCGAGGAGAATTCTTGGAAATGGACTAGGTACTTCCAAATTCTCCGTTCACCTATCAAGCAGTTAAATTACCCGAGGATAAGGTGGAATCCTTTCTTAATGCCGTTTGATTTCTGTCTTTGCTTTCAGAGTAACATAGTTCAACTATAAATAGAAGCTTAAGAACTCCCTTTTCTCGACAAGGCATTGACTGAGATGCAGGCAAAGGAGGAGCGAACAAACTTCGTGACCAGCACGGACATTGTCCGAGGTTGGTACGAGTATTGGACCGAATTCGACAGTCGTGAAACAGCTGGCCGATTTGTTGCTGAAGATGTGAAGAACCATGGAATTTTGATCAAAGAAAATGGATTAGATGCTTTCGTTGGAGGGTGCGCTAAAGTACTTGCAAATAACTATAGTTCGAAGAGTATCATTGATGAATTGATTGAAAAAGACGACATAGTTGTAGCGAGAGTGCACTCCAACATGAAGATGAAAGGGAGCTTCATGGGAATGAATGTTGACGGCAAGAGCGTTGTGGTCGATGAAATCTCCATATTTCGCGTGGCTGGTAACATGATTGTTGAATGGTGGACGCAAATTGACTCGCTAAGCATGTTACACCAGCTTGGTTTTTTCTTAAGTGCGAAATGATTAAGCGTCGAGTAGATACGCACTAATGGGGATAATAGTCACCAGAGACTTGTGCCCATGTGGCAGTAAGTAAGTCTACTAATTGCATGTCGGAAAAGGAAGAATGCCTGAAAAATCATGATGAAGGACACTTGTGAGTAATTCGCGAAGGATTCAAATCGATTGTTTTGAGTTCAATTCTTGATTAGATTCCCTCACTGGAGAGCAGTCTCAAGTTTAGCCTCTGTCCCCAATTCAAAGCGAGTATTTGATTATTAAATTTCTGAGGACATCAGCCACGTCTTCTGCTTCGTCGGTTGTTGATTCAAGATACTCGTAAATTTCTTTCAGTTTCATGATGTTAAAAGTTGATTCACGAGATTCATTGCCTTCCTCGAACATGGACCCCAAGGTATCTCTTAGCAAAGTGTCTGCTTCATTTTCCAGCTCATCCATTTTAATCGCGGCTTGATTTATGACCACTTGTGCCTTTGCAGCCTTTAACGCCAAGATTGCCTCTCTGATCGCCTTCGTCTGACCCAGAACGAGGTCGGAAAACTGGACCATCTCTTTAGTAATGAGTTCGATGTGAAAGACTTGCATGCGCGAAGCAGTCGCGTCTATGAAATCGAGTACATCGTCCAGCGCCTTCAGAAGAGACGAAATATCTTGTCTATCTATTGGAGCAATGAACTTCTTTGCAAGTTTTGTGAACGCGTCATGAACCAGTTCGTCACCATTATGTTCTAGGAGTTTGATCTCGGAAGCAAGACGTTTGGAATCAAATGTTTCACCACCCGAGTGCACTTTCTTCAGGGTAGAATTGAACGCTTCAGCAGCGGCGAGTACGTTTGATGAAATCTTATCAAAGGTATCGTAGAAAGAGCTGAATATTTCCGAAACGTCTTCTAGAGAAAGCTGTTTTGTCTCGATGCCCATTACATAGGTTAGTCCCGCTCCAATGAAGCAGGCCGCTGCAACGAAACTCAGCATCGCAGCCTTGCCAATTGCAAACAAGACGAAAGGCAACAAGAATGTTGAGATCAGGGCACCAACCTTCCCGATAGTAGCTGCCATTCCGTGACCAGTTCCTCTTAGCCTAGTCGGGAATAACTCGACTGGATAGATCCAGGTCGTAGGATTTGGCCCTGCATTTTCAAAGATGTAAAAGATTGCGAAGAGTATCAGGAGAGAATCGAGTGAGAGTGTTGAATACTTTAACATGAGGACAGCGACTGATAGAGGAACAGCCATGCCCAAGAAGCCAATTATTTGAAGTCGTTTTCTGCCGGCGGTGTCTATCAGCCCGATGGATGATAAGTAACCAAACCCCGCGAATATGTATAGAATCCCAGTCGTGACGGCTGAAGCGATTATGGGGGTATTTGGCCCATAAATCGAATGAGTAAACGTAGGCAGAAGGATACCAATACCATACACTCCGATGTCGACAAGGAACCAGCTCGCCGAAGTAAAGAAAACCCGCTTTGAGTATGGGGAGAGCAAAAGCTCTCTGATCGATATTTTTTCAGTAACTACGCTAAGCTGCTCAGACGTTACAGTGTAGCCAAAGAACTTTGACATCACTTGTCTTGCCTTATCACTTTGTCCGTGAGACAGGTACCATCTGGGAGTTTCCGGCATCCTCGTTCGAAGGGTTAATGCGATAAACGCCGGGATAACACCCGAAAGTAGCATCCACCGCCAAGCACTTCCGCCGAGCGGAAGAAGCGCTATGCTGACTATAACCGCGGCTAATATGCCGAGCCCTTGAAATGCAAAGACGCCTGCGATCAGTTTCCCTCTGTTTTTGTTGTTCACAAATTCAGCGATGTATGATGCACTGATTGGATAGTCAGCACCTATCCCAATGCCAAGAAGGAATCTGAAGAGCACGAGTTCCCAGACATTTTGCGAAAAAGCGGATAATGCGCCAAATACCACGAAGAGAAGGAGATCAAGCACATACAGTATCTTTCTTCCCAGTCTATCGGCGAGATTACCAAATATGACAGCTCCAAAAACAGCACCCATTATGGCGCTGGAGCTAATTGCTGAAAATTGTACAGCGTCTGTGGAGAAATATGGTTTGATTAGGAGAAGAGCAACGCTAATGACAAAAAGGTCATATCCATCCATGAAAACCCCTGCACCTGAAAGGGCCAGGACGCGATAGTGAGATCTAGTGGTCTTGCCTGTTTCGATCTGACCGATGATTGTATTTCCGACTTGATTTGAGCTCGGGAAATCCCGCGAGTCATCGGTCGGCATTGGATCAAGTTCTCCAGATTACTTATAGGGTAAGATCCGCATGGTCAAGCGATTTCTTGGTAAACATACAAAATTCTTTCCTTGCCTAATGGTGAAGCACACTCAAGCGACGAACCTGATTGGAGGTTCGCTAATAGATTATAGTAGCTCTGCCAAATTTAACGAGAAAAAAATCTATCGATAAGACTCTATCTTGTACTGAGCTCTCTTACTCTCTAGTACAGACTTGGAGGCATATTGAGGCGCCCAGGCCGGGATTTGAACCCGGGTCGCGAGAGTGACACTTGAGGCGAATTACTTTCGCAGTCTCACATACTCATCGGCTTTTTGTAGAAACCGAGTTGTACGATCGCGAAATCTCTATACTACCTGGGCAACCCGCAACCGCTTTGAAATCGATTGCTGATTAGGGATTTAACGCTTTTTGCAATAGACTAGAACATTGGAATTACTCAGCAACTCCATAAAACTGGTTTTGCGGCGAATGCTTAATATCGCTTAGAACAAAAGTTTTGTTTCAGGAGTTTCTGTGGGCCTCTAGCTCAGCCAGGTAGAGCACTGGTGTTTGTCGCGAATTCTCGCGCGAACTGGTGAGACTTTTAATCCAGGGGTCTGGGGTCCGAATCCCCAGAGGCCCGCTTCATTCCCTCGAGAATTGACTAGCAGTTCTTCACAGATTCTGATCCCGATTTGAAAGACCGTTGATTTGGAAAATCTGGCTTTCCCAACAGGGCCGATAGTCTCCTTTCTATCTCCATACCCCCGATCAGCTCCAAAATGGTTACCAAGCAAATTTCTAACGCTTCATGCAATTTGGTTCTGGCTACTACTTCATTGGCTTCTTTTCCAAAACTGAATGCGATGATCACAACATCTTTAGCTTGTATTTTCTTTATCGCGGTCTCGAAATCATCAGCGACATTTCCACCAGTGTCATTACTTAAACTTGAATCGAATTGCGTTCGAAGGCAGATCAATCGATTCCCATATCGGAGCTCTTTCCGGCGGACATTCTACAGAACATCCATTGAGCTTGTCTTTCGATTCAACCGAATCGTCTTTTTCATCTGTCGTTCAAGCTACAACAATAGTTCATCTGAGAGGCACATTTCATAGTAAAATGTTTATTATCAAAGAATTGCAGTTCTACTTACAGAAGTGCAAATCGTACACTCCAACTTCATGTACGAAGACCATTAACACCAGTTGATGGTTCAAAAAAACGCTTCTAGGGAGATAATGACAAAAGCACATGAACAACAATATACTGATCAATCCGAATGAAATCGTGGAGTTTATTGGGAAACCGGCGCAATCTTTCACGCGCGAAGACATTGTAAGATTCATCGAGGCTAGGAAGATATCTACGATAGACTTTCGCTATGCTGCCGAGGATGGTAAGCTCAAATCTCTTAGTTTCGTGCCACGCGACAGTGACCATCTTGAATCGATCCTCACAGCAGGTGAACGAGTAGATGGGTCGAGTCTCTTCTCCTTCGTCGAATCAGGGTCGTCAGACCTCTACGTCATTCCAAAATACAGAACTGCTTTCGTGAATCCTTTCGCGGCAACCCCCACACTTGAGATCCTCTGTTCATTTTACGATTACCATGGCAAGCCTCTAGAAAGTTCTCCCGAATACATACTTAGGAAAGCTCATGCCCACTTCAAGGAGAAAACTGGCTACAGACTGAAAGCATTCGGAGAGCTGGAGTATTACGTAAAGTCGGTACATGATGATCTATATCCGCTGGTTGAGCAGAAAGGCTATCACCAAGCAAAACCATTCTCAAAGTTTGAAGACCTGAGGACAAAGGCGTTGGAGCTGTGCACCAAAGCAGGTTGCAGCATTAAGTATGGTCATTCTGAGGTTGGTAGTTATACAGAGAACGGAGAGGATTTTGAACAACATGAGATAGAGTTCCTTCCTGTTGACCCAGAGGAGGCCGTTGATCAGCTGCTAGTATCGAAGTGGATACTTCGAATGCTTGCGTATCAGCATAAGGTTGAGGTGAGCTTTGCGCCTAAGATAACCGTTGGTGAGGCAGGGTCGGGGATGCATTTTCATATGTTGCTTGAGAAGAACGGACAAAACGTCATGATTACTGATGGGCATCTCAGCGACATTGCGAAAAGCATGATAGCTGGTATTCTAGATCTCTCAAGAGCCCTAACAGCGTTCGGTAACACAATACCGACATCGTATCTTCGTCTTGTCCCACACCAGGAGGCTCCTGTGAAAATTTGCTGGGGAGATCGCAATAGGTCGGCATTGGTAAGGGTCCCTCTCGGCTGGAACGAATCAATGAATATGATAAGGGATGCAAACCCGATGGATAGCACAGAATTGCATGACGTACCTACAAATCAGACAGTAGAGATTAGGTCTCCTGACGGATCGGCGAACATCTACATGCTTCTTGCAGGACTCTTGGTCGCAATTGAGCATGGACTTGAGATGCATCAGTCCTCTGAAGTCGCTGAAAAGCTGTATGTGGACTATAACGTCTTCAGAGACACCAAAAGAAATCACAAGAAGCTCGACTCACTGCCTTATTCATGCTGGGAATCCGCCAATGCACTCATTGAGAAGCGCGACATCCTCGAGAAAGACGGAGTCTTTCCTTCAAGAGTGATTGATAGCGTCGCGGCGCGTCTCAAGTCATTCAACGACAGAGGACTTCGCGAGCGGCTTCACAACGACAAAGAAGAGACAGGTAAGATTGTCAGAGAGTTTCTTCATTGTGGTTGAGAATCACCTACAAGAGCAATTTGTGAACGAGTCTCGCTCTATCTGGTACTAGCAAGATTCCGCAATAACAATCCTGAGTGGGGCCGAAGCTTATTTGAGATAATACTCCATTAGCAATCGGGAATTAAGACTAAACACTTGGAGTGATGAGATAGTCACGAAGACATCATGAATGTTTGCAACTATCAGTATGTACGAGAGCGTTGTTAGATTTAGGCCCAGGTAGAATATTATCTTACTGACACTGTTCGTTGAAACTCTCTACGCTGCTCTAAAACGCGCCACGAATGCAGAGCGAACTGTCAGATATATTTCGGCATATTGATTTCGGACTCGCCAAACAGCTACAAAAAGTCAC
Source organism: archaeon (assembly GCA_021792315.1). The sequence continues at coordinate 13,025 of JAJYUX010000044.1, forward strand.
AGATTTTACATACCATTCAGGTAAATATCCTACATAGGTCGTTCTTGCTACATTAAGCGGAGCTTCTGATTATTTCAGCAAGTCTTGCGGCGATCTGCTTGGGTTCTCCTGTGAGAAACTCTCTCTTCCTCTCTGGTGATCGCATATGTCTGAGCTCATTCACGCTTGTCATAGACCCTTCAAGACCTACATCGCTCGGGGCCTGTCCCAGGTCGCTTATTCCCCACACCTTCGTCTTGAATTCTTTGTCAGCCCATCTCTTTCTTCTGAAATCGGGAAACCTCGGCGTATTGCAACCTAGCTGTATGCTTACTAGTGCAGGAAGTTGTGTTTCCACGGTTTCGTACCCTCCGCGGATGACTCTCCTTGCCCTGATTGTATGATCA
>JAJYUX010000175.1 GCA_021792315.1 archaeon
CGACGACCAAGTAAAGTTTATCGGCGCTGTTGACTTTGCCCGCCACGCAGTAGGCCTGGCCAGGCACGAGGCGGTGGGCTTTGGTGAAGTCATACAGCCGATAAACGCGCTGGGTGTCGCGGTCGAGCAACAGCAACACCGCGCACGACCGGTACTCCTTCCGCGAGAGCAAGAACAGGTGATTGGCGCTGAAGTTAAACATGGCCGCGAGATGGGGAGGGGGTGGATCTGGCCCCCGTCCCGTCGGCAGCGCCGTTGTGGGGTTACCCGGCGGACTCCTCCGTGCGGGCGATCATCACAGCGCGGCGCCTGAGAAGAGCTCGCCCCGGTTCAGGAAGCAGGCGGCGAGCCCTTCTGAGCTTTGCGAAGGCTTTCTCCCCCGAGTAGAAAGATCTCGGAGTTCTCCACCAGCCGGTCGGCAATGGCGGCGGCGATGGTGGTGTTGTGCAAAATATTGCCCCATTCCGAAAAGGCTGTGTTGGTCGTGATCAAGGTACTCCGCTTACGGGCGTGGCGGGTGGAGATGACCTGGTAGAAAAGGTTCGAGGTCTCCTGGTCGAGCGCCAGATAGCCCAGCTCGTCAATCAATAAAAAGGCCGGTTCGGTGTAGGTCCGAAGCTTGCGAACCAGGGAATGATCGACCTGGGAAGCCAGCAGTTGGTTGAGCATGTCCATGGCGGTAGTGACCCACTCGACGACATTCGCCAAAGTGCGCTGGCCAAAACCAGTTCTACGTTTCGCAATCTGGATGTACTCTGGATTCAGGTCGATTCCTATGCATGAGAATCCGAGTTCTCGCGCCACTTTCATGGTTGTACCTGAACCAAGAAATGGCTCCAGCACGACTGAGGTTGAATCTTTGCACGTGGCCGTGAGAGGAATTTTCACAAGCTCTTCTGGGAAGGAAGCGAAATGGGCCTCTGAAAGTGGTTGTGTGCTGATGCTCCAGACATCTCCAGGGTTCTTGCCAAATGGATTAGATAAGGCCAAATCATGAGGAACGCCAAGAGTATTTCTTTCATAATTAATTCTTTCATTCATATCTCCATATTGGCCATCTTGGTGTTTTGCTTTCCACCTCTCATTGAACCCCTCATAAGTGCCAGCATTCTTGGACGGGACATTGTCTTGCTTGCGCATTTCTCTAGCCCTTGGAGAGCCAGCACTTTCAGGATCAATCTCGCCATTTGAGAACTTGCCATCGTACCGCTTCTCTTTCGAAAACTGCATGTCAGTTTTCTCGCCTCTCGACTCCCACAAAAGTTTGCGGTATTCCATTTGTGAAATTTCACCACGTCTCCACCGTTGAGAAGGAGAGTCTTTTGCAAACGGGACTATACCGTCTTGCTTGTCCTGAAACATGCGTCTTGCAACGTCCTCTGGAAACTTTTGTGGAATGCGAACTTTGTCAAGAAAGAATTGATACTGCGGTTCTTTTGTGAAGAAATAGACAATCTCGTAAGAAGGTGTGAACCTGTCATCAACCGAACTTGGCATATGATTACTGTTGTGAGTAACAATTCCACTGGCTAGACAGAAAACATGAGATTCATCATCAATAGAAATGTCATAATAACTCCCAGCATGTCGTGACTCTTTTGAGATTGACATCACCTCACTCCTCTCTTTCTCACTGAAATGCCCACTTCTCGAAAAGCGGATTTCGCCTCTGAACGACTCAAATTTCTTGGACTTGTTATTACCAACATACGAGAATGAGGGAGAAAGAGTTAGAGTTGCGCCCAACCTAGCACAAATAGCTCTTAGATCGTCAGCAAGTCCATTGTTCTGAGTAAAACCAAGTCGCCACCTATCATTTGTTTTTTCATAATGGCCATCACCATCGAGATAGCCTTGAAGAAAACTTGCAAGTATTTCATTAGAACATAAAAACAATCTAGGATGCGCTCGTTTTCCATGAGCTGTATTACCAGTAAGAAAATGGTCAATAACACCAGAAAGAATTTTTGATTCGATATGAATATTGATACCATTGCCTACATAGTTATAGACTCGAAACGAACCTCCATATTCCTTGACAATGCCCCTAGTCCGTTCGTGTCTTTCTGGTTCGTGAATACCACCAGAAATCTGGATCGTCTTATCATCATTACCCATAGAACCCTCAGCAAGATAGAGACCAGCAAACCATGCTAACTCTTTGTCAAAAGGCCCGATAGGATTTTCTGGCTCTGGTGTTTTTACATAAGATAGAATATCTCCAACCCTCAAATCCTTTGTCTCGACCAATTTTCCATCTGACAGTGGCCATCGATGATTTGGTGTTGATAAAATTGTTTGACCACTTCTCAAAGTAATTCTTATTGGTTCATCACACTGAGTCGATTGCCAAGAAATCACATTAGCCCATTTCAAACCAGTCCAAAGCTTTACCGTTTCAGGTTCAAGCCTAACTAAATCATGAATTGTCATTGGGCCTTCTGTTGTTTGAGTCTTAGCATAAAGAATCGTGCTTTGTGAAAGACACTTGTACCACACAATCTTATTTCTCAAAATCCAGCCGTCATCAATCATACCAAGAGCTATTCGTTCGGGAATCATACAGAGAGATTTGTTTTTAATATCAGTCTTACCAGCTTTCTGTCCATTGTA
>JAJYUX010000176.1 GCA_021792315.1 archaeon
CTGGGTTGCTCTGCGCTGACCAGCCGTAGGTTGCCTCCGGGCACGGCGCGGCCGCTGGTCCCGCGGTGGGCGGTGCGGGGTGGGTGGTACCCCTACCTTACTTACAGGAACCAAAAGAATTCCGACTAGTCAACGATGTGAAACTGGCTCTGTCCTAGAAAGGACGTTCGAATCATTCGTAATAGGTTGTTTCATCCAATACCTTAGACACGGACAAGTGCTTGAGAGTTGCTCACAAACCTTCGCTAAATAAATTTGTAAATTGATAAATTTAGGAATTTTAACTTTCCCAAATCAGCACGTGGCAAATCCTCGGTTGCGTAGTTGCACAACTGGAACTGAGGATCTTGGGATACAAACTAGCAAAGTCTCACCGGCGTAAACGAGCAAAAACGTAAGTGACAAGAGAGCTTGCCGCAAATTTGTGAGTCACTCTGGTTTACATATTGGACGAAGGTAGCGAATTTGACGCTCCATCTTTCCTCGCAGGACCACAGGCATCCTCGCATCAAGTCCCTGAGTAGAGAGGTATCTGGCAACGCCGTGGTCCTGATCAGCGAAAGAACCGTGTTGGGAAAGACTACGATGTTCAAGGTGAGGAATACACTGTATCCGCCCATTTGATTCGTACAAGAGTACCTGGAGGGCCCGCTGCAAGGATTGAGAGCCTTCCTGTACTACATTCCCAAGGGGGAGAAGACTGGAGTCACAGTGGTCGGAGACTATTTTATGAGTGGAAGTAGCGAAGAGACGGTTAGAGAAGTTGTATCATCTCTGGCAAAGATCGCATTCGAAGAAGACAATTCGAACCTGAGGCAGCAGAAGTAGATTATGGCCCCAATGTTTTGATTTCAAAATGCGCTCGGTGTCCATGATTTTTTGTCTGTGGCCACCTGGCACGCACTAGGGTCTGTCATATTCCTTCATCATGTAATCGACAGCAGGCCCAGCGTTGCCTATCCTTTGATTTTCCGTCAGCGCTTCGTGGCGATGACCAGTCCGCGCCCTGGCATTAGTGAGTACTCTGTGAATCTCGGTGTCAATCCAGCGTGTCTCATCTCTAGGAGCGTGTAGTGAGGATCAAAAAATCTCATCCTGTGAATGTCTCTGACGTAAACTATCCCTTTGCCCTTTTCTGCTATTAGATATCTGTCATCCAAGATTGAGAGCTTTCCTAGAGCCCTTCCATAGTTGACCCTGGCGATTTTCAAAGAGTCCGAGTCATAGGTCTGCATATCGGCCAATCTGTTTCTCCACTTGGATCTTCTGATCCAAGGCTCTAGGATGAGAAGCCCTCCGCTCTTCAAGTGGATTGCAAAGTTGTTTATTGCACTTCTGATCTCTCTCTTCGTCGTCCGATAACCGAAGCTGCTGAACAGGCAAAGAACAACGTCAAATTGCCTACCCAGGTCAAAACTGACCATGCTTCCTCTTTTGAACTTCATTCCGGGAACATTCTTTCTAGCTACAGAAAGCATCTGTTTGCTTGCATCGACTCCCATGCAGTTGAAATTGTATTTCAGGTGCATCAAGTGTTTTCCAGTTCCGCATGCTACATCCAAGAGTTCATTGCCAGAAGATCTCTTGTACCTCTCGATCAATCCGTTTATTCTGATAACCTCCGCTTTGTAGTCTTTCCAGTGATATATCTGGTCGTAGTACCTAGCCATCGTCCCGTAGAGGCTCTTGACTTGCGGCATCTTATTCGGAATGGTCGAGATCCAACTCATACTTACGTTTGTTTGCGCCAACGAACCACAATTACTTGCTGGAACTTTCGGTCTTTCACCGAAACCTGAATGAGACGAGATTCACCTTGCAAAGAAATTGATCTGCAACATCGTGCCCTAGTTTCAAATCTTAAATGAAATACAGAAGAGAATTCGGAATAGGATGTTCACTTCTTTCACTCCGAGAAGCGATCTAAACCGTTGCAATTAGTGCAACCGTCATTTTCATTTCTTAGGATCGTCTGCTCGTTTAAATATCTGCAAGCCGTAATTTTCACGAGAGAATCATGCAGAAGAGTTCAGTCGCCCTATCAGTAGTAGATAGCCTCCAGAGAGCTGTTGCGAATAGCTACACAATTTTCATGAATTACAAAAGATACCACTGGAATACATATGGTCCACTGTTCAGAGACATTCATCTGCTATTCGACGATCACGCGGAGGCTATATTGAAAGGAATAGACGAATTCGGGGAGAGAGTCAGGATACTCGATGGCGAATCTATTGGAACACCAGAAGAAGTCAGCAGACTATGCACAGTCACAATGGCCTCTCCACAACTGACTGTTCGTGCAATGATAGAACAAGCGATCGCAAATCACAAGCTTGTGATCTCAGAATTTAAGGAGGCAATAAAGCTCGCAGATGCAAAGAACGACCCCGGGACTTCAGATCTTTTCATGAGGGTGCTGCAAGTACACGAAAAGCAGGTTTGGTTTCTGACGCAGTTTCTGGTTCGGAACGATGGTCTAGTACCATAGCTCCGCATATTTTGCGAAGGACAACATATTACAAGTTGAATGCAAGCCCCTGTCTCTTTCTAATGGTAAACCTATCCTAGTTGCGGCGATGTTCTTAGACTCGAGCTACTAC
>JAJYUX010000045.1 GCA_021792315.1 archaeon
TTTGGAGCTTTCAAGAAACAAGAAAGCAACATCAATGAACGATTTGATGAAAGACCGTAGGCCAGAATATTACAGGCAGCTGGCCCAAGTCAGCTAGACGAGTTCCCGAGTACTACAGTTACTGTTCCATGCATCCAGCCCGGATGGAACGTACAATAATAATTGTATACTCCGGGTTGAGTGAATTGATACACGAATGTCCCATTTTCTGCGATAGAGCCTGAGCTGAAACTCGTAGGGTCACCAGGTCTAGATGTCACAGTGTGCAGCGCAGTATCCTTGTTCGTCCACTGAACCGTGTTGTTCACTCCAATTATCACTGTTACGTTCTGTGGCGAATATGTAATTGCAGTTCCGGGATTCTGCGAACCATACAGGATCGTTATGAATCCGTCTGGTTTGGGCCCTGTGCTTGAGGCGCCTGGCAGAAGCAATATGCCAGTGAATACAACTCCGACCGAGATCACCAAGATAACACCAATGAACACTTTAGCTGCAAAACCCGGGGCCGGAAGTCCGTCTTTGAACAACCCAGCAGGGAGAAGTATCAGACCAACTAACATGGCGTAACCGGAGACATTCTGCATTTCTTGGAAGGATGCCTGGGTGTGAGGGATCACACCAAAGAAGAACCAAGAAAGCTGACCTGCAACGCCAATGACTATCAAAAATAGACTGATGTAGAAAAGATCCTTGTCCATAATCTCACATTTCCTTCTGTTTTGGAACCTGTCCGGCGTTGGAAACTCCTACCGAGTTTGGCACTAGTCCTCCAATTGAGTCTAACTTACCTGCAACTTGTAGGCTAGGTTCACTGTTGGCTCGCACTGTCGGAGCAGGCACTTGAATTTGTGGTTTCAAAGTTTCGGGAGGTTCTGGTGGATTCGCAGTCGGACCAGTCAATGTTTTCAGGATGTTCCAGATAAACGGAATCTGAGCAGCTCCCGCAACTATGGCAAAGAAGAATGCCATAATCAACCAGAAATGATAGTCAAGTGTTATAGTAAATGGAAGTTGCGCAGTCACGGGAGCATATTCGCGGCGTGGAACACCGAGATAGCCCATAATTGCGAAAGTAAAAGCCAATCCAAATCCTCCAACACAAGTTCCCCAGAAATGGATGTCGCCTAATGTCTTGCTATACCACTGCTTTCCGGAAATTTCTGGTAGTATCAAATACAAGATACCAAAAGCAGCCATGACTATTCCATCCAATCCCATGAAGTGAAAATGACCTACAACCGCGTAAGTGTTGTGTAAGTACAGATCAAGTGCAACAACCCCTTGTTCGGTGCCCATCACTCCTCCAAAAATCCAGCCGAAAATGCTAGCTATCAAGAACTTCGCGGTCAAACTCCATTCGTATTTGGATCTCCAAATTAGGGCAAAAAGTGTAAACACCGAAATACCCGAAGCAAAGGCTACCATCATCGTCATCCCTTGCGACATCAACTGAAGTCCAAATGGCTGCGCAGTATCCATGAACAAGTGGTGGCTGTAAACACCGACTCCAGCGATCAACAGCATCGGCCAAGGTACTCGCACCCACCTGCTACTTGAAAACTCCCGTTTTGCGAAAATCGGAATGTAGGTGTAGTACATGCCGATTACAGGGAAGAACGCGTAGTATACAATTGGATGATAGTTGATCCAGAGAAAGTTCTTTGCAACAAGATTGTTCAAGAAATTTGGCTGATTGAGCGATGTCCAAAATCCGTCAGCCAGTAGGGTGAGAAATGGAGGCGCGGAGATAATCATTGTGAGCGTTGTGACGACGGCTGCTATTGCGGCAGTTGGATAAGGAACTATTCTAGATCTCACCGCCTTCGGCATGTACGCATCGAAACCGATGGACGCAGCAAATTTTGCTGAAAGAGAGTGATTCATTCCTTGCTTCAGATTGTAATCGTCCTTGTATTTTCCAGAAAATGCAGTTCCAAAAACCAAGTATGTGAAAACGAGCAATGATAGATTGGTAATAATCATGCCACCAAAGAATACGGCAGCTTGCAACATCCCCCACGGAGCAAAACCTGCTGGACCTCCGTGGAATGGGAGTGGAAACAGGAAATACCATCCCGGTCCAAAACCAAGTAGAATTGCGGCCCAAACTATGTAAAATCCAATCATGAAAAGATAGAAGACAATTGGAAGCAGTTTCTCATTGTAGAGTTTCCTTTTCATGTATTTAGGGAATACATAAGCTATCAAACCATAGGTGAAGGGAAACTGCCACCCGACGAACATGCCCAATCCATGGGCGGTGAGGAGCTGTCCGAACACCTGCGCGGTGCCCACAGGACCGATCAGAGCAGAGCCTCCGCCTTGGTCTGTGCGCATGAATAACGCGAAGGTTCCAGCAACAATGAAGTTAAGAAATGAAAGATACAGAAGCCTTCTTGCCCATTTCTTAGTGTATGGCGTCAATGGGTCTTCATTGGCCAGTGCTACTTCGCCTGATCTCTGAGTGGGTTCTTCCATTGCCTATCTGCCTCTTTCAAGACTGGGTAACATTCATCTGACTAATCATGCCATAGTGGCCGTATCCGCAGAACTCTAGGCATCTTATGTAGTATGTACCTGGCGTAGTGAATTGGTACATTATGCTGTTGGTGAAACCAGGCATTACTTGAACCTGAAAAAGCAAAGTACCTGCAGAATCGTAGACACCGAAACCGTGAGTGACATCAATGCTCCTCACAAAGAACTCTACAGTACTACCCGCAGGAATAGCATAATCAGATTGACAGTTCGGAGCCCCCCAGTTTGGAGGTGTGCTGAGACACCAATTGAATTGTTGCGCTTGAACGTTGATAGTCATGGTCGGGGTCACATTTGAATGCGCATATGGATAAGGCAGGAAAACCAATGTTATGGAACTGAAAACCAGAAACACGACCAGTATGAGAATCGTCCAGTGGACCTCGTACTTTGCGAGAGAGTGTTTATCGACCTCATCTGGATGTTTGGTGCTGTAGAAAAGGACTCCGAATGCAACCATTGTAATAAGAACTGCCATTACAAAGATTGCAGCTAGATAGTCAATATTCATCCCAACGCTAGCTGGAAACAATCCAAGGGCGGAGTCCAAGTTCGCACCACCACACCGAAATTTACACTATAAATGTTGTGTTGAAGGTTTAACATCCAAACAGATGTCGAAAGCAAGTTTAAACTTTCGAGCTAATCCAGATTTTCTCTTGTATCTTGCCTACGAATTTGTTTTCTTAAATTGCTCCAGCGCGATAGTTATTTATGCGGGATTTGAGACTTGGACATACCCGCGGTAGCTCAGCCTGGTAGAGCTTCCGACCTCTCGCTCGCAAAGGAGCCGAGGGAAGACGCTGTAGAGATCTGGCTCCTCATTACATGAGGCGCTGATCCCGTTCCAGCCTATCAGGCTAACAGAAACCGGAGTGTCGTCGGTTCAATAAGCGCTCTGCGCCTGAAATTCCGACCCGCGGGACCTCCTTTTTCTTAGGACTTTTTCTTGGCAGTATCTCTCAATTTCTGTCCTTTGTCCATAGGCTCGTAGAGTTTTTTCAAGTTCAAGTATTTGGCTGATTCGTAGATACAATGATCTTCAGCAACCCGTACCCTAAACAGAGAAGACCAACGTTTTTCTTTTGCGTACTTTCGGTTCAGAAGATATGATTTCAGTTTGATGTACGAACCAGCGGTAAAATAGACAAAGAGATTTACGATCTTCTGGAAGTGTGATCCACTATTTATCGTAACGTTCTCGACTGGGATCCTCTCTGTTCTTTCTCTATACATTTTTGGGAAATACTCTTCCATCCAGGGGCTAAGCTTCAACAGATGGGAATAGTAGTTTCTCCCTCGCAGGATCCTGGTGTAGAGGGCGTCTCTCGCGAAAAGACCATCTTGATGTTTAGTGAATTCTCGAATAGCGAACTCCTCGTCAACTACGTAGCTAAGACAGATCGGTGGAGAACCGCGATTTACAATTCTGAAGGCTCTTGCCAGGAGGAGGAACTTTACTAGTGAGGGCCAAATCGCTTCCTCGTTCATGATACAGAAAAAATCCAGATCGCCATCTCTCGTCACGGACAAATACGAAGTCGACCCACTAACAGAAAGTACCTTAAGCCCTATATGCGAGCATAGGTTCGAGAAATTCATAGAGTGCTTGAGGTTCCGATTTGCTCTGGAGATCTTGTCCCATTCCTCTTCTCTAATCGCTCCCAAGTCTCTATCTTCATGTTCTTTGTTTATGATCATGCCTGAGGAAATCCTGTATCTCTCGAGTCCGACAAACGCCCCCCAATTTTCCGAGAGTGCGGATTCAGAAATTTCTAGTGGAACAAGTGAAAGGAGCTCCTTCAATGTCAAATACGACCCGATGGCGTCGGACACATCGCATAACATCCTAATCCGCTTGACTTCCTCTTCTGAAAGCGAAGCCAGTTTCGAGTTAGCGACCATATCTTTTCCAGACACCGTGCATCTCTGTAGAAACTAATCTGTCTTTGATCGCAAGGGAAAGCGCAATCACCTCTTCAACGCATGCGATTGGAAGCATTGCGATCAGTTCGCGATGGCGCGCAAGAATTTTGACTATAATGCCAACACCCAGCACAGGAGATGAAATCAATAACGACTCCACCGTCCTTGGCGAAGAGCCCGTGACCTTCCATATCTGGAAATGTCCAAAGATGATTCTTCTTCTCTGAGAGATTGTGTCAGCAATATTCTTTGGAACATCTATTTCCACACCTGCAGAATTGCAGAACTTTATGTAAAAGCCCCGTTGTTTTGCTCTCCCAGCAATGTAAGCACCGTCATTTACGATGTCCTGTGGAAGTGGTTCCAAGAGTTCAGACCTCACTGCCATGAGCTCGTCGCTCCCGTGATTTCCTATTGCCATGTGATTCAACCGTTCAGAGCATTCGTTGTGAACCAACCACATTAGTCGCTGGACCCCTGCGGTGCTTCCGACCCGTCTTTCGAAGTAAGGGTTGCCCGAGATTACACCGGCCGACTGATCTTGTCGGAGCATGGTCAAAATAGCACTCATTGCTCCTTTGACCGGAAGCGCGTCTGAATTTACGAAGAGAAGGTAATTTCCGACTGAATTACATATTATCTTGTTGATAGCCTCGGCTTTACCTTTTCTTTTCTCTTCTTCGATCAAATGCATCCTTCGATCGTATTTCTGAAATTCAAGCAGTAACCCGATTGCACTTCGAGAACAGCCACTTGCTACGACAATGATCTTCAGAAGTGGCATCTCTCTCGGGAACCTTTCAGCTCGAATCCTTTTGAGCAGATCTCCTAGACTTGGAGCGGAATCACTGGCACAGATCCCTATCGTGAACCCGTACTCCCTATTCGAAGATTTCATCTTTGTATCAGTTCAATCCCAAGTGAGATGTTCTTTCGACATGAAACTGAAAACTTCGAAATAAACTTCTCTCTTATTGAGAAGCATAGGATATTCTTAGATCTAAGCAGAGCCCAAAGCATTGCTTCCTTTCCATTGCTTTGAGCACTAGCTTTTATTCACGGTTTATCTCTGTCGACCATTGATTGACGTCTAAAGTTCGCGGTACTCCTACGAGTATTGCGCTCCCCCTGATTCTAGGCACAGCTCTACGCGAAGTGTTGGCGCCCTTTACTGGACATCCTTTCGATTTTGAACTTTGGATTAGAATAGGGTACTATGTCTCGAGAGGCGGAGACCCTTATGTCGCGACACCGCCAGTTCCGAATCTGAGCTTTCCAGGAGCAACATTCATGACTTGGATTGGATACCCTCCAACATGGGCCTTCTTTCAAGCTGCAATTTACAAATTCTATTCGCTTCTTGGTGTAAGTGACAGATTCGTCTACTATTTCCTTATCAAACAGCCAATGATAATCGGAGACATACTTTGTGGATATCTAATCTATAGAATAGTATCAGATTTCTCAGGCAGTCAGAGCGGAAAGAGCGCCTTCCTATTTTGGATGTTTTGTCCTTTGACGATCTTGATTTCATCGGTGTGGGGCATGTTTGATCAGATCATCCTTGTCTTGGTTCTGTCTTCAGTCATACTTGCCTTGGAACCCGGAAAGGGAGCGCTCATCGAGTCGCTTGGATTTTTGCTGAAAGTAATTCCTCTCATCTATGTACCGTTGCTAGCATTTGTTCAACGAACGAGAAGAGCTATCATCGGGTACCTGATTCTATTCCTCGTAGTTTCGTTCACATTGGCTGTTGCACCGTTTTTCCTCTTCAGCAATTGGAAGATCTCTCAGCTTATCGGAGTGGGATTGGACGTGACACACAAATTAGGGAACTCGATGAACTACTGGATGATTTTAGCTGCGTACGATACTTACTTCCCTATTAGTAGGGCGGATGCTCTAATATTAGAGCCCATTGCGCTTGCATGGGTTCCAGCTTTGATTCTTGCATCATATTTTTGTGTAGTATCAATCAGGAAATCGGCCGATATGCAAAAGGGTTTGTACGCCTCTGTGCTGTTCATCACTCTGGTGTTTTTCTTGACGAAGTCGGTAATCAACGAACAGTACTCGATCTATTTTCTAGGATTTGGGTTGTTCGACTACTACGTACTTGCGAAAAGAGACAGAAAGCGACTTTTCCATTTAATCTGGATCTCGGTTCTGGCATTTCTAGTAGTGAATAACACTTATCTGGTTAGATTCCTTACCCCGATCTCAATCTACTACAGATCGCTGGACGTGCATTTGGAGACAGGTTTTCTAGGCGAAATCAGAACGGCAATGTTGGTCGTGATAGCGATTTTCTTTACATCCTTTTGTGCATTCTATCTCAGATCTCTATTCTCCGAGATACGATACTTCCGTAAAAGCAAGTTCAACGATTACTGAAACTAGTGGAAATAAACTACGAGACAGGTGAGAGAATTTACCAAGATACTTCGGAAAAAGTGAAATCGCGCTAGTCTGCATCACAGCAATATTTCAAATAGCTGCGTTTGTTTCTCTTCTTAGAGTAGCAGCTGGCTCCGCCACGGTCAGTCCGAATAATACTCCAACAATCACAATTCCGAGCTCCTTCAACCAGAGTGTTACTATTCCTAGCACAACGCCCCAATTCATTAATCCTGCCGGAAGCGGACTTTCAGCTTCTATTTTGCTGACGCTTATCTTCATTTCTGCAAATGTTGTGGTTATTACCTTTCTAGCTTACCTATACAAGAAGAAGATGACCAAACTGTTTTCGGTAGTGGTAAGTCTCTTCCTGATATTCAACGTAACGGATCTCTACTTTTCATTCTTGATTGGACTCTACTCGTTCTTGCCGACAGCAGTGGCAGTTGTCGCAACAGTAGTGACCCTGATCGCTGCTCTAGGCGGTAGAAAAAGATTGGTCAACGCGCTTGCTCTCCTCTTGGCACTCGAACTCGGAAGCTCGTTTCCTGTGCTGCTTCAAGCCCCATTGAATTGGATCATTCCAGCAGCGTATGCGTTCTTCGATATCTACTCCATCTACTATGGAAAGCTAGGAAAGCTCGTGAGTCAAGTTGGCAATGATTCTTCACAAATTACAAGCGCAAGCTCGAGAAAGTCAAGATTGAGCAAATGGCCAGAGTTCGGGCTTCTGACGGTGACAATTCGTAACATGGAGATCGGAATGGCTGACATTGCATTCTACACAATGGTTCCGGCTGTAGCCCTATTAGTTGTAAATCTGCTTTCATTCCTGGTCGTAATGTTGGCAGTCGACCTTGGTTTGGTCGTCTCTTTTTACGCATTCAGGAACAAGGAAGTGGCGCCAGGACTGCCCATACCAATACTCATGGGGCTTGCAAGTCTGTTTATCATGTTCATTCTCTCATAGAACTACCATTCAAACTCAAGTTCTCGAGCGAATCTGAGCGAATCTAGCAGCCCTTCCGCATATCCTATGCTTAAAACAGCCAATTCCTCACGCCCTTCATTAAGGAATCGTCTCGCGTCTTGTGTATAGCATTCGACATTCTCGAAGACATCTGCAAACTTACCCTCCAAATGCACGCTGGAGGCAGCTATACGAGCTCTTGAAAGTGCGGCGAGAGTTTTCTCAGAATATTTCGTCACCATGATGCGGGAAATCTTCTCAATCGAGCTTGAATTGTCAGGGAACGATTCAGTTTCCTGACCTGAAATAGCTGAAAGAGCTTCTCTTTCCGTGAAATGAAGTTTTCCCGGCAGGACAATTACATGCGGCGGCTCTCCAATATTTTTGTCGTCTATTTGTTCCAAGTTACAAACTGCGATTGATGCAGAATCCGTTCCGATTCTGGAAATGATGAAAACTATTGTCTTAAGACCCAGAACTCCATACTTCAGATCGTTCTCTGCATTTAGAAGACTCTTGACTGCAACCGAGGGAGGAAGGAAGAAATTCTTTGATTCATCCCATTCCAGTAAAATAGTGGTATGCAGACCAGCTAGAAGGTTCCTGAATACTGTCCAGTACGCAGAATATTGCATGGGTTCATGAGTCATTGTAACAGCCTTGCCAAAATTGTAGGAATGCAGACCTAGCTCTCCAGCCACCGCGCACAGAACCGAGGAACCATGGACAATTCCAGTTCTGGTCCCCTGTTTGATGGCGCGTGTCCTCAGCTCCTGGTGAGTTGTTGCGACCATGGGATCTCCAGAACAAACGAGAGCAACGTTGCGTGCCTTCGAGAGATCGAGTATCCGCTTGCCATCCTCGACGAACTCCCGCTTCACTCTGTCGATCTTCACCGGCGCCAATTCCTGTGCTAACTCGGCCTCGAGCCTTTGATTAATTACAGGCGAGGTATAGCTTTCATAGAAGACATAGTCGCATTTTCTAAGTATCCTAAGGCCATTGATGGTGGGTGATTGTTCTAGGCCAAGTCCGACGAAGTAGAGCAATTCTTAATCGACAAGTTTTGAAATTCCTGATTATTATATCTAGGCTCGCATCTGACACTAAAGATCGCTGAATAGTTGCGTGCTGAACGATTCCGAAAGTTGCCTGCATCGCATATCTACGAATCACTTGTTTCTCCAACAAAGCGCAACGATGATTAGTCAGAATTTTCGACGTGTTCTCAGAAGTGTTCTGCATCGATGGAGGCAACAAGACAATCCGTCACAAGAGTGGGAATCGTCGGAGCCGGGACAATGGGACATGGCATAGCTCAAGTCTTTGCTCAGGCAGGTTATGATGTGAAACTCAACGATGTGAAGCTCGAATTTATCCAGAATGGCATCAGGAGAATTGGAGAAAATCTGTCGAAGTCGGTTGAGAAGGCAAGAATCTCGCAAGCATTCAAGGATGAGATCCTAACCAGAATTCATCCTGTTTCGGACTTGTCAGATTTTTCCGATCGTCAGCTTGTCGTCGAAGCTGCTCTTGAGCGTATTGAGGTCAAGCAGCAAGTCTTCAAGAGTCTGGATTCCGTTTGTCCAAAGGAGTCTATACTCGCAAGCAACACTTCATCTATCCCGGTTACGCAACTAGCAGCACTTGTTTCCAATCCGGAAAGAGTCGTTGGTATGCATTTCTTCAATCCAGTGCCAGTAATGAAGCTAGTCGAGATAGTTAGAGCATTACAGACTTCTGACTCCACTGTGCAAGCGATTAAAGAGTTCAGTGCGCGCTTGGGGAAGACTGCAGTCGAGGTTCATGATGCTCCTGGTTTTGTTTCCAATCGGATACTTTGTCCGATGATTAACGAAGCTATTTTCACTTTGGAAGAGGGAGTGGCAAGTAAGGAAGATATCGATACGGTGATGAAACTGGGCATGAACCATCCAATGGGCCCGCTCGAACTAGCAGATTTTGTCGGTCTTGATGTTCTGCTTGATATTCTCGATGTGATGTATAGGGAGTTTCAGGATCCGAAATATAGAGCGAGCCCATTGCTTCGCAAAATGGTCAGAGCTGGCTACCTTGGGAGAAAGGCCAAGAAAGGATTCTATGAATACACTTGATTAGAGTAGTTTCGCAAGAACCGCATCAATTTCCTCAGTTATCCCTGCGAGATCTGAAATCGCAGAGATTGGCGCTCTTTCAGAATTCACAGATATCAGCGGCCCCTTGAAGACAGGCAAATCTCCAAGTTTGGATTCGATCTCAATCGCAAGGCAAGGGCCGTAGACGACCTGCGTTCTGCCAGAGAGGACTTTTACCGATGCCATGTGCTTCTGCCCTAGCTTTTCGCATTTCTCTTGCAGCGTCAATGCCCTTCGACCAAGCAGAATAGTAAGAATACTAGAGACACCGCGGCAATCACCTACTCTACTCAATCGAAGATCATTACGCACTTCTGGGCGATCTGGAATAGGAGTAACCTTTCCGAATCTCGAACCTTCTTCGAATGGAACAGGTAAAGAAGCGAGTCTGACAGAGACAAGCGAGATTCCTCCGTCGGTGATGGCACTTGCTCTAATGCCAAATTCTAGAAATGACTTTGACGCGGTTTCCTCAACGCGATCGGCCCCGTCAAGATACGTTCCGATTTTTTCCTTGCATTCAAAGTAAACGCCACCCATAATAGCGTCACACACTCTGTTGGAAGGAAACATGACTCTTTGAAGTCCTGAGCTCTTATTGACTAGATCGGCAATTACTTCGACCCATTCGGAGATTCCGTCGGCGGAGCTTGTCAGTACTTCGTCTGCCCCGAGCGATATCAGACTTTGTGTATTTGGTTCGTCCCTTCGCACCAAAGCTATGACCCGATTACCAGAAACATCGGCTAATTCTCTTGCCTTTCCTAGAAGTTTCTGCCCTCCGAATTCGCAAAAGACAAGGATCATATTATTCACGCCACCAATCTGCGCAATTTCCTGAATATCGCGGTGCCAATCTCGCCCGAGTCGCCTACTATGAGTTCTGTTCTGGATTCTTCGATTTTTGAAAAAGTGAAATTGCCTAATATTTCGCCTTCTCCAGAAGTTCTGACCATTGATTCATTTATCCTTCTTACGTCTATATTTGGAGAGTTTTCTCCTTCATCTCTCACTACTATCACGGAACTTGAGGGGTATTGGGTTATCTTGCTTGATTCGGCAAGGGTAAACCTGAATTTGCGAGATCGTGCTAGAACGCCCGCCAACGAAGCTCCAGAGAAGAACCAATCCTCATTCTCCCCAATTAGTATGTGATCAAAGGGCTCACTCGGGAGACTGTCTGCCTGTTTTATCGGATCGTCGAAAAGGGGAATTGAAGCAACACTTGTTGCACCTCTTGCGATTGCTTCTGAGAGTATCGGATTGTAACCTGCTGCGACTATTTCCTTGAACCCCATGTTAGTCGCCAAAGCTAACGCCGTCTTACTTGAATGGGACATTTTGAATTTTGAATTAGACAGGTCTTGCAGTCTTTTTGCTGAGACTGGGATCGCATCTGGCACAGCTTGAACATAAACAAGCAATCCATTCTGGCTCATTGCAAGAAATCCCTCTCAGCTGTATCCCAATAGATCCCTAGCTATCACAAGTCGTTGGATGTCGTTGGTTCCTTCGTAGATTTCGGCTATTACCGAATCCCTGTACCCTCGCTCAAGGCCCTGGCCTTCTTCGTATCCTTCCGAACCTAGAACTTGCATGGCTCGTTCCAATGATCGAGTAGCAGCTTCTGAACAGAAAGCCTTTGCAATCGCGGTATGCCTGGAAATCGCTTCTCTCTCCCTACGTCGAATCTTCTCTCCCTTGGCGAGCAGTTCGAAGTATTTCCCCACTTGGTCAAGAGTTTCGTAACTGGTTAGGCGAGCCGCATGCGCATCAATAGCCGTGTCAGCTATCATCCATTGGACTGATTCCTTCGACCCCACATCTGGGTGTTCTCTGGCATGTTCTACCATCATTTCTAACGCCATCTCGCAGCCGCCCACCGCTCCTGCAGAAAGTGAAGCTCTGCCTCCATCAAGTGTTGTCAAAGCGACAAGAAAACCAGCTCCAAAAGTGCCCAAAATATTTTCTTTTGGCACAGGGCAGTCTTCGAATACTATTTGTGCGGTTGATGAAGCTCTTATGCCCATTTTCTTTTCCACTTTCGAAGTCCTGAGGCCACCGAAGGATCTTTCGACTATGAACGCTGTGATTCCGCCGTATGCGCCTAGAGAGACGTCATTAGCAGCGAAAACGACCATCGTGTCCGCTCGGTTGCCGTTCGAGATGAATTGTTTTGTCCCGTTAAGAAGAAAGTGATCACCGCTCTTTGTTGCAGTGGTTGTAATTTTTGCGGCATCGCTACCGGCGCCTGGCTCGGTCAACCCAAAGGCACCCAGCTTCTTCCCCGATGTCAAGTCTGGCAGATAGCTTTTGCGCTGATCCTCTGAGCCAAAAAGCCAGATTGGAACCGCACAAAGACCCGTGTGCGCGCCGAGTATTGTTCCATGAGCCGAGCAGAGTTTTCCTACCTCTTGTGTCATCAGGCCGTACCCAAATTCTCCAAGTTCAGCTCCACCATACTCTGATGGGATGGGAATTCCCATGTATCCGTGTTCTGCGAATTTCTTCACATTGGGATCTGGAAACTCTTCTGATTTGTCGTAATATTCGACCGTGTCGGCTATCTCTGTTCGCAGAAACTCCCTCAACGCGCTACGAAAAAGTTCGTACTTTGGTGGCAAAACGTAGTCGTAGATTGCATCGATACTAGCCAACGATCTACTGACTGCCAACGGGCGGTCGCCGTTTATTTACCAGTGAATTTAGGCTGGCGTTTTTCCACGAATGCACGTATTCCTTCTTTCAGGTCTTCGCTCTTGGCGATGATCTTTATTGCATCCATCTCATATTCGAGTGCCTCGTCCAAGGAAGCTACTTGGGATCCCTTGTTTATTGCAATCTTTGCCTGCGCAAGTGCAAGAGGGGAGACTCTTGCAGCCAGCATCCGGATGTAGTCCGTAGCTGCGCGCAACTCCTCTCCATCCGGAACTATCTTGTTGATCAGGCCGATTCTCAGAGCTTCTTGAGCATTGATCATCTGTCCCGAGAATATCAATTCCTTGGACTTCGATTTGCCCACTAATCGCAGCATTCTTTGAGTTCCACCCCATGCTGGAATCAGACCGAGTGTGACCTCAGTTTGGCCGAATCTTGCTCTGTCTGAGGCGAACCGAAGATCGCAGGCCATAGCGAGCTCGTTTCCTCCCCCCAGAGCAAGTCCATTTATTGCAGCTATGACTGGCTTGGAAGAATTCTCAACTATCGAGAAAGTCCTGTGTCCAGCGTTCACGAATTTGTCGGCTTCTTCTGGCTCTATG
>JAJYUX010000177.1 GCA_021792315.1 archaeon
CGAGTTTACTTTAAATAAGGGCGGAATAATAGACCGCGTGGTTCTTAAAGTAAGATTTGGAAAATAGAAGAGGAGCGTAATGAAAAAGTTTTTATTGTTTCTTCTAGTTGCTTCAATCTGTGCAGTGGAAGCAAAAGCACAGATCAATGCTGAGCCCAGACAATTTCGCCGCGCGTACGTTACGCCTCAGCAAATTGTCACTATGGTGTCGACGACACCGTTTAACCAAGCGATAAGCATCTTGGATGGTTACAGCCGGAAATTTTTGAATAAGATTATCGTCGATCCGGAGAACCGTACTCAACCGATCGGCGTCAACATCGACAGGATGCAATGGCTTGATGCATTTGATGCGATTCTGAAAGCCAACAATTTGTGGTATAAGGAATACGAGAGCTACATACAAATAGTGCCTAGCCAGCAGCAAGTGGTCGTCAAAGGGGAAGAAAAGCAGGCAGCTTTGCCTCTCGGTACGCCAACTTTGAGTACTAGAGAAGTTAACATCGAGGCTATTTTCTTCGAAGCCGATCTCACTAAACTTAATTCCCGCGGCCTGAACATCAATTACCTTATCCAAAATACATGGAACGGGATTGCTTCAATAGACGGAAAGACTCCAAATATTACGATTAATCCCGGAACTTCAACTGGGGGTTCCGTTCCCGGACAACTTAACATAAGCGGACAAATAAATATAAACAATTTCGGTACACTCTCTGCTCTGTTCGGCTTTCTAGAAAGTGAGGATCTGGGAAAGATACTTGCAAGCCCCGATATAACCGTTAGGTCAGGTGAGGCTGGGCATATCCAAGTCGGAGTCAACTTCTTCGTGACGACTCGTGACTTTGCGGGGAACACGGTACAGACGATGCAGAACGCAGGAATAATCATAACTGCGACCCCAACGGTATATAGTCAAGACAGTATTGACTTCGTGAGTCTTGATCTTAGTTTACAGAATAGTTCACTGGGTGGTAACTCGCAAACCGGCACGATCATAAATACTGAACAAGCAACGACAAAGGTGCTTCTCTTGAATGGAGAGCAAACGACCGTCGGCGGTCTGTACAGCACGACTCAGTCAACTCACCGAGAGGGAATTCCTATTCTCAAAGACCTCCCGTGGTGGGTTCTTGGGATTAGATATTTGACCGGTTCTGATCAGGTGAGCCTCCAAAAGAAGGAACTTGTCATACTGCTGAAGGCAACTATACTCCCGACGTTGAAAGAAAGGTTTGAGCAGCGTGCCAAGGTGGGAGCAGAACCCAAAAAACTTCTTGAGCAACAACTGCAGGAACTTGAAAATAATCTCAAGCAATATGACCCATCGATTGGAAAGTGAGAAATCTTAATGGCGAAGCCTAAAGTTCTGGTTGTAGATGATGAAGAAGCGTTGAGATTTCTGCTCTCAAGTGAGTTGGAAGCCGAAGCTTTTGAAGTCCAAAGCGCAGGTGATGGTGACGAAGCAATTGAATTAGTGCGCAAGAGAATTGAGCAAGGCGATAGGTTTGACGTGGTCTTGCTGGACATTAAGATGCCAAAGGTGGATGGCTTTGAAGTCTTGAAGTATGTGAAAGGCAATGTTCCTGAAACAAAAGTCATCATGTTGACAGCCTATGCTGATGTAAAGAATGCGATCGAATCCCTCCGTCTGGGTGCATCCGATTTTGTTAGCAAGCCTTATGACCTTGACGACATCCTTACCTCAATCAATCGAGCGTTAGGAAAATAAATATATCATAAATATGAATTTTAAATTCTGAATCGTGAATTAAAGATTTAGAATTCACGATTAAAAATTTCTAATCCGGAGGCAGAGATGAAAGTTCGATACGGCACCTTCCTTCTACTTAGTATGTTGATGGCACTCTCTCTGTGGAGTTGTAAACAAAACATTCTTTCTGTGGGTAATCCGCTATCAGCTCGAATATCAGGAACTGTCTTTAACTCAAACACAGCAAGCCCGGTAGCCGGGGCATCGGTGATACTGACAGTTGGTAACACTAAGGATTCCGTTATTACAGGGAGTGATGGAACTTTTCAGTTCATTATCGACGTGACGGATTCTGCCAAAGGGGCGAACATAACTCTGACAGTGAATGGAATTGGGTATCTCACAAAGACGATTACTGCCAACGTGAGAAGTGACCAGAGTTTTCAAGTAGCTCTTAATGTTGATCCATCAGTCTACGCGGTCGTGAGCGGTACAGTCCGCGACAGTGCAAGTGCATATCCTCTGGGAGGAGCGAGTGTGCTCATCTCGCTGCCGGGCGGATCAAGTACAACGATGAAGTACATGAGCCATCTAAAGGCTCGCGTGTACTCCGTATCCTCGTTTATCGTTGATTCAACGACAACACTTGCGAACGGCTCTTTCACGATGGACATTAATCTCTTTCGCCTGGATTCAATCTCTGCCACCATGATCATAAGCAAAGCTGGGTTTAAGACCTATCAAACCGTTCGGACGTTCAAGAGGGGTGCCAACAATTTTGGCAATATCCCTCTTCAAATTGACAACAGCACATCAGTCGCTCATCTCGCGGGTCGCGTCACAGATAGCCAG
>JAJYUX010000178.1 GCA_021792315.1 archaeon
TCGGGCTGCACGACCAACGCTGTCCCGCAGGCAAGCACTTCAGTCATAGATCCGCTCATCTCTGAGGTGTCCACACCAACCGCGACTCCCGCATTTGCTGCCAAGCTTCTCGCATGATCAGCGAGTCTTTGCAGAGCTTGATGGCGCACTCGTTCGAGCAGCGTGGTGTACACTTTGATCTCTCCGCCTCCCCAAGCCCTGAAATATGCGAAGATGTTCTGCCCCAGACCTCGCGACCTTACGATCAATCCAAACGTCGCACCGATGACTCGAGTAACATGATACCCGGACACAAATGGCGTTGTCACGACAATGAGGTCGCTCGGAGGTTTGAAAGGATCTGTGGAAGTAGAAGCGGCCATCATCTGATTACCGACTCTTACAAGGCCTATCTAGCTATAAACACATTCTAAGAAATCTACAAAATACTCAGTGAAGCAAACCTAATTACCTCGCCTGACGTAAATAAGATTCATCAAGTTGAAAGAAAAGACTCCAAAGATGGTTGACATCTCTGAAAAGCCGATCATTAGGCGAGAGGCTACAGCAGAAGGCAGGATAGTTCTACGCAAGTCAACAATGAATAGAATAGAGAATGGAAAGATCGAAAAGGGAGACCCTATTCAGATCGCGTCTGTTGGCGCTATTCTTGCCGTGAAAACGACACCACAACACTTGATGATGTGCCATCCTATACCGATTGAGAGCAGCAACGTCAGTTTTGTTAAGAAAGAAGATTCCATAACTGCAAGGGTGACTGTCGTCGCTCGTAGCAAGACGGGCGTCGAGATGGAAGCCCTCAACGCGGTAGCGTGTGCCCTATTGAACATCTGGGATGTTGTGAAGAAATATGAAAAGGATGAAAACGGCCAGTATCACGAAGCCCGGATAGAAGGAATTCATGTTGTCGAGAAAATCAAGGGACAGAAGTGAAACTTGGAAGACAAACATCATCACGAGTCACATGCCGCGGAGAGCCACAAACACGAATCTCCAACGAGGCTCAAGATAGCTCTCATAACTGTCAGCTCAAGTCGATTTCAAGATAAGAACATCAATGACGAATCAGGAGATATTGCTCTAAAACTGTGCCAGAGCGCTGGCCACGAATGTTCTCGTGAAATAATCGATGACAGCAGATCCATGATACGACTGTTTCTCATGAAGTCGCTCTATGAGGACGGAAACGATGTGGTGATATTCATGGGAGGAACAGGTCTCTCTCCGAGAGACTTGACAATAGAAGCTGTTTCTCCTTTGCTCGACAAGCACCTTGATGGTTTCGGCGAAATTTTCCGCAAGCTTAGCTATGATTCTATCGGGAGCCCCGCACTGATGTCCCGATCAATTGCCGGAACAATGGAGAACAAGGCGGTCTTTTGTCTCCCGGGATCTCCGGACGCGACAAAGGTCGGCGTTGAACTGGCACTGAAGGAGCTTCCTCACATGATTTACATAGCGAGTAGCAAGCCGTAGGTTTCTTTTCAATAATGCCGAGCAAAAAAGTCAGCACTCAAAGCGGAGTCTATCCAAAAGGATCTATCGACTTTGGGAGAGCGTATTCAGAATTCATAGCACGTCTTCCACCAAACACGGGATCCGTAACCAGTTTTCTGGGCGTATCGCGGCTGGAAAGCTATGATGGGAAAAAGAAGATCAAGTATTTGGTGATGGAGTCATACGAAGAGCATGCAAACAAGGTTCTTGGAAAGATATGCAAGGAATTGAAGAAGAAATATAATTTGACAGATATCCTGATAGTACATGCCCTAGGCAAATTCAAGCCTGGCGAGCCAGTAGTGATGGTCGTATTGTCTTCTCCCAGAAGAGTTCAATCGTTCAAGGCGCTGGAAGAAGCTGTTGAGCGGTACAAGAACGAACCAGCGCTGTTCAAGCAAGAGATCTATGTGGACGGATCCTCCGCCTGGATTCACTGAAAAAACATGATCCTCTGTTTGTGTTGTAGGTGCGGACTTGATTTGCATTGACAGCGAATAAAGGAGTCAACTGGGAACTGAAGGGTTTGGGTGCAAACCATCCCGAGCCGACACTCAGAGATGAATTGATGCTTTTCGGTCAGTTCGTAGGTGACTGGGATATCATAGAGAACAAGAACCTGGATGAAGATGGCAAGTGGTCCAACCACACTGGCGAGTTACACTGGAACTGGATCATCGATGGAAGAGCCCTACAAGATGTATGGATGTACTACGACAAGGATTCGGGACTCCCGGTTCCAGCTGGAACTACTTTGCGATTTTTCGATACTGAGAAGAGATTGTGGCGAAGCATTTGGATAACGCCACGCCATCACGATGTCGGACTATTTCTCGGAAGGAAGGTCGGTGATGAAATTGTGTTGGAAATGCAGGAAGAATGCAAGCATAAGGGCGAGGGCGACATCAAGTGGATATTCTATGACATTACTCCGAATTCATTCAAATGGCGAGCGGAGGAGTCTTTCGACAATTGGAAGACATACATTCTGAAAGAGCAGATGAAGATCATCCGTCACTAGCAAAAACCACTTTCGCGACAGCAATCATAATGAAG
>JAJYUX010000179.1 GCA_021792315.1 archaeon
AAGATGGACCCTACGTGGCACAACATCGAGTCCAAGGCACAGACCAGGTCATACAACAGGGGAATACTGGATCTGGTCGGCGGAGGGGAAGTTTCTGCGGAGGAGATAGAATGAGCGACATCCTCAATGACGTCCTGAAAATTGACAAGGAATTCTTCCGGCTCAAGACGAGAGTGTACGGTCCAAGGTTGAATCATATCACGTGGAGAGATGAAAAGAGGATGGGAATCAAGATCGTAAAGAGACGTGAGTACACTCCAGAAAAGTGGACGGATAAGGCACTCGCAGACAAGATCGTGGAAATAGCGGAGGCCGAGCAGAGATGACCACGATAGTTTGTTCATGCGGGAAGGAGTTTCATTTCCGTTACAGGTCTTCAAGCGGTAGCATAAGGAGTCATTTCCACAAAAACTCTGGGCACAAAGAGGTCCTGAGGTTCTCATTCAAGGATCCGAGGCTGCAAGAGGAAGTGGAAGCATGAAGGTACATAATTACAGGAGTGCGGCAGCAAAACAGGAAAGGGACCATGAGAAGAACGTTTACAGGGCGGTTTGCCCGTTCTGCGAGAAGGAAACGACAGCCAGGGAAGATGCGCAGGGAAACCTGAACATCAAAGCCACGGACAGCTGCAACCACTTCTCGAACTTCAGCAACAGTAGCTTCACGTTCAGGAACGAGACGATCGAAGAAGATCCCGCTGATGAACTGAAAAACAATGAAGTCATGGAGTCAGCCAGGATAGCCAAGGTCCAGGCTTCCATCTATTCCTTCGGGGGGTCCGACTAGGATGAAGGACGTTACCGTTAGCGATCCGTGCTCGCACAATCAGCATGAGTTGTGCAGCGATCCTGATTGCCCTTGCGGTTGTCACTACATCGAGAGGAATCACGGTTCTACGCCGGAACAGCTCAAAGGATACGCGGAGGGAATGGAATGATTCGAAAATTCGTGAAGATGCCATTAGAAATCGAAGCAGTGCAATGGAAAGGCAACAATGGATTAGAAATAAGAAGATTCATGAATCAACCCATTGAGATTGAAGAAGCTGAAGTTATTTTCAAAACGTTAGAAGGATTAGAACACGCATCTATCGGTGATTGGATAATCAAGGGAATAAAAGGAGAGTTCTATCCTTGCAAACCTGACATATTTGAAAAAACATATCGGGAGGTATCTCAATGACCTTCGAAACCGTCTTCCCATTCATCAAGAAAGAGAGAGACGATCAGACTGCTAAGGAACTGGACTTCTTAAGGAAGCTGCTGGATGCTATGGAGAGGAATTAGATGAAATTCCAAATTGGAGACAAAGTTAAATTCGTTATCGAAAAATTAGACATGAGCGAACGGGAATCCGCACCTCATAGTACACTTGTAGTTACTGGTATAGAGTTAGATCGTCTCCATAATAAAGCAGAATATCGTGTGGAAATGGAACATAATTTCTTTGATAGCTGGCATGTGGACGAGAACCAGATTGTAAAGGAGGTTGTCAAGCAATGAACTGCAAAAATTGCGGACATGAAGGAAGAATCCTATTAGGAGACTTATTCCTTCACGGCAAGAACGGAACCTACGAGACTACTTGTTCCTGCGGATGTAGAAAACCTGAACCTGAAAAGGAGAGTGAGTAAATAATGAAACTTACAATATTTGGATGGGGTACCATAATGTTCGCCCTTGGCATAGTTTCTCTCTTTTGGATGTTTGAATACCTTACTAATTACGATATGGGAGATTATACCGCATTAATAGTTTCAATTACTCTTTTTTTGATTTCTTTCGCGGTATTCACTTGGTCGACAAAAGAGAGTGAAGAGAAATGAAAATTACGAAAGAGCAGGCTAAGAAAATGGGGATTGAACACAGCCAATTATGCGGTTTTCATCAAACATATCCAGATCAAACGGCCTCGATGTTTGGGTGCAAACAATGTCTCTTGATTGAAGATCCGTGTGGGTGCGATGAAGATAGTGCTTGTGAAGTTTGCCATCCGGAAATGTTTGAATCGAAGGAGATCGATTAACAATGGAAATAGGAGAAATCGTTGAGTTCACTATGAGACTTGGTGGTAGGTTTGCAATCCCACCAAGGAAGCTAAAGGTGGGAGTTATCATACCATTCGGGAAGTTCAAGGTTATTGAAATCGACGACAAAGAAGAAGAGCTTACCGTGTCTAGGCTAGAAGATAACAGCAAAATAATCAAGCACGTTCCTTTTGGATGTGTCCGAATTTTAAAGGAGGCTTCCGCGTGAGAAAACTGAAGTTGGAGGTAGCGGAGCAATGACCGAGAATCTCGAAGCGAGATTGAAAGAGTTCAAGGACTGGTCGAGGAAGTGGGGGACTGCAAAAGGTACAGCATTCGGGCCCGGATCAGTTCCTAAGCAAGTAAGGGTAGTCAGGAGGTTCTCAAAGATCGTTGACGTATTCGAGATGGATAGAGACAAGATCATGGACGAATTGATAAGAGAGCAGGACAGGGGAATAAAGAATCAGACCCTCAATCACGTTATCTACGATCTAGAAGCATGGTCGAGATTCCTTGGGAAGG
>JAJYUX010000180.1 GCA_021792315.1 archaeon
TGAGTCTTCAAGTGTCAGCACTACTTGCTCTATGAAAGTCCATTTAGGCACATAGGAGTTACCAGTGAGAATATGACTCACATAAGACTCAAGAAACTGTATTCAGATGTGTTCGCATGTGTGTAATCCTAGACCATTAGAATATAAGAGAGAGACAATACTATTGAATAATATGAAATATAGATCCAGAATGGAGATAATAGCTGTCATTCTACAGGCCGCAATGAAGGGAGCTACGAAGACCAAGCTGATGTACGGCGCATACTTATCATATGCACAGCTGAAGGAATATCTTACATTTGTGCAGGAAAGAGATCTTGTGACTTATGAAGAAGGATTGCAGCTCTATCGCCTTACACCGAAAGGACTTCATTTCCTAAACGTATACGAAGAAGTACGCGATTTCGTATCCCTCGAAGGTGGAAAGAAATCCACTGTTATGCCCACAACTACTTCAGAATTCTAGCCGAGAAATTGGATGAAGAAGATACTGCCTCTCCAATGTTTCGGAGTGGGAATCTTAGGGCACAGTGATGAGGAAATCAAAGTTCCATGCTAAGGCATGGAAACAATGATCTCCTCCTGCAGTCGAAGTATTCTTGACGCAAGTTCGCGAATCAGGACCGAGAAATTATGATTAGGTTGCTTTAGCATAAACACCCCGGAGCTCCAGTTCATTTGAACGTCGGGCTCGTAGGGAATAATGGCTAGCACGGGCAGGTTGAAAAGCTCGGCTAACTTTCTCTCGGTTTGCTTGTTTGCCTGCTCGGTGGGAACCATGCTTGCAACAAGTTGAACCCGCTTCGAAAGTGCTTTGGTGACCTGCAGGATTGCTTCGCTCCCGGAAATATCTTGTCTATCGAGCCTTGCTACCAGCAGTACCAGGTCGGATATTCCAAGTGCGAGCAGAGAAAATTGGTTGATTCCCGGCCTGGAATCAATTAGCACGTAATCAAGGCTGTAATCACTTGCAATACCGTTGATCACACTTTCTATCGTGGATAGTTCAAGGCTCTTCCTCACAATGCTCACGATGCTTCTGGCCTCATTGCTGGCTGGAACGAAGTATAGTCTCCCTTTTTTCACCTTGAACTTTTTTGTTAGATTTATCACAGCCTTATGGGGCGAGCACCTACCCTCAACAACATCGTCCAAAGTGTGTTTCAGCTCTTCCTTCGATAGGTCAAAAATGACGTGAAGCCCAGGAGCTGCATAGTCCATGTCAATCACTCCAACGCGCTTGCCCATCATGCTCATGGCAACCGCAAGGTTACAGACAATGTTGCTTTTACCCGAACCGCCCTTAGATGAATGAACAATTATTTTGAGCAGTATCAGTCTCCTCGAAATTATTTCAGCGCCAGATGATAGCTACTTGACCGTCAGACCTCGGTTTATAGATGTTTGGTGCAAAGATTGTGCAAGATTCTGTAGTATTCAGTCCAACGACTCGAGTACATTCTTCAGTAACAAAGATAGAACAGCCTTAATGCAGTACAAATAGAGTTACTTAGCTGAAGTGAGTCGATTTCGGATGCAGAGGCCAATAGATCTAGTTAAGAGCCATAATGCTACTAGATTGGTTTTCGAGAGGAGCTCCGAGGATCTTCAGAGTATTCTTTCGGATGATGACTCGCTTCTTCTATCGCTGGATTTGTTGGGGAAGCCTTTGGTCATTCATAATATTGAGAAAGTCGTCTCCATCTACGATCAACTTGACTCTATTCTCCTGCCTTCTGGCTCGTCGGCAGTAGCAGAGAAAATTGCTGAAACGTTCCCCAAGATCTCAATCAAAGAATATGCAGAGCAAGACTTGGCACCACGCGAACTTGCAAACACGCTGAAAATTCCAACAAATTCTGTAATCACGAAGAGTACAAGCGGGGGATGCGAAGTTGACAAGATTGAGCACCCGTGGGATATCACTAGGGTGATGGAACGTGTGTTGGAGACGGAGGTCAAGGCATCACAAATCTCTGCTGATTCCTCAGTAGCAGAAACTACTATCATTGACGGGCCCTGCATCGTTGAGGCTGGAGCGCAGATCGACAGTTTCTGCAAGATCAAGGGTCCACTCTACATCGGATCGGACGCGAGGATAGGTACTGGCAGCCTCGTTCGCGCAAGCATGGTAGGAAAGGAAACCATAATTGGATTCAGTTGCGAAATAGGCAAGTCGTACTTAGGGCGTCACGTCACTATTCCACATCTTGATGTTATACTAGATAGCGTAGTCGGACAGAACACATGGATGGGAGCGTTTGTGGGTACGACTAATATGATGCTCAACTACAAGAACGTGATGTACAAAGAGAATGAGAAATTGATAGACACAGGGCTACAACACTTTGGAGCGATAATTGGGCACGATTGCACAATCGGCGCGGGCACATTGATACTTCCAGGTCGCTATGTTCCACCTAGAACGTTTATTGCACCAAACGCCGTCTTCTCTTCGTCTGAAAAGACCGGCCCTTGAGCACGGGCAAGGACATGCCCGCGTCGTAGTCATAC
>JAJYUX010000046.1:0-2392 GCA_021792315.1 archaeon
TCAATTGCTTCCCGATATCGATCCTGAATTAGTCACCTTCGTTAGTAGATCTCTCGAGAAGCTCAATGCAAAGATACACCTGAAAAGCAAAGTGAAAGCTGTCTTGCCTTTCGATAGAGAAATTCGAGTTGTATTCGAATCCGGGGGAGAAGAGAGTGAGGCAGTAGTGGATTATGTTCTGCTATCAGTTGGAAGGACACCCAACTCCGCAAATCTGGGTTTAGAAAAGATAGGAATAAAGCTAAACTCGAAAGGGTTCATCGCAGTAGATTCCAGATTGCGTACAAACGTTCAAAATATTTTCGCGATTGGTGATGTCGTGGGCGGGCCCTTGTTGGCACACAAGGCAAGCAGAGAGGGGATAGTCGTCGCCGAAACCATCTGTGGACAGGATGTGTCCTTCGACAATGCAATTATCCCTTCCGCCATCTTTACAGATCCTGAGATATCGGTAGTCGGCATGAATTCTGCGAAAAGTGCCGGCGGCGACATCCCAACAATCATTGGAAAGTTCCCATTTCTTGCAAATGCGAAGGCTCTTGCATCCGATGAACCTGAAGGTTTCTCGAAGATCGTGGCTGACGCGAGAACAAAAAGAGTCCTTGGAGTCGGGATTGTTGGTGGCGAATCTTCAGATCTGATAAGCGAAGCTTCGCTTGCAATCCAGGTTGGCGCAACTCTCGATGACATTGCTTCTACTGTTCATCCTCACCCAACATTGTCTGAATCAATAATGGAAGCAGCAGAAAACGCCATGGGAAAGGCAATTCATATTCAAAACAGGCGACGCGATAATTGAATCAATTGGACGTGCGAATCCCTGAAGTCGTTGAACGCTCCAGAGTCAATATCAATCTATACGATCTCGGTTTCTCCGATGATTACAGATACGTATGGAATCTTCAGAAACAAATAGTAGAAAAGCGCAATCTTGGTCTTGCATCGAATTCATTGATCATCGTCGAACATGATCACGTATTAACTATGGGCCGCAACGGCAACCTCCAAAACATCCTTGTCAGAGATATTCCGGTCTTCTCTATTGAGCGGGGTGGAGATGTGACCTATCATGGTCCCGGTCAAATCGTCTTCTATCCGATCATTTCGCTTTCCGAATACTCTCTCAGCATCAAACAGTATGTAGAACGATTGGAAAAAGTACTCGTGAACTCACTACTTAGGTTTGGCCTGCCATCTGAAGGGAAATTGGGTGAGCAAACTGGCGTCTGGATAGGCGGAAAGAGAAAAATCGCTAGCATCGGAATAGCGACATCACATTGGACAACCTACCACGGGTTCGCTCTCAATGTCAACACAGACCTATCTCATTTCGCTCGCATTAGACCATGCGGATTTGACTCTCAAGTGATGACTTCGATGGCAAGCGAACTGGGTGTCTCTGTAAAAATGGAAGAGGTAAAGCGAGAGCTAATCTCTGCCTTCTCAGAGATCTTTCAAGCAGAGTTCAGGACATCCGATTGCAACAATTTTAAGAATCAGAATCTTTCAGTTACCACTCCAGAGTGTTAATTCATGGATGATGCCGAGATTAGAGAGAGTACTTTCAAAGTCGGCAAGATTACAGTTTTCCAACGTCTGACGAGGGCACAGTTTCTACCTCTTATCATTCTCCCAGCATTGTCTGGGACTTTCATCGCTTACAGAGAGTATCACCTTTTCAACGCACTTCATTTTGTATTTGTCTTGCTAGGCGTTGTGCTATTACATCTGGGAGCCAATGCCATTGACGATTGCTATGACTTTCAGAACAATGTAGATAAGATTGCGAATTCCATGTTTCCGAAGGACTTTGGTGGCTGGAAACCGATTCCTAGAGGTTTGATTTCGCTTGGTGCAGCTAAGCGAGTTTCATACTCGCTCTTCCTTGGAAGCCTATTGCTTGCAATCTACTTCCTGTTCGTGGTGGGTCCTTGGTCGCTGATCTTGGGTGCACTCGGAATAATCTTGGCAATAACATATACTGTCCCTCCGATCAAACTTGATTATCGAGGTCTTGGTCTCGGCGAAATCGCGATATTCTTTGCATTTGGCCCTATTCCGGTATTGGGATCTTTTTACGTCCAGACAGGAATTCTTACTGTCACCGCGTTTCTAGCTTCCGTTCCGATAGGAATAATGACTGTCACAGTGCTAATCTATCATGACTTGATTTTCTATGAAGTGTACTCTGCTTCGAAGAAGATGAGTCTGGGAGCTGTTCTGGGCAGAGCTAGGTCGCTAACAGCATCTTTGGCGCTGACAGCCATTGCTTACTCTATAGTTTTTGTTTTGGTGGGTGTAAAGATTCTACCTCTTTGGAGCTGTCTCGCTCCGCTCGCATCCGCCATTGTTCTTGCCAGAAAGTCAGGCGTATTCAAGAAACCGAATGAGC
>JAJYUX010000046.1:2402-12877 GCA_021792315.1 archaeon
TCCGATCACAGTCAATGGAATGATTTCTAACTGGATCTTTAGCGCGGTATTGGCCCTAAGCATCTTGCTCTGATTTCATTTAGGCAGAGTCCCAAATTTCTTGCAGACCCTTTGGAATGGAACGTGACATCTCCAATAGCGATATGTCTGGTATCAATGTCTTTAGCGAGAAGAAGACCTCTCTAGCCGCAATGAATGCCTCTTCCATGCTTTGTAACCTTCGTTGTTTTTGATTGGCGTCAAGTAATCAGTCATGTTGGATCGGACAAACCCAGGTTGCTTGACGGTGGCCCATGATCCGTGTATTCCCGGCGGTAGCAGCTTCTTGAATTGTTTTTTCTGCTCCTGCGAGAATTTCAAGCTGAGAAGGTGAAGAGTGACTCGCGTTATCCTTTCGGAACGGTACGAATTATGGAGCTTGAGTCTTCCATCAATTTCTTTGATGAATTCTCTTTTGGTAACGCACTGTCTTGACATATCCCGGGAGAGTTCCTGCACGTCCAACATCGAGTCACCAGACAAGTTCCGGGAATCGAAGTAGAGAGATTCAAACCAATGAGATGCTAGTCCCCAGGCCAACGAAGCCGCCATAGTTCTGGTTTCAGGCCAATCGTCGTATCTCACTGCAAACCCTTAATGTCATAGATCTCATTGTATCATCGCAGGTTCAATTCAGTTATTCAGCTAGTGATATCTTGCATTCTGATATTTATCGAAGGCAATTCTTGCGTCCAAGGTTATCATATCAATATTGGATCGGAAAAACTCCTTGCATGCTTGAATGGGGAAGAAGACTACTTGTTCGACCTCCTTCGGGTCAATCTTAACTTGACCGTCACCATTCGCTTCGAATACAAGATTAATCTCCCGCTCAATTTTGCCCATATATTGAATCTCTGGAACCACGAATTTGAACAGGTATCGTGGACGGATTGAGATTCCCAGCTCCTCCTTCAGTTCTCTTGTGGCAGCAATAACAGGATCCTCACCTGCTTTCACATGACCTGTGCATGAAGCGGTCCACTTTCCAGGTAACCAATCATCCGACTTGCTCCTTTGTTGAAGTAGAATTTGCCCATTTGAATCTCGAAGGAATACTGTTACCTCTCTGTGGAGGAGGCCAGCCCTGAGGCATTCTCCAAGTGTTCTGGTTCCTATCACTTTATCCTCTTCATTCACTATGTCCACCAGTTCGCTTTCGGTCAAGTCTCCCCAAGTGTTCAGAGGAGTCTCCCTTAAATTAATCCAAAACAAGTAGTGGTTCTGGAATGAAGACACCAGATTCTGTTGGGAGAGCATGGTATTACGCGGAGAACAACAAATCGCGATTCATTGAAGAATTAAAAGAACTGGTGAGTCAACCTAGTGTTTCAGCACAGAACATGGGTCTGAAAGAATGCTCCGAGCTTGTCCGGAGGAAAATGGTTGAGCTGGGCATCAAGACGAAGGTATTTCCCGTTCAATACGGCCCTGATGTGATTTACGGTGAATTAAGTGGAGCAAAGAACGCACGCACTCTTGTAATTTACAATCACTATGATGTTCAACCAGCCGAACCTCTTAATGAATGGAAGAGCGATCCATTCAAACCAGAAATCAGAAACGGATGTATCTACGGCCGTGGAGTCGGCGACGACAAAGGAGAACTCGCTGCCCGACTCAATGCAGTAGAGTCCCTATTAGAAACTGAGGGTTCTGTCAAACCCAACATAAAGTGGATCGTTGAGGGAGAGGAAGAAGTGGGGAGTCCTCACTTTCACAGCTTTGTAATGCAGAACAAATCAATGCTCTCTGGAAACGGATGCCTGTGGGAGGAAGGCGATAGAACGCCATCCGGAACGGCAGAGATTCACCTTGGAGTCAAGGGCCTACTTTATGTTGAATTCAGTCTGAAAGTTGGGGAAAAGGATCAACATTCAATGTATGGACCTATAGCTCCGAATCCTGCTTGGCGCATTGTAAATTTGCTGAAGACAATCCGAAACGAGGATGGCAGGGTTCTGATAGAGGGATTTTACGATGATGTTGCTAAACCGACATCGGAGGAGCTCAAGGTCATTAAAAAGAATGAATTCTCTTCCGAGAGTTTGAAAGAGGCTCTTCAGCTCGACTATATCTACTCTGGGAAGAGTGACACCGAGACAGCGAAGAAGCTTCTATACGAGCCTACGGCAAATGTCGCCGGGTTTGGCTCTGGTTACACAGGTCAGGGATCAAAAACGATTGTTCCAAAAGAAGCTCTTGCGAAGATGGACTTTAGATTGGTCGCGAACATGAACGCAGATGATATTCTGGCCAAGCTTCGAAGGCACATGAAGAAGCATGGGTTTCAGGATGTGAAATTGACCGTGCATTCTAAGGAAAATCCTGCGAAGACTCCCTTGAACAGTCACATTGCCCAAGTGATGATAACGTGCTCTACTATGGCGGAAGGAAAGCGGCCGAATGTTTGGCCAACAATTTGGGGAACAGGTCCGCTGAGTCTGTTCACAAAGACTTTGAAACTACCAACTGCAATGGGCCTGGGTGTGAACTATGCTGGAGCAGGTTTTCATGCGCCAAACGAGCACGTAGTTCTGGACTATTACCATCGAGCCGTAAAGCAACTTATCTGTCTCTTTGCTCTCTTTTAGTTAATGTCTAGGTACTTACCAATTAGTTCTCCCGTATCAGCACCATAATTGGGGATGTGTTTTCCGGGTTTTGGTGCTGGATGCGTGTGATGTGGGAATAAAACCTCTAATCTGCGCATATCCATTAGATGCTCTTTCCTAAAACCGTGAACTCAATATGAAAGACAGCATTCGCAAAGCTAGCTAGCTCAAATGAGCACTGACCGGTCATGTTCTTATCGTCGAAGATACCAAAAGGGATTCTATGCACAGAAAGAAAACAACTGAGCACACTCAGGAGATCAATTTATCGTAGAGCCAGAATCCATAACCAATATCACCAATTTCTGTCGTTTGTTTTACCAAAACAATGGTACTCGTCTCTCCGTTCGATGACTCTACTCTTGAAAAGATAAAAGCTTGCAAAAAGGTGGAGTTTCCCATCTGCTTGAGAGAGTCTATCATAAGAATGTTCGGAGAGGACGGCAAGACAATCCTTGATTGACTGGTAATGAACGAGACGTTTGACAACACTCCGATAATGTCTCCAAGAGACGTTTGGAGCCTCTATGAGATGTATATCGAACGTGCTTCGAATATATTAGGCGATGATGTCGGAAAGGTTATCGAGTTTGAAAGCGTTCACGAAATGAAATCAATGTTCTGTACGAAATGCCCACTGTATGAGAAACACAAGACGAAATCTCCTAGCTGACGACTTTTAACACAAATATAATCAAGTCACAACCGACAAGAAATGGATCAAATTTCAGACTGAGAGAGGTTGGGAAATTATTAGTACCCAGAACACACGTTTGATCAAGAAAATTCCCGTCACGCCTTCCTCAGTCTCGTTAGTGCGAAGAAAACCCCCGGCAGATGTCAGGAGTCACCAGAGCCTTGAGTCATTTCCAAGACCAATGACACAGGTCGTACATCGACGTACTCCACAATCGTGATCCTATTGGATATGCCCGGATTGTGGAAAACACAAGATGTCCTAAGCTAGTAACCAGAAAAAGTCAATTGGCAAATCAGTTCTGACAATGTATGAGGAACGAGAATATTATGTCCAATGGTCAACAGTCCTTCCTATCACGACAGTGCTTGTTTGAGCTCTTCGTTGTACTGCATGCTCGAAGAGACCAGACAGCTGTGTTCTGCTAGATGAAATGTGCATAAGAAAGATCCGCAGGGACAATAGTAGCTTGCTACCTCTTTGGATCCTTCGCATCTGAAGCAGAACAGAGTTCGTCCAACAACTCTAATCTGTTGTCTGACTCTCGGTTCCAAGTCATCAAAGAGATCCTTTTCACATGCATCAGGCACCTCTCTCTCAATGGCAGGAGTATTCTTAACAGTCAATTTCAGAAATTGAGATCTAGGCAGTGATTCTTCATGGGAGATGTCAAGAAAGCGAGGCCTAAAGCTCAGTATCCCTTTACAAGAATAGAAAGACAGAGATAGCTCTTTCTGACGGTTCTACATCTGGATTCAACACTTTGACAGCTGGTCGTTCAAGGGCAAGCTCCGGTCAAACAGCCGAGATTCGCGACCCTATTCATGGGTACATTTACGCTACCGAAGCTGAGAGGAAAATCATCGATACAAGTACCTTCCAGCGGCTCAGGAGAATCAGACAGCTCGCTGGCTGCCATTTGGTGTACCCCGGAGGGCAGCACTCACGTTTCGAGCACGTGATTGGGTGCATGTATCTTGCTGGGAAGGTGGGAGAAGTTATCGCTTCGAAAGGGATCGGATTCGGAGAAGATGAAATTCAGAGACTCCGCTTAGCTGCTCTTCTTCATGACATCGGACACGGCCCTTTCAGTCACATGTATGAAGAAGTGATTGCAGACAAGACTGACTTTACACATGAAGACATGACTCAGAAGATAATACGCCAAACGGAGATTGGCGATATTCTGGAAAAGTATGGATTTTCAAGGAAGCGAATTAGCGGACTCGCGATCGGGAAATCTTCCCAAGAAAAAAGGTTCATGAATGATGCTATAGGTGGTGGTCTGTCCGTCGACATCATGGATTACCTGCTACGAGATTCGTATTTTACAGGAGTCGAGTATGGAAAGGTTGACGTACATCGCATAATCAATTCATTTGAAATCATGAAGGATAAACTGGCGATTGCTAACGCCGCGCTTTTTGCGTTTGAGGCACTAATGATTGCGAGGTATGAAATGTTTCGCGCGGTGTATTTTCACCGAACAGTTAGGGCGGCAGAGCTGATGATAATTAAGGCAATGACTCTGGCAGACAAAGCGCTCAATTTGACAGATCTGAACCTCGATAATTTTCTTTCCTTGACTGACGAAGTCACACTGAACAGAATTACTACTCTTGAAACAGGTAATGACTCCGAGCTTAAGCTCGCAAAATCGCTCGCCTTGAATTATCAAAGTAGAAAGCTCTTGAAATGCGTTTTTGAAAAAACAGTTCAAGGCCGAGACAAGTTCCTCACTTCGATCTTCACCCAAAAGAGTTTCAGAAATCAGCTCTCTGAAGCGATAGCGAAGAAAGCAGGAGTTCCCGTATCCGAAGTATATGTCGATGTTCCGACCGTTCCCTCTGTACCTGTTTCGTCGACCAGAGAATCTTTCACAGGCGTGACCGTTGTGTCTAGGAAAGAAAACGGAGCCCTGACCTCTTCCGAAATTAGCGTGGAGCAGATGCCACTAATCAGTACAATATCAGGATTCATGGATGTAATGCGGGTATACACAACGGAGAAAAGTCGAGCTAGAGTGCAGAAGGCAACCAACAGTGCACTTCAGGCAGAAGGCTACGAATCAAAAGTATCAATGTGAAACGAATTAGATCTCATCACAGGTCTTGAGAATCTTGGAAAAATCTTCATACGAGACGCCAACGAATTCCGGAAAACACTTTCTGATTTCTCGAGTCCGCTTTTCTCCTAATCCATTCCCGTTCAATTCTGTTTGAGATAATAGTCCTTCCAGTATCATCGCATTCTGAACTCGTTCCTCAGACCCAAGCTTACTGAGCAAATGCTTGAAGACTCTCGCATCAAGTCCGTCTAAATAGACAATTGCTTTGTCCGGTATTTCCGCTCGGAATGAGACGTCCTGCAAGGCAGAGAGCTTCTTCTCGCAGTCTAATATATATCTGATGGATTGAGAGCAGTCTCAAGCAGTATTCTTAGGGTCAGTGTGAGATTTTATCCTTGAGATCACTTCTTCCAGTAATTTACCGCTGGTAGCAATCTGGAAATGCGTTCTGAGGGCCTCGCAGATCCTGGACTCGATTACCTCTTCTGCGCTCCCGAACATCTTGATCAGTCCGGAACGCAAGATTGTGGGATTGTCGGAAACGAAGTTGAAATCCACAGAGTGCTCCACCTCGAGCAAGTAAATCAATGCATCTAGTGCTGTCCCGGTCGCAAAGTGGCTGAGTCCTGCGATAACAGCTTCCCTCACCCCGCGGTCTATTGTAGCGGGATCGTCATGTCGCTTTGATTCGCGACTACTCACAACTGGAAGCGAGTTAACTTGCACCCTGATAGTACACCATGTTCTCTTCTAATGAATAACTGAGAAAACCTTGATGCTTCCGGAAAAGCAGTAGAGATAGTTTCGTGCAAATGTGTGATATCGTCAAGCTGCTTCACATCACCAGCGGGGCCAAACCAGCTTTTGTATCGGAAAATAATGGATTGTGGAGTCAGAATCTAGTCTTTAGATAGTTAACAGACTTCTAGCGGCACTATCGCGAGATTCAAGTATTCAGGCCAATGGAAACGTATCAACCACTCAGCTACACTCCCTGGTGTCCAAAGGAAGCTTTTCAATATCAGAGACCGGAAAGAATGCACAGCGAGGTTTCATGGAGAAACACATCAGAATGTCCACGCAGGGTCGACTAACAATTCCAAAACAGATTAGAGACGCCATGCGGATTCGAGATGGTCAACCGTTTGTCATTAAAACTGACTCGTTCAAAAGAGAGATAATCTTAGAACTGCAACCTACGATCGCAGATTTCAAGTAACAAGATGAAATCGTAGCAATTAAATGTGCAACGGCGCACCCATTATCTAGGTTTTCGGTAGAATTCAATTGGAAACTAATCTCGCGATTAAGCCATCTCGAAGATCTGATTCATTAGGCCTATCGGGCATCCGCGTCATATTTGAGAAAGCTTCTAAGATGCCGGACGCTGTACACTTGGAATTTGGGGAACCCGATTTTGATACGCCCGACAATATCAAAGTTGCTGCCATTGAAGCAATAAGAAGTGGCAAAACAAAATATGCCTCAAGCGCCGGCATTCCCGAGTTGCGGACTGCGGTAGCGGAAAAGATGAAACGGGATAACAAGATAGACTACGATCCGAAGAAAGAAATAGTAATCACAGCTGGTGCGACGGCTGGAATAAACCTAGCACTCTTAGCTACGATGGATGGGGGAGAAGAAATCCTCGTCCCTGATCCTGGATGGGCTACATATGTTCATGCGGTGAATATTACTGGCGCGAAACCTGTTCCGTATCAGCTTCGTGAGGAGGCGAATTACGCATTGGAAAAGAAAGATCTTTCAAGGTTAATTACTGATAGGACCAAGGCAATTCTTCTGAACTCGCCAAGTAACCCAACAGGTTCCATTCTGTCGCGCAAGACGCTCATGGATATTGCCGAGTTTGCAGTTGAGCACGACCTTTTCGTTCTCTCTGATGAAGTCTACGAGAAGTTTCTCTACCGTGACGGTTCGGACAACGAGCATGTTAGCATAGCGAGCCTAAGCGGCATGAAGGATAGAGTGGTGACGATAAACGCCTTCTCCAAAACCTACTCCATGACTGGATGGAGAATAGGATACGTTGGCGCCTCTGAGCCCATCGCTGCCGCCATGACGAAGATTAATGCAGCGGCAAGCTCTTGTGTTTCCACAATAAATCAGTATGCCGGTCTGGAGGCTCTGATTGGTCCACAAGATTCAGTTGGAAAGATGATTTCAGCCTTCGCCAAACGCAGAGATATTCTCGTCAAGGGTTTGAATGAGTTTAGCGGATTCAAATGTCCCACACCAAGGGGTGCTTTCTATACTTTTCCGAACGTGAAGGAGACAGGCATGACATCAGATCAGCTAGCGATGAAGATCATAGATGAAGCTCACGTGGCCGTCGTGCCTGGATCGTCTTTCGGAAAGCAAGGAGAAGGATATCTGAGAATAGCGTATGCAAACTCTGCGGAGAATATTCAAAATGCTTTAGCCCGAATGAAGAAGATAATGAACTAGCTCCCCACGGCTTCGGTTATACGAACACCCTTAATCTTCATTGCAGGTGCCAAAGTGGGAGTGTCCACCTCCCACCATCGTATCCAGTCTCTCTCTTTGGAAATGGATTCAATGTTATTAAGCTGGCGAGGAATCGAATCGCTTACTCTCAATCCAGCAACAGCCTCTTTGATTTCACCAGCTTCAATCCTAAAAGCTGCATCTCTTGGCACCGTGGAATATTCACCAGTCCTCATGTTCTGATACCTAGTATACCAGTTGTTCGTAATCAGAACTCCCTGCTTGGTGTCCCTGATAATTTCTTCTAGAGCCTGGGCTCCATTTCGAAAAACTATCGTGGTCGGCCGAGGTCCAATTATTCCAGCATTTCCGGTACTTTTCTTCCCAAACTTCTTTGCAGTTGTACAATTTTGAAGCATCAGAACAAATCTTCCCTCTGAGATAATTTTGTTTGTCTGGGTTGGAGTACCTTCGTCGTCGAAAACTCGTCCACCTAATCCCCGGGGGAACACTCCGTAGTCCTCAATTGTCAAGGCTTCTACAGCAATCTTTTGGTCGAGCTTCTCAGCAAGAAATGAGCTCCCAGATTCGATCGCAAAAGCTGAAGCGCTTGAAGCTATAGGGAGAATATTGGCGACAACTGTTGATGAAAATATCACATCATATATTCCATCTGACAATTGTTTTGGATTGAGTGATTTCTTGGCTTCCTCTCCTGCTTTTCGCCCAGCACTTGCGGGATGAAAATCTGAAACATATGAACTACACGATAACCCTTGCCCCGAGGAGTTGTCTTCCGCAAAGGCTCTAACATTGAGCAGTATCTGAGTCTCTTTATCTTTACCGCTCACCCCTGCCGAAGTCAGTACGGAGATTTCACTGGTTTCGGTGTTGAGTGACCCACTGACTCTCTTTGCTCCCGATCTCAAACCCTCATCGATTGTCTGTTTCACGTACTCAACAAGCGACGCATCTTCCACCTTCGGATCGAAATTCGCATGCTTGTTGTACTTGAATGGACCTCCTGGAAGAGGGACGTAATCCTCGCTCTGAGGTAGTGACTCGCAAGATTTCACTAATTTGCTTACGAAGCTCTCGATTCCACGAGCAGTAGGGTTGTAAGTTGCACCAAGAATCCTCTTCCGATTCTTTGTAATATATAGAACAAGAGTCAAATTTCGAACATTGTTCACAAGTGTGATCTCATTATTTGCAAATCTCACTTGTGATTCATTTGATCGCGAGCACAAGACTGAGATATCATCGCATCCTTTCTTTCTCCCCTCAGAGAGCGCTAAATCAGAGGCTTCTTCCATTGTTGTAGCTTGCGCCATCATCGGGCA
Source organism: archaeon (assembly GCA_021792315.1). The sequence goes on from JAJYUX010000046.1 coordinate 11,631, forward strand.
CCCAATCTCACGTTTCTCAATCGAATATGCGGAGCGCCAAAATGTACTGGCGCTCCCTGCATCGGATCACCTTTGCCGCAAGTGCCACAGGTGTATTCTATGTCATTTGCGCGCGCGTCGATGCTTCCCCAGTATTTTGGCGTGGTTATTTCTAGCACTGGATCCTTAACTGCAGCGCCGAGTTTTCCATTTTCTATCATGAACGCTTCGAGACCGACATAGCGTTGATTCAATCGTTTATCGTCAATATTCCACTCCATGAAGCTCTTGATGTATATTCCGTGCTTCGTTTCACGAAGCATTTCGTCAAATGTCCATTCTCCCGGTTCGATGAACGTATTGCCCATTCTAATTATTGGCTCACGATCGAACTGGACTGCTCGCGCTGAACCATTGCTCTTTATGTTGAAGAAAGAAGCAGTTGCGCGATTCTGCAGAAATTCCGTGAATTTTCCGGCGCTGATCAAATGTCGCTTTCTAGCCTTCACTCCTTCATCGTCGTACAGATAGTAACCCATAGAGTTAGGTATTGTCGGATCGTCTGAAACATAAGCCTCACTGCTTCCTATTTGCATGCCCAACTTGTCTGGTTTCAGAAACGATTCCCCAGCTTGAGCACCCTCACGCCCAAGGATTCTGTCAGCCTCCCCTGGATGACCGCATGACTCATGACTCGTTAACCCCGCAACGTTTGGTCCTAAGATCACGTCAAGAGTCTCGTCCTTTGGAGGTTTCTGCGATGCCTTGATTCCAGGTATCATTTCTTTCAGCTGAGAAGGGATTCGCTCTGTTAGACGAAGGTTTTCTATGATCTCCCAGCCTCCAGTTCCGCCAAGTCCAGAATACCCCGGGGGAATAGAGATAGTAACTGGCTTCCCTTCATACAGGCAGACTATCATACCCAGATATGACGCTCTTGGAACGTGACTTTCTAACTTAGAACCGTCCGAATTCTCATAATACTTATCTTCAATGTTATACCAAATGTACAAGTTTCGATTCGGAAATGAGACATCAGCAAACGCTGTAGAGACAGATCCATCAATCTCCTTGAGAAATGAAAGCATCGATTCAACCGAGACATCATCCAAACGTTTCCTCTCCTGCACGCCCCATTTTTCCACGTGATTCTCTTCATGTGAAAAGCGTACCTTTTCCTTCATGTATGCAGAAGCTGACTTTGCATTTCTGACTACATTGTTCACAAGCTCTTTGACACTCTCGCGAGTCGTCAGATTCGTTGCCCC
>JAJYUX010000047.1 GCA_021792315.1 archaeon
CCGATCTAACAGCATGTATCTGCAAAGAGCTCAGCTCTATCAGGAAAGGATCAAGGCCCTTCAGGCAGCTCATGGAATCGAACCGCCGGACGATGAATCTTCCGAACGGTTCCAGTTCGAGCCTCCTCGCAGAGCTCCCGGTCAGCCTGCATCACAGGCGCCAACTGCAGTAGATGGAAAGGGAGGTCCGCAAGTCGTTCAGCAGTTGAAGGCAAACTACAACGACCTAATCATGAAGGAAAAACCAAACGTAAAGTGGGACGAAGTAGTTGGCCTCGATGTCGAAAAGCGGGCTCTTCGCGAGTCGATTATATTTCCAGTTCAAAGGCCTGACCTCTTCCCTCTGGGGTGGCCCAGGGGAATGCTAATGTACGGACCTCCGGGTTGTGGCAAGACGCTGCTCGCGGCAGCTACAGCTTCGGAGATTGACAGCTATTTCATTACGGTGGACGCGGCTTCAATCATGTCAAAGTGGCTCGGAGAGGGAGAAAAGAATGTGGCGAAGCTCTTTAGCTCTGCAAGAAAGCTCCTTGAAAAGGAAGCCAAATCTGTTATCGTGTTCATTGACGAACTGGATTCCATTCTGGGATCTCGGAGTAACGAGGTTGGTGGCGAGGTCAGGGTTCGAAACCAGTTCCTTAAAGAAATGGATGGCATCGCCGACAAGGGTAAGAATCTGCATCTATACATTATAGGAGCGACAAACAAGCCTTGGGCGCTCGACTGGCCCTTCCTTAGAAGATTCCAAAAGAGAATCTATGTGCCTCTCCCTGACGTAAAAGCTAGAACACAGATGCTGAAGCAGTACACAGCACCACTCAAGATGGAAGTGGAACTGAAGATCGAAGACATCGCCAAGATGACCGAAGGTTACTCAGGGTCAGACATGAGGGACATCTGTCAGGCAGTACAGCTTCGCGTCGTCTCCGAAGTCTTCGACCAGGCCGGAGCGGACAACAGGGACATTCAGCCTAGGCCGATAGACGTTGAGGATTTCAAGGAAACACTTAGAGCAAGAAGACCCAGCGTCTCTCCAGAGATGCTTCGAGCCTACGCAAACTGGGCAGAGAACTTCAAGGCTCTCTAAGGACGCAATCTCTCGGGAGTTCTGGGGAAGAGACAAACTTCCCTGATGTTCTCAACTCCCAGCATCTGCATGACTGTTCTCTCAATTCCAATGGCGAAACCACCGTGAGGCGGCACACCGTACTTGAAATTGTCTGTAAACCAAGCTATCTCTTGTTCCTTCATCTCCTTGAGATTCACCTGTTCCATGAGCTTCTGATGTCTGTGCTCCCTCTGTCCTCCTGATGATAACTCCATGCCGCGATAAATCAAGTCGACGCTCCTCGCCCACTGCGGATCATCGTCGACCCGCATCACGTAGAAAGGCTTGACACTGAAGGGAAATCTACTCACAAAGAAAACGTCGCTACCAGTCTTCTCTTTGATATGCTTTGCGAGAATGGCTTCGCCCTCCCTGTCAGGTTCCTCGCCGAATGGCACCTTCTTTCCATATTCGTTCAGAATGTCATAGACCTCGGGAAATCTGACCTCGGGAAATGGAGTTTTTGGGACATCAACTTTCGCGCCAAGGATTTCGATTTCCGCCTTGGATTCTCGAACAACCTTTCCGACCGCGTATGCCAAGAGTTCCTCCTGAACGCGCTCTGTGTCGAGTTCGTCTTTGATGAAACCAAACTCGACTGCGCAAGCTCTGTGCTCGCAGAGGTGCCTGGGGGTATGTGATGTCTCCGCTCTCCAGTTGGGACCAAGATCGTAAATCTTGTCCAGTCCTCCGGCGATGGCAAGTTGCCTGTGAAGCTGCGGATCCTGTCTGAGAAAAGCATCGCTACCGAAATAATCGATTTTGAATACTTCAGAGCCGCCCTCACTCAGTCCGCCCAGAATTGCTGGAGTCGACACTTGAATGAATCCGTTTGAACGAAGATACTCTTCCAGTCCTTCCATGAACTTTGCTTCTATCGAGATGATCGCGAGATTTCTGGGATTACGGAGATCCAGTACTCGCCAGTCGAGCCGCGTGTCAAGCATCGTCTCGCTGGAGCCAGTTATGTCGATGGGAAGCGGCGTCTCAGACCTGTTCAAGACTGTTATTGACTTTGGTTTGACCTCGGGACCTATCTTCGCGATCTGCTTTTCTGGAATTGAAGCTTCAACAGCTATAACATCTTGGACATTGAGCTTCTCGCTCAGGGCGACAAGATTCTGGGGAGACTCTTTCTTGTGAATTGTAATTTGCGCCAAGCCTGTTCTGTCCCTCAGAATTATGAATCTAAGGTTGGCGAGCTCTTTCACATTTTCAACCCAGCCAGCGATGACGACATCCTTACCCTTGTTGCTGAGTAACTCGTTTACATAATGTGTCCTGATCAAAAGACCTCGCTTCCTACGCTTGTCGGCGAATCAAGATATCTCGAATTCGACCATCAGATCCATTTCTCTGGTCTCTTTCAGTATTCTGGTTATCATATTGGTGTCGTGAGGGAACCTATCTGTCTTCTTGCCGGGAATTACAACTTTTGTCATCTTGCTCCCATCGGGAAGCCACACAGTGTTTACGTTCCCGACTCTCACGGGAAAGAACAGGTCTTCAAGCTCCTTTCTGTCCGTTGTGTCTGATTCGGTGAGCCAGACCTTGCCTCCCAGAACGTTTTGAAGCAGTTTTTGGAAATTCGGATCGCGCCTCAAAGGTGCGAGCGTACCGGGCTCCAATACAAGGAGATGGTCACCGCCGATCCGAATGACCTTTGAAAGGCTGATCTTTCCTATCTCTTGAGTCTTTTCAGAAGCTTTCGCCAGTTTGATTGAAACATCTACGTCTGCCTGACTGAGTTGACCTGACCTTAGCTTAGCATTGCACTGAGGGCACAACACTCCAGTGCGCGCGTCATAGGAACAGATTGGGGATTTCAAATCAGAGGCGGAAGAAATGTTTCGCTTTTACCCTTTAAAACCATTTTTGGGGCGAGAATACTATTTCCGCAGAGACGCACTGACAAGTCCTGGAATTTCAGAAGGAAGTACGGCAACCTTTACGCCGACTGATTCAAGTGCCTTGATCTTGTCAGCTGCTGATCCTGACCCCATGGAAATTATGGCGCCTGCATGACCCATCCTCTTCCCTGGCGGGGCTTGTCTTCCTGCGATAAATGAAACCAGTGGTTTCTTCATTCCCTTCTGTCTTATCCTCGCCGCGAGCCTTTCTTCGGCGTCTCCGCCTATTTCCCCTATCACAACGACGGCCGATGTTCCAGGATCGTTTTCTAGCATTTCTAGAACCTCGACAGTGTCTCTCCCTATTATCGGGTCGCCTCCTATTCCGATTGCTGTGGACTGACCCAGTCCAGCTTTTGTGAGAACCCAAGCTATTTCGTACGTCAGTGTACCGCTTCTGGATACAATCCCGACATTGCCCTTAGAGAAGATGTGGCCTGGCATGATACCCACTTTGCTTTCGCCGGGCGAAATCAACCCAGGGCAATTTGGTCCGATTATAGTGACACCCTTTCCACGGGCGTAGTTTACGAACTTCAGAGAGTCGTGAACCGGGACGTGTTCGGTGATGTCCACCACGAGTTTCAGTCCGGCGTCCACTGCTTCGTAGACGGTGTCTGCATTGTACGCAGCTGGAACGAAAATTATGCTTGCGTTGATTTCTGGGTGAGCCGAGAAAGCCTGTTTCATGCTGTTGTAGACAGGTATCCCTCCGACGCTCTCTCCACCTTTTCCTGGTGTTACGCCCGCCACAACTTTTGTCCCATACTTCAACATGGAAAGCGCGTGGCCACTACCTTCCCTACCAGTTATGCCCTGAACGACAACTCTGGTGTTCTTGTCCACAAGTACTGTCACTTGCAAATCAACTCCTGGAGGATTTTACAACAGTTTCTGCAGCCGTCTCCATCGAGTCCATAAACGCGATGCCGTTTTCTGACAAGATACGCCGACCCTCTTCCTCATTTGTCCCGACCATTCTCACCGTGATTGGGATCTCGACATTCGACTCCTTCAAAGCTCTCACCAGGCCGTTTGCGACATCGTCACATTTTGTTATCCCTCCCAAAATGTTCACAAACACGGCCTTGAGGTTCCGCTGCTTCAGGCATAGTCGTACTGCTGCATACACACTTTCGGCGCTGGAGCCCCCTCCCATGTCCAAGAAATTCGCAGGTTTGCCGCCATAGTGCGCGACGACATCGAGCGTTCCCATCACCAGACCAGCGCCGTTACCGATTATGCCGATGTCACCGGGGAGCTGGACAAAAGCGAGTCCAGAACTCTGCGCCTCTCTCTCAAGTGGAGTCATCTCCTCATCTACTTGCTTGAACTCCGGGTGTCTGTAGATTGCGTTGTCGTCAAGTGTGAGTCTAGCGTCGAGCGCTACTAAAGAACCATCTTTCCTAATGGCGAGGGGGTTTGATTCAGCTAGGTCTGCGTCCTTCTCCTCGAAGATCTCGTAGATTTTCTGACATATTGAAGCAAATTCGTTTCCGGCTTTTCCGCTGAGCCCGATAACCCCTGCTGCCTCACGGGCCTGATAGGAATGCAGTCCTAGAAGAGGATCAATCTCCTCTCTGAATATCTTGTCGGGGCTGGTTCGCGCGAGCTCTTCAAGATCAACGCCACCTTCCGAGCTTGCTATCAGAGTGACCCGTCTTCTTGCCCTGTCAAGTGTGAAACCGATGTAAAGCTCCTTTTCCGGTTTTTCAGCCTCAACTACCAAAACCGAAGAAACCTTGATGCTCTTGATCTCGGTGCCGAGCATTCTCTCTGCGACCTGCCGTGCTTCCTCAGGTGTTGAAGCGAGCTTAACACCGCCAGCCTTTCCTCTGCCAGCGACAAGAATCTGCGCCTTCACAACAACTGGCTTGCCAATTTCAACTGTTGCCCTTCCCACATCGTCAACGCTCTTGCAAAGATAACCCTTCGGAACGGGAATTCCTTTTTCTTTAAACAATTCTCTGGCTTGATATTCGTGGATCTTCAAAACAAACTAGCACCGAGATAGTTACTTGCTGTTCTAATGAAACTCAAATTCGTTGTTAAAAAGCTACTAGCGTGTCTTTGCTAAAATCAATTGAATCGGGATCGAACCTCAAGGAGTCGGTAGCCAAGACATCACTATCCAAGAATATCATAAGAGGTCAAACGTTAAATGTGCAATATAACTAGGACTAATCTCCGTCAATTCAGAGTAGTGCTACACAAAGATGCCGATTACAGATGCGACCAAGAAACAAATCGCTCAAAAGAGGAGGCTATTCTTCAAGATCTGCCTCGTATGTGGAAGCAAGAATTCTATCTCTGCAACTAGGTGCAGAAAGTGCAGGCATGAAGCACTGAGACTCAAGAATAGGGCGCTCGGCGTAAAGAAGTAGACTCATTCTCAATACATTAAAAACTCCAGACTGGAAAGCTGAGAGCTGACTGGGCGTGTGGTCCAGCCTGGTTAAGACACCGCTCTCACACGAGCACCCCTCTTGACTGAAGGGAGCTATGGAAAGCGGGAATCGATGGTTCAAATCCGTCCACGCCCACCAGCTTTAAAATCTCTATATAATTCCACGCCTAAAGAACTACTGGACATGGAGCAAAAGCTAGTGAGCCTTGCAGAGTTTGGCAAGGACGATAAGGAACAAATTATCAACGATTTTCATAGATTCCTTAAGATTGATCTCCAGCTCAGTGATAGCACAGCTCGGGATCTGAAAAATGATCTTAGGCACTATCTATTTGATTATTTGAAGGAAGAACCAACAGTTGAATCAGTGAGGGATTTTCTCGGCAAGTGGGTGGGACAACCAGAGAAATACATGCACTATCTGAGAACTCTCAAGAGATTCTACAGGGACTTTATGGGAAGGCCTGAGCTGGTCGCCTCATTCAAGTTCCCCACTCGTGGTTTTACTCCACCTTTCATTCCAACTAGAAACGAACTTCAAAAATGGTACAGCTTCATTGACTCTGTAAAAGATCACTCGCTCTACAACGGAGACCCATTGAGGTTGAGGGCTTTTTTCCTAGTGCTTGCGAGTTCAGGCCTCAGGGTAGGTGAAGTTAGGACTCTAAGACTCTGCGATGTGGACTTGCAAACGGGAAAGGTAACTCCCTACCACGCTCATGCTACTGCTACAAGCAAGAAGAGCAATTTCAGTTACATTAATTCTGAGGCTTTGGAGATGCTCAAGAAGTACGTGCAAGAAAGGGAGATGAAAACTGGGGAAACAAGACTCTTTGAAGGAAACAACTCAAATTGGGCAAAGCAGTTTCAGATCGTTAGCAAGGCATCTGGAATCAAATTGACTCCTAAGAACCTTAGATCTTGGTTTTCTTCGGAAGCTGCTGAATTGCGAATCACCGACAGTTACGTGGACTTTTTGCAAGGCCGCACTCAGAGAAGCGTACTGGCTAGACATTATACTGATTACAGGCCAGAGAAGCTCTACAGGATTTACCAAGGAGCGAATTTGAAGGTACTTGATGAATCTAATCCAAAGAGCCAAGCACCTTCGGAACTTGGTATTGTTTCTGCATCTAACGAAAGAAACATGACTTTTGAAATGATTAGGGCCATAAAGCTTGCAATGAAAGAAACCGAAGAGGAAAGACGACAGGTTGGGATGCAGGGCGAGTACGATTCAGCAGAAGGAGAGGACAAATACAGCCACTGGAAGTAGCTCTTCGCAATCGAAGCCAAGCGAATCCATGAGAAGACTAACATTCCTATACTGTAGCACCTACAGAATCTTTATTAGTCGGATAATCTGATAATCCGATATAGTGATACTATGATATATGAAAATAGAAGAAGCGGTCAGTAAAATATCCAAAGAGACAAAAGCTAGCAAACCAAAAGATGCCATCCTCGACTTTTTGAAGAGCCATCCAAAAGAAGTATTCAGGAGAAGAGAAATTGAGAAAGAACTAAGCAACATCAACGAGAACACTTTGAGAGTCATGCTGAGGCAGCTAGCTATGAATGAGAAAAAGATAGGTCGTTATCAGGTACCGGCTAGAACAATAGCTTACTATGGCTCACTAGAGGCTGTTAGTGAACTAACAAAGCGTCTGGGTGAAAAAAAGACAGGTAAGTGAGATAGTTCAAAAAGTGGGAGAATGACCGACAAGATTTACACACCTGAATTTGGGCTACTGGGTCAGGCTATCCTGTACTTTCTTAGGCCTGAAGCAGTTCCCCTTTGGATAGAAAACTATCACTCTCCCGATGATTTCATAGATTCTTCGATACCGGGGGATTGCAAACTCTGGAACATACGAAAGAACCTAAGTAAAGAGCAGAACGAGGAACAATTTAATCGCAAATTCAGTAACGGTATCTACCTGTTTCTTGGAGAGATGCCAAAGAACTGCTATTTGCATGGAAATGAAGCTGTCCATTTTGACATAGGATATGGAATAAGACAAGGACTAATCGAGTCTATTACATATCTCAAGACCGAAGGCAAAGCCACAAAGGAAGACGTAGTATCATTTATTGTAGATGTGGCGGAAACTATTGCTGATGAGATAAGAGACGAGTTCGAAGAGGCTTACATTCCAATTCTTCGGAAACTTAAGGATAAGCGAGAAGCACTCGAATCTATAGAAAGATCAATCTCAGAAGTACATCAGAGGACACTATATGACCAACCTACACCATACTTTACACTTCATCCTAGCAACAATCTATTGCTCTTTGATACTATATGCTATGAAATTACTCTCTTGGGTCATGGTAGTATAGTTTCGCCCTGCTTTGAGAGTTTTTCGAGCGAAGATCCAAGCATTTTTGCTCAGAAAAGCCATACTTTCTGATCAAATCTTAGGCATGGCATTTTTCTTGTTTCTCACATATTCCTCTATAATATCATGTTGTTCTGCAACCACTGTCTTACCTTTCTTTTGAAAATAGACAATTACTAAGATAACGAATCCCACGAAGCTTAGTGCAAACTCTTACTAGAACGAATGAAATAATGTTGAACGATATAGGATCAAGAGAAATCACTAGGGCAACTTGCGATTTATAAAACAGACAAGCAGATTAAATTAAGAGGAAAAAGGAAGACAATAGACAATCTTGAATTTCGGATCTGGGGCAAGAAAATGGATTCTCGTTCCTGCAATCATTCTTTTGTTTCTTGCTGGATACTCGTTTTGGACAATCAGTAGTCCTTTGTCTCTTCTCGTGCAACCCTCATACCAATTTTTTAATGATGTACAAGGCTCTTTTGAGATTAAAGGGAATAATTTTACTGTAGATGCTGTGATACAAGTATTTTCTACTCCGAGCGTGGCTGTATCAAATCCTGCAACCTTTTGGGTACTCGATCTACTCGTTCCGACAAGTCTTGTCTCCATTGCCAATATCTCAAAATTTGTCATCACACCTGATTCGGGGTTTGCTCTTCCTGTGAAACACACCCCTGATGGGAAATCGCTAGTCCCTGCATCAGTATCGCTCACTCTTGGAGAACATTCAGCCATAGACCAAATTTGGAGTGGGAAGAATAATGTTGTGTATTTTGAAAGTGGTACATTTGGGGCATATCTCAATGCGTACATCGGGAATGATACGATACCAAAATTAGGAACCCCATTGACCAACATAGGCGTGCATGTAGGCGGGCAGGATTTGACTTTCTCTTACGTTAGTAACGTGGTGAACATCTCCCTGACATGCGTCATTGTCGCTTTCGTATTGCTTGAGTTTGGGAGAGAAATAAGAGATCACAAAAGAAGCAATCATCCGGATACTAAGCTCGACAAATATATCTAGGAATCTCTTTGACTAGACACACCAATCACAAGGTTTGATTAGCTCTATACGAATGAAATTGGTCATTACATTTGAGGAGAACAAGAGGCTAGGACAACTCAGCAAGGAAATAGAACGAGAACTAGTAAAGCAGAAAGTTTTCGTAAATGCGGGAGTGCCATTGAAAGGTTCGTGTGATGCTGGCAAAGAGGCTCATCCAAAACTGGAATAGGTCTTAGTGCCGAACTCATCAAGAACTCAAAAGTTCTTCCATTTCTGAGAGTAGTGATGCTATCCTCTCCCCTTTCTTAGACAGGGAATATTCAGTCTGGATTGGTTTCGTCTCAAGGATCCTTCGTTGTATCAAGCCCTGCTTCTGCAATTCGTTCAATGAAAATGCTAGTGAACTTCGGCTTGTAACCACGCTTTTCAAAAGGGCAGAGTAACGAGAAGTTTCACGATCTTTCATATACAAGAGGATTTTAACGTCTGAGAGTTCAAAGAGTAATCTACGTAGGTTGGCCAAGCGAAGCTCGAATTAAGGCAAGTTTTGTTTGATTCATATTATGGAGGCACAATTATATTGGGTGTAGCCCAGCTCCATAGGACTTAAATCGGACACGAACGATGTTTTGAGCTGAATTGACCTATATTTGTGAGTGTTGCGGAGCAGCTTACAAAGAGCGTGGTTGGTGTTGTGGCTTGCTTCTAGTGGATCGCCCAACAACAGCTAGCGATCTAGGTTACAAAGAAGACTGGCGACCTCTGTCTCACTATTCTGATGTTTCGGTAGATCAAATAACAGGAGCAGTACGTAAAGGCCCCAGATCTCGTGATCCAGAACGCTAGTCGTGAATTGCATTTTCTTCATATGATCCTTGTTGTCCGCCAAAAGTTCTACACATAGATTTCTGAAGCTCTTACTTCTTACGATTACATAATTTGCCTTCTATGATAATTTCGCAAAATGAGAGAGTAATTTCTACATGAGATTACGAAAGAAGAAGATACCTGATTTTGAAACTGAGGAAGAGCGTCTTAAAAGAGAAGAATTCTTTGCTCAGTGGCATTTGGAATTTGATAATAATTTGAAGAAATATGAAGAGAAATATGGCGAGAGAGATAGAGCCGAGAAAGCAGAAATCGAAAGGAGAAGATTAGAAGAGGCTCAAGCCAAAAGGTCAATACAGATTCTAATTGATTTTTCATCAATCAAAGACTACATTGAGAAGGGGGGATTGGTCGTCTCCCCAAAGTGTCCTTCTTGCGGAGCTTCCATCACACTTCCCACTACAGGAACTTCTGTGGTGTGTCAATTTTGTAAATCGCCTGTGCAAGCAATAGACATTTTTGAGAAGATTAAGGAGCTAGTCGAATCAGCAAAATAATGAACACAACTAGAGCAGGTTCAGGAAATGCAAATCTGTTTTTCATCAGATTAGCGATAGACATACGGGTGAAAAGAAGGAGAAAGTTTCATTTCGGGTGATAACTACCCAACATAAACACTATAGTACTGCCAATTCGCCCAGTCGCCCGGAATTATTCCTCCAATGCCAAAAAATCGGTATGTTATAGAACCATAAACATGCGTTGCAATGTAGGGCGCACATGGAGTAGTGCAGTTTGTATGGTACATTGGAGGCGGCAGGGTGGTATATACAACCGGAATGAAGAATAGGAATGCTATCACAACCACAAGTGAAAGTGCTGAAAGAATTATTATCTTGTGTCGCATTATTCCCCAAAAGTCAAAAGCTCCATTTAGGCTTTTATAATAGCCCCTCTTAAGAGTTCATTCCACGTACCTTTTTTTACTTCTGTTGATTCTAGTTTTTTTGAGCTGGGTCATTCCATCTATAGTGAAAAATCAAATTCATTTTTGGATTTCATATAGAAAGTGAGATGTCCAGTTCCCATAGACGGTGGCTATAGGTAATCGAACATACAGGGGTAGTGAACTGATAAGATGAGTTTTCAAATTGCCTTTTGCCCACTGAATTTGAAATTGATAGGAGTACAACAAAGCGAGAGACTATATTATCTAGGCACATGATCAGGGACTTTAGCAACCCCAATTTCCAAGATTCCCTATGGCCTATTCGGATGCTGACACCTCTATCTTGCTTCCCTTAATGGAGAACTTTATTCTTTCAGGTCGTTTGAGCAGCTCTGCGATGGGCCGTGGTAAGTATATCTGGTATCCTCTTTTTTCATCATAATATACGCTGATGGAAAATTCTTTTTCGTTCTTCTTCCACTTTGGCATTTGACTGTTAGCTACTGATCTTATGTATTCATATATTCCTGTGGATTATAAAAGACGCTCTATCCCTGTGGATAACGAAACGCTTTCATATATCCCTGTGGATACCATGAACGATAAACATGAACGGTAAGAAGTTCGACAGTGAGCAGTATCTAGTCCTACGATCGCAGAACGCAAGCTGCACCATCAAACAGGATGCAAGAGTCGAGGAATCGGTAAAGCGTAATCTTGAAGCAGAGTATGGAAAGCTTCGAGATGACGTTCACGTAACAGATCTTACGCTCTGCATGAGGCAGGCCTTGTTTAGAAAGCTGCAACCAGTACCGCCAAGCACGAAGCAATTAGGGTACTTCTTTGACGGTGCAAGAAGACATGAAGCCTTACAGAAACTCTACGGCCAAGGAGTGATCGAAAAGGAGATCGAGTTTGAGGGTGTAAAGGCGACCATAGACATCTTGGACTCAATCGGCCCTATCGAGTTCAAGACTACGAGAGCAAAGAACGCAATTTCGGAACACTGGATAAGACAGCTTGCCTATTACATGGTTGCAACAAACTCGAACTTTGGAACGCTTCAGATACAAAGAATATTGCCCGGAAAGCAGAAAGGCGAGTCTCAAGAGGAGAATCTCTTCCCTGCATTCATAATCGAGCTTAACAAAGAGCAAAGGGAAAAATGGCATCAAGATTTCAAAGAACGTAAAGACAGATTTCTTTCAGCTTACCAAAGCAAAGACCCCTCAAAAGCTCCACTCTTCAGAGGAGACAATGATTGGGTTTGTTCAGAGTGTCCCTACAAGGCTCAATGCGACAAGATCGAGAGGGTTTCTCAATGAAGCCCTCTGACTGTATTTTGGTTCTAAGAATTTCAGAAAGAGGGCTTGCCGAAGGGAAAAGACCTCCTCTTTGTGATGGTTGTTCAGAGCCGATAACCAGAGATGAGGATGAGGACTATGCGATAAATTGCCTCATCTTAGATGGAGAAATTTTTCACTCGGTACAATGCGATGAGTGCATTGAAAGATATTTCAAGAAATTGCCAAGATTCAACGAGGATGAAGTACCGAAGAAAGTGAGACAGACTGTAAGGCTAACAATGGGCCAAGAAATTCAGGTAACTTGGTCTGACTGAAATCACCTCAAGAACTTAAAATATCGGTGAAAGGAGAGCCGGCCTGAAATGACTGAAAAATCACACAGCATCGCCACGAGACTAATGGATAGCGAGATAGTTGCACTTAACCTGAAACTCAAGAAAGACGGATTTGAATCCATAGGTGATCTAATCAGACATTACATAGAAGGTTCGTTTGACCCCATTCAGGCCAATATTGACTCGCTTGCTAAGAGATTATGGGATAGAATTGTTAGCTTAAAGCTAGCTTCGCAGGAATTTTTACGCACAGACACCGCTCTCACACAGCGGGAATCGATGGTTCAAATCCGTCCACGCCCACTACATGATGAAGCTAATAATAGCTGCGTTTGATCAAGTTATTTTTGAATGCCAAAAAATTCGCAATCAAATTTGGGAGAAGGATTCGTAAAGCCTCAGTACGATGGACGTTCAATTGCGAATATACCAGAGACAGTCGCTCAAATTCTCGGTGCTGAATTTACTCGGCCGCTTCAAGACGAACGCATTTCCGATTTCAAGGATGCAAAGAACGTAG
>JAJYUX010000048.1 GCA_021792315.1 archaeon
CTTTACTTATCTGATTGGTTTCAGGCCTTTTCCTCAACTCGAACGACGTCTTCTGCGAGATGAGAATAATTCATCAAAGACACGGAACTAGGCGCTAGCCGAACCAGAATCCAAAAGATTCTTCTGGTAAAGAGCGAATCACAGTCCACCCTTACTATAAGAGCGCGGTATTTTTCCAATCTTCAAGGAATGAATCTTAGCATTTCAGCATTCCTTCTAGGTCTTTTCAAAAACTATGCCAGGCTGATATGATCTTTTGAAAGTAACACTCTGTCCAACTGGAAGTTCCGATGGCTTTGAGATGAAAGGAATCCACCCTGTTATCTTTGGACCATCATCAAGTTGAACCACAGCCCAAGCGTAAGGAACCTCGTTCATGAACTGCTCGGGGGCAACCAGCTGAATAGTGTATGTCAGCACTTTTCCCTTTCCAGAAAATTCAGTTTTCAGCAAGTCCGGGCTATGGCACACGGGACAGAACTCAATAATGTCAATTTGAGTGTGACCGCATTTAGAGCATTTGTAGCCTTCGATCTTTCCTTCCCTGATTTTCTCCTGAAACTCCTTGACTGACAGATTGTTGTTCTCTTGCGCATGTTCAACCATTTCGAATTCAACTCATTTCGAAAATGTGAACCGCGCAGCTACCACCGGTTGCGCCGACATTATGAGTCAATCCTATTCTTGCATTATCCACCTGACGCCCAGCAGCTCTTCCGTGAAGCTGCTCGTAGACTTCGAATAGCTGCCCGACTCCAGTCGCCCCGACGGGATGTCCCTTGGCCTTTAGACCGCCAGAGGGATTCACCGGTAGCTCCCCTTTTACCTTGGTGTAACCTTCTTGGGTGAGCTTCGCGGCCTGTCCTCTAGGCGCGAAACCTAGGTCCTCTTCCGCCACAAGTTCAGCGATCGTAAAACAGTCGTGAACTTCTGCAAAATCAATATCCTTCTGCGTAAGATTCGCACGCTTGAACGCTTCTCTTCCGGCCAGCACCGCTGCGTTCAGCGAGGTCATGTCTTCTCTCTGGTGCAGTGCACCGGTTCCTCCTGCCCTCCCTGAGCCGCGGATAAGAATAGAATTCGAGATATTGCCCTTCATTTTCCTCAGGAAATCTTCGCTACAGAGTATTCCGGCAGCAGCTCCGTCTGAGAATGGACATGCATCGAAGAGTTTCAGAGGGCTAGCAACGACCGGTGATTTCATGACATCTTCAATTGTAATCTTCTTGTGAAGGTGAGCGTTGGGATTACTCAAGGCGTTCTCGTGATTCTTCACTGCCACATTTGCTAGTTGCTCTTCAGTCGTTCCAAATTTGGACATGTGTGCCCTTGCCAACGCTCCGTAGAGACCTGGAAAAGAAGCACCGCAAGCACCTTCAAAGATGTAATCTGATCCGAACGAAAAATATGTTGTGGCCGTAATAGTATCCAGCTGACTTACTCGTTCAACTCCCACAACCAGCATGCAATCATACAGTCCTGAACCAATATTCACCCAAGCTTCTCTAATGGCGATTGAACCGCTGGCACACGCAGCCTCAATTGTGGAAGCAGGCACGTCGGGTATCCCCAAGCCTGACATAACTATCGGCCCCAAATGCCCTTGCTTCTCAGAAAGCGAAAATGCATTTGCGACAAATCCAGCTTCGATATCGATGGGAGAGATTCCAGCTTCAATTATTGCTTTCTTTGAAGCTTCAAGTGCAAGCTCTCTCGCGGTGAGCTGAGTCTTCCCATATTTGGTTATCCCTGCACCTAGAACGTAAACGGGCCTCATGATGAAATCGGAATTCCGCTCTTCTATCTAATAAGAATTCTAAATCGGCTCGAAGAAGATCCGGGGCCACTTGACCTGCTCGCCAGCGTCTTTGAACTTCACGTAG
The DNA here is from genome assembly GCA_021792315.1 of archaeon. Next base: position 1,884 of record JAJYUX010000048.1, read on the forward strand.
ACTGTTGTATCTTTGGACAGATTGGATGGAATAGGATCCACAACACCTAAGAGGTTACCTCCCTCTTCCAGCCGAACCAGTGCAAGTGTGTACGGTGTATTGATCGGAAACTCTTTGGTTTTTACATACACTTGGGTGAATGAAACAATCTTACCTTTACCTGAGAGATATTTGCTTTTCAACTTCAAAGAGTCGCACAGTCTGCAGCTTGCTCTTGGTGGAATTGTGACGTGACCCTGATCGCAGACTAATCCTACGAGATTTCCAGATCTGCCGAGCTCGTAGAATTTGTCTATAGTAAGTCTGTCTTCCATTCGACATCTACCTGCTCTCAAATACATGAATCTGGACAGTGACACCAGCGCCGCCCATCGAATGCGTCAACCCTGCCTTGGCTCCTTGAACTCTTCTGTTGGTAGTAGCTTTCCCTGTAAGTTGTTGGTAAATTTCGTAGGCCTGTCCCGTCCCACTGCTTCCAACTGGATGACCCTTCGCCTTCAATCCTCCCGACGTGTTGACAGGAATAGATCCACCGATCTCGGTGGCTCCGCTTTCCATGAATTTTCCTCCCATGCCCTTTTCACATAAACCGAGATCTTCATAGGCGATGAGTTCGTTTATGGTAAACGCGTCGTGGGCCTCGACTAGATCCAAGTCATTCACTTCTATTTCCGACATCTTAAGTGCCTCCTTCGCTGCAATTCTTGTTGCAAGAAAACTTGTCATCTCATCCCTGTAGACGAAATCAGAATCGCTAGCCTCCGAGCTTCCAATGATGTCAATTGGAGAATCGGTGAATTTTGTTGAGAGTTCAGGCTTGCAGAGTGCAAGACAACTAGCACCGTCGCAAACGGGGGAGCAGTCTAGCAGCTTCAATGGCGAACATATCATCCTTGATGTCAAAACGTCTTCCACAGTAATGGACTTCTGGAGATATGCCTTGGGATTTAATAGCGCATTCTGATGGTTCTTCACGGCAACCATAGCCAGCTGTGTTTCTGTTGTCCCATATTTCCACATGTGCTGTCTCGCTGCGAGTGCGTTGAGGGCAGTCAGCGTTACTCCATTCCATTGTTCAAATGGTCTGTCAGCGGCCATGGATATCACCTCGAGCGCCTCTGCAGTTTCCCTAAGAGTCATTTTCTCTACGCCGCCACAAAGCACGACATCGAACAGACCAGACATAATGCCTAATACTCCTTGCCTCAGAGACGAACCTCCGGATGATGATACAGCTTCAACTCTTACCGCAGGCACGTTGCGTATGCCGTAGTTGTTAACGAAACCTCCAGCAATATTAGCTCTGTGTTCAAATGATTCAAACCCCTGTCCGATGTAAACGGCGTTCACATTACTCCTGCCGAGTTTCGGACAATTAGCAAACAATTCGTCCAACGATTCGTTGAAGAGTTCAGCTCCAGATAGCCCTTCACGTTTCCCATATTTTGCGCAGCCTGCAGAGATAACAGAACAAAGAGCCCGCTTCAAGTTTTATTCTGTACTCTTTCTAGATCCTCACGGGTTTAGACATTACTCTCCCATTGAGTAATAGCTCAGGGAATCGAGTCAAGGGCCAGCTCTCTTTCACCCTTGCAAGCTACGATTGCTTGTCTGCATGGCTTCAGGCCTTTTCTCTGGTCGGAAATTGATGTCTTCTATGTGATGATGACTATTCTTCGCAAAAGATGCACAAGTGAGCCCCTATTTGAATGACTTAAACAATTCGTGACGAGCAATATGATTGGTTACAAACCCTGAAATAATGCGTGCAGTCTCCGAAGACTTTGGATAAATGCAAAACGAGCTCCTTCGAAGACCATGGCAGAAATTCTATCCGAAGCACATTCGACCAAGCATAAATTATCCGGTGGAACCTCTTCAATCTCTCCTGACAAATTCCGCCAATGAACATCCGGATTCCAAGGCTCTTGAGTTTGAGGGGAAGAAAATCTCATACAGAGAGCTAAACGAACTTGCGAATCAGTTTGCGAACGGTCTCACCTCGCTTGGAATTGGAAAGAACTCAAAGGTCGCTGTTATACTCCCAAACCTTCCTCAGTTTGTAATTTGTTTCTACGGTGCATTGAAAGCAGGTGCAATTGTGGTCCCTTGCAATCCAATCTACAGAGAGAAAGAATTGGAATACCAGCTCAACGATGCAGAAGTAGAGGCGGTCGTGATACTGAATAATGTGTATCCTCCCAACGACTTTTTCGCAGAGTTTGAGAAAGCGAGGCCTCGGCTCGGTAAGATAAAACACGTCTTTGTTACATCGATCATCGATTTTCTGCCTCCGTTGAAGAGGCAGCTAGCAGGGCCGGTACGGAAGATTCAGACGCTCAAAAAACCTAACACGATTGATTTAGTGGAATTTCTGTCAAAGCAATCAAAGAGCGAGCCATCGCGGGTAATAACAAATCCGGTGGAAGACATCGCAGTCCTCCAGTACACTGGTGGTACCACAGGAGTTTCGAAAGGCGCTATGCTTACGCATTACAATCTTCTGTCCAATACTATTATGCTGGAAGATTGGACAAGTGCCGGTCCGGGCGATAGGGTACTCGCCGTGATACCGTTCTTTCACATCTATGGATTAACTGTCGCGATGAACTCCGCCGTAAACGTTGGGGAGGAGATGGTGCTCCAAGCACAGTTTCATGTAAAAGATGTACTTGAAGCGATAAGCAAGCACGGGATCGCTGTCTTTCCAGGGGTTGCTACGATGTATATTGCCCTATTGAATTATCCTGACCTTTCAAAATACTCGATCGGAACAATAAGAAAGTGCGTTTCTGGAGCCGCTCCACTTCCAGTCGAAGTTCGAAAGAAGTTCAACGAGATCACAGGAGGAAAGCTAGTTGAAGGATATGGGTTGACGGAAGCTAGCCCAGTAACTCACTGCAATCCAATAGCAGACGATGCAGTGGTTAAAGACGGTTCAATAGGTGTGCCTCTTCCAGATACTGATGCAAAGATTGTAGACGCTGAGACCGGTCTCAAGGATCTTGCTGTTGGCGAAGAAGGCGAGCTCGCGATCAAGGGCCCTCAGGTCATGAAAGGATATTGGAAAAGACCTGATGAGACCGAGGCGGTTTTCAGGAACGGCTGGCTGCTCACGGGAGACATAGCAAAGATGGATTCAGACGGGTACTTCTACATCGTGGATAGGAAGAAGGATCTCATAGACGCATCGGGATTCAAAGTATGGCCCAAAGAGGTGGAAGAGGTTCTCTACAAACATCCTGACATCAAAGAAGCGGCTGTCGTTGGAGTCAAGGACTCATACAGGGGTGAAACAGTCAAGGCCTTTGTTGTTCTTAAAGACAGAAACAAGAACCCTGGTGTTGAGGCCATTCAGAGCTACTGCAGATCAGAGATAGCTCCGTACAAAGTGCCAAAGCAGATTGAATTCAGAGACGATCTTCCGAAAACACTCGTAGGAAAAGTTTTACGAAGAAAGCTCAGAGAAGACTCTTCCTGATCCTTATCACTGATGTATGTATTTCCAATCTAAAACGATTACATTTCTAGGTATAGATCTGAACACGCATTGTCTAGGTGGAACATGATAATCGTGCCATTTACCTGCATAAATCAGGCATTCTTGCCCAGTAAGGAGCCTGCGATATCTCCCTTAAGAGCCTCATTAGACTCTATGTAGATCTGAGTCGCCCTGGCATCCCGAAGGTACCTCTCAACCTGATAGTCTCTGATGAACCCGTATCCACCGTGAATTCGTATCGAATGTCTGGACGCACTCACCGCGGCATCAGACGCAGCTATTTTTGCGATTGCGCTGTCTCGCATTGGGGTCTGAAACAAAGAAATCTCATCAGCAACTGAATATGTAATTGAGCGAGCGCTCTGAAGAGAAATCTCATCCTGGGCTATGAAATCCCGCACGGCATAGAAACTACCGATGGTGGTTTTGAACTGGGAGCGCTCATTCGAATACTTGATAGCAGCATCTAGTGAAGCTTGACCTATCCCGAGCGCTTGGGCAGCGACGATTAGTCGTGCTTTTGCTGTAATCTGTTGCAATGAAGAATCTGTGCGAGACGGCTCGAACAAGATCGAGTCTCTCGGAATTTTCAGGTCGTGAAAATGGATCGAGGCAGTTTGTGATGCTCTCATTCCTAAGAGTTTCTTGGCCGGACCGATTCTCAATCCGTCCCCATCTTGTTTTGAAAAACAAACTAGTGCTCTACTACCGTCAGCCATCTTTGTGAGGATCAAGAATATACCTGCAGACACGGCACTCATCACATATTCGCATGTTCCATTGAGAATGAAATAATCGCTCTCTGACTTGCAAGAAACGGGAGACCTGGCATCAATGAAAAAAGCGCCGAGGATACCAGATGCGAGTTTCGGGAGAAAAACACCGCGCAAATCTTTATTCGTTGAAGCGATCATAGCTTCAGCTACAACCGCATTGTGAAAAGCAATTTGAGCTCCAAGAGATGCAGACGCCTTGCAAAGTTCTTCGATCGAAACGACTAGCCCCAAAAAGTCAGCTCCCGCCCCGCCAAACTCCTGCGGAATTGTTACTCCGTACAGTCCATAGCTTGGCAGTATCTGCAGCAAGCTGTCTGGCACTCTCGCCTCCCAATCAATTTTCGCAGAGAGCGGAAATATCTCAGACTGGGCTAGCTCTCCTATAGTCTGCTTCAGTAGTTCTTGCTCTTGAGAGATCTTGTATTGCAATTGAGCCTGAATGATGCTAACCCTCGTCGCCTATTAATGCTAGTGTCATTTGATCTAAAAGCTCTCTTGGCAGTTCCCATTGGTTTTCGAGGCTTGAAACCGTAGGCAAGTCGCAATTGGCCTGATTGTATTGAATTGGTTTGTTTTGCATAGATTTCTGGCGAATATTGTGGAGTATTCACCGGTACTTACGGAAACTCTTGTTGTTCGGTTTCGTCGGAATTCCTTCCTCTCTAGTAAATGCTGAATCACTTAGAGCTCACCGGAAGCTCTGAAAGGGAGAACAGCTTGAAACATGATGTTGCAGTACAGAGACCTTGAAATCCAATGAACGAGTCAACCATGGCCATTATCAAACCGTTTTCGGAATTTCATACATCTTCTTGCATCATTGCCGGGATTGTCTCGTCAATAATCGAGGTGGAGTTTCAGTATTTCAGGGATAATTCTAGACTTTCCACACGTTATTTCATCAAATGTCGAGTTATTGGAGTTGTTGTTGTCACATGGAGGCTGATTTGATTTTCCAATTCTTATGACTCTGTTGCCCAACATGAACAGGTGGAAATTTCGTTACAAGCGGGAATCTCTGGGAAATCCGATCAAATCTCGCGCTCCAAAGTTGCGGATTCGGCTACGTTTGGCACAACACGTAAATATGGTATTTAAGGGAGTAACTTGGATACCTATTTTCTACCGTAGGGTATGTCATCGAAGGTTGTATTATAGTGGCTAAGAAGACCAAGAGAGAAGAGGTTGTCGAAGAAGCTAAGGTCACCGAGCACGTCCTTGTGCCAAAGCATGAGATCCTTTCGGACGAGGAAAAGAAAGCGTTACTCTCTCAGTTCAACGCTACCGAGAGTCAATTTCCGTATTTGTTCAGCATAGACCCAGTCGTGAGAGAAATTGGGGCAAAACCTGGCGACATGGTCAAGATAACAAGGGTCAGCGATACAGCTGGTGAAACTACGTACTATCGTTTTGTGGTAGAGTCGGTGTAGTAAAATTGCAAAAAGAAATTCAGCAGCAACAACTGGACGCTTGGACAGTTCTGCAAGATATTCTGAACCGAGAGGGAGTCGCGAGGCAGCACCTGAACTCTTACAATGAGTTCATTCAGCGAGGCCTGCAGAGCATCATAGATGAAATCGGATCAATCGATATCGAGACAGTCGGTACCCCATATAAGGTCAAATTCGGAAAGGTGAAGCTGAAGCTTCCGCGAGTTGTGGAAATAGATGGCTCCGTGAGCAACATCCTTCCACTGGAAGCGAGGCTCAGGAACCTCACTTACGCTTCTCCGATATTCGTTGATATGACAGTCGAAGAGGACGGGATTGTAAGAGAGTCCCAAGAGCAGCACATTGGAGACCTTCCTGTCATGGTAAAGTCTGACCGTTGTCTCCTAGCAACCATGAACCCTCAACAGCTTATAGATGTCGGTGAAGATCCAAAGGATCCTGGAGGGTACTTTATTATCAACGGCTCTGAAAGGGTCGTAGTCGGTCTAGAAGATCTTTCGCCGAACAAGATTCTCGTCGATATCGAAAAAATCGGTGGAGTAACAAATTACAAGGCAAAGGTATATTCTTCAATTGTTGGTTACCGGGCAAAGCTTGAGCTGACGCTAAAACAAGATGAATCAATCAGTGTAAAACTTCCAAGCTCACCAGTAGATCTTCCACTCATCATAGTGATGCGCGCTCTAGGTCTTGAAACTGACAAAGAGATAGCAGAAGCAATCTCGCTCCGACCAGAAATTCAGGACAGATTGGACGTTTCCTACGAGAAGGCAGTCGAGGCAAAGACTAGCAAGGATGCCCTAATGTACATCGGAAACAGAGTTGCTCACGGTATGCTTGATGAATTTAGGTTGAGGCGAGCCGAATCAGTTCTGGATTGGGGACTTCTGCCGCACTTAGGCAAGACAAAAGATGACAGGTACGACAAGGCAATCTTCTTGGGCGAAGCCGTCTGTAAACTTGCGGAACTGAGAATCGGCCTCGTTGATCCGGATGACAAGGATCACTACGGGAATAAAGTGATTAAGTTCGCTGGGCAGATGATAGCTGATCTCTACAGAACAGCTTTCCGAAACTTGGCAAGAGACATGAAATATCAGCTTGAGCGAACCGGGCAAAGGCGCGGATTGAATGTTGTCGGCGCCGCGATAAGACCAGGTATCATTACTGACAAACTGAACAATGCTATTGCAACAGGGAACTGGGGACGTGGAAAAGTCGGAGTCACACAGCTTCTAGACCGGACTAATTACCTCTCTACACTTTCACATTTAAGGAGAATTCAATCGCCTCTCTCAAGAAGTCAGCCAAACTTTGAAGCGCGTGACCTTCACGCAACTCATTTTGGGCGAATCTGTCCGAGTGAAACACCGGAAGGTTCGAACTGCGGTCTTGTAAAGAACCTCGCGTTGTCTGCCCTGATATCGGTGAGTGTTCCCTCAGCTCAAGTGGTTGCAAAACTGTACGATCTTGGCGTCAAACCCTTCAAGGAAGCAGACGAGAAGATGAAATTGGATGGTTGTAGAGTGTTTGTTGAAGGTCGATTTGTTGGATTTGTGAAAGACGGTGCGGCATTGGCGCACTCTTTCAGAAAACTGAGACGCGACGGACAGATTCATCCACACGCTGGAATAGCATATTTCCCTGCAGTTAGAGAGGGAGGAATCAATAGAATTTATGTTTCAACTAACTCTGGTAGAGTTCTTCGTGCCCTGATCATTTGTGAAAACGGGAAACCAGTCCTCACACAGGAAATGATGAAACACGTCGAATCAGGGCAACGAAATTGGAGAGATTTGGTTCAAATGGGCGTCATAGAATTGATTGACGCCAATGAAGAGGAAAATGCACTCATCGCTATTGATTCGAGGCATCTCTCAGACAAGGCCACTCATCTGGAAATGTATCCATCAGCCATTCTCGGAATAGCCGCCTCCATCATTCCGTATCCTGAGCATAATCAGTCTCCAAGAAATACCTACGAGTCTGCAATGGCGAAGCAGTCGCTCGGCTTTCCGACACCTACGTATCCGTTCAGCACATATGTGAGAGAACATCTTCTGGTCCATCCTCAACCCCCACTTGTGAAAACAAGATCTACATCTCTACTGAGTCTCGATGAGAGACCGACAGGACAAAATGCAATAGTTGCGGTTCTCTCGTTCGAGGGTTACAACATTGAAGACGCAATAATCTTCAACAAGTCGGCCATCGAAAGAGGTTTCGCCCGCTCGATGTTCTACAGGTTGTACGAAGCCGAGGCAAAACAGTATCTTGGAGGTATGAAGGACACGTTCGAGGTTCCAAGAGCTGACGCGAACATCAGGGGATATCGGGGAGAGAAGTATTACAGGTTGATCGAATCGGACGGAGTCGTAATGCATGAAGCCCAAGTCACCGGAGGAGACGTTATCATTGGACGAACAAGTCCTCCTCGTTTCATGGAAGAGTATAAGGAATTTGAGATTAAGGGTCCCTACAGACGTGATACGTCCATAGGAGTTAGGGCAAGCGAAAACGGAGTCGTCGACGCAGTGTTCATCACGGAAAACGAGGAAGGTGGAAAGATGTACAAAGTCAGAGTGCGTGATATGCGTATTCCCGAGATTGGAGACAAATTCGCTTCAAGACATGGACAGAAGGGGGTAATCGGACTTGTCGTTAATCAAGAAGATATGCCATATACAGAAGACGGGCTGGTCCCTGATGTGATAATCAATCCTCATGCCTTTCCGTCTCGTATGACTGCCGGTCAATTTATCGAATCCCTTGCAGGCAAGGCTGCAGCGTTGCGTGGGAAACCAGTAGACGGAACAGCCTTCACAGGAGAAACAGCAGAGTCGTTGGAGAACACTCTGAAGGAAAGTGGCTTTGCTCCGACAGGCAGAGAAGTGATGTACGATGGAAGAACGGGTAAGAAGTTTGCGTCGGACATTTACATCGGAGTCGTGTTCTACCAGAAACTTCACCATATGGTTGCTGACAAAATACACGCGAGAGCACGTGGACAAGTCCAGATGCTCACAAAGCAGCCAACTGAAGGGCGTGCCCGTGGCGGTGGTTTGAGATTCGGAGAAATGGAACGAGATTGCCTCATTGCTTACGGCGCTTCAATGGTTTTGAAGGATCGCCTTCTTGACGAAGCTGACAAGACAGAGGTGCACGTATGCGAGAAATGTGGTCTCATAGCATATTTCGATGCGAAACAGCGAAAATACGTGTGCAGAGTTGACGGAGACGCTGCAAGAATCTCCACAGTTGTGATAGCTTACGCGTTCAAACTATTGCTTCAAGAAATGATGAGCCTCAACATAGCTCCGAGGCTTCAGCTCAAGGACAAAGTGTAGTGGAGGTTAGGGCAAGAACATGTCATTGGAGGAATCAATAAAGGCGGTCGGAGGAATAAAGTTCGCTTTCTTGTCACCGGGAGAAATTCGGAAGTACAGCGTAGCAGAAATCACAGCTCCTGAGACATATGACGAAGACGGAATGTCTGTTCAGGGAGGTCTAATGGACAACAGATTGGGTACACTTGAGCCTGGTCAAAAATGTGCGTCATGCGGGAACACAGCTCCGAAATGCCCCGGGCATTTCGGACACATTGAACTTGCCGAACCTGTCATCCATATTGCTTTTGTAGATGAAGTTCATAAATTACTGATATCAACCTGCAGGGCTTGCGGGCGCCTTTTGCTGTCGGAAGAGGACATAGCCGAATATCGGAAGAGATTTGATGAAAGAGCCTCTTCATCCCCCATGCTCCTTGAGATCATCTCTCGCGAGATACTCCTAAAGGTGAAAAAGGCGAAACAGTGCTATTTCTGTGGAAAGGGGCAATACGAAATAGAATTCACAAAACCAACTGTTTTCCATGAAATTACTGAGAGCGGTGGAGCTACTAGGCTTCTGCCTGTTGCGATTAGAGAAAGGCTAGAGAGGATAACGAGCGACGACCTGAAGCTGCTCGGGTACGATCCGACGAGCGCAAGGCCTGAATGGTTAATACTGCAGGTCTTGCCCGTTCCTCCTGTTGCTGTAAGACCATCTATCACACTTGAATCGGGCATTAGATCCGAGGATGATCTTACACACAAGATAGTCGACATCCTTCGTGTCAATCAAAGGGTAAGAGAAAGCAAGGAATCTGGAACACCTCCTCTGATCGTTCAAGACTTGGTAGACTTGCTTCAGTATCATGTGACGACATATTTTGACAACGAAGTTTCAGGCATACCGCAGGCTCACCACAGGAGTGGGCGCCCGCTCAAGACGATCAGCCAAAGACTCAAGGGAAAAGAAGGAAGATTCCGAGGGAGTCTTTCGGGTAAGCGTGTGGACTTTTCGAGCCGGACAGTGATTTCACCGGATCCTTCTCTAGATATTTCGGAGGTCGGAATTCCATTCGAAGTAGCAAGAAAGCTGACCATCCCGGAGAAATCCTCTCCTTGGAACATCGAGTATCTGAAGAAGCTTATTCTCAACGGGCCATTCAAGCATCCTGGGGCTAACTACATAATCAGACCCGACGGAATCAAGATCAGACTCGATTATGTTACAGACCTTCAGATGCACGCAGATACGCTGGCCCCTGGTTTTATCGTAGAGAGACATCTGGCGGATGGTGATATCGTGATATTCAACCGGCAACCATCACTTCACAGAATGTCTGTAATGGCCCACTATGTCAAAGTACTGCCGTACAGAACTTTCAGACTACATCCTGCTGTCTGTCCTCCATACAATTCTGACTTTGATGGAGATGAAATGAACCTGCACGTGCCGCAGAGTGAGGAGGCTAGATCAGAAGCATTGACTCTCATGCGAGTGCAAGACCAGATTCTTTCACCGAGATACGGAGGA
>JAJYUX010000049.1 GCA_021792315.1 archaeon
CTCGTAAGTTTCTCCGGAGTTCTTGCACTAAGTACCGCAGCGACTTCTCTCTTGCCCTTTTCTATATTCAACTGGAATCTTTCGGGACTTGAAGGAACTATGACTGCTCAATTGGGCAGGATTCCTGGAGGCATCTCTCCGCTGGGGTGGTTAGCTAGTTTGAACGATCTCAATGTGCAGAGTATTGGATCGTTTTCACTTTCAGAAATAATGAAATCAACCATGGTTCGTGAAGCATGGATTGCAGTAATCTTGGCAGTCTACGTTTGGCTTCTCACAAGAACGAAGGCGAAGGATATCCGAGCCTTTCTGACACAATTGATGCTAGTCATGGTCACTTGGTATCTATCTGCTCCGTGGGCGAGCGAACCCAACGTTTTGGTTTTCCTGTATCTTCTTTTGCTATCAGTCGCTCTTCATCCAGCTTTGGTGGATAAGTATCTTCGAGTGTATTGGATTGTTTCAGGAATTGCCCTTGTCTTTGTTTTGTTCAATGTACCGGTAACTTCATTCGTGTGGCCAGTGTACGATATTACGTTCTCAGGTGAGCTTTACATTCATACGAGGGCCCTAGTCCTCTTGAGTGTTGGGATCGCATTCGGTTTGTACAGTGGCCTTCAATGCATTCACCTGTTCAGGTCTTACAAAGATCAGAGCAATGAAGCTTTCGTGAAAAGATCCATGCACTCTAGTTCTCCTAAGATTGAGTCAATCGACAGTCACAAAGTCGAGTTGCCCGGAAAGTACCAAAGGGAAAGGAACACTGAATTTCTTGGAGTTGAAGATAACTGGTAGCAATAGCGAAAGAATTGGATTTGTCCGCAGGCAGTCTTTCAAGACATCGAATGGCAACGCTAGTCATTCTCGGTTCTATCATCGAGATCATTCTCCTTGCCCTAGTAATCTCTGGAAAGGCAGACAACTGGTCGTATCTTTCCTTGGGATTCGCGATTGCCTTTGTCGTCTATCTCTTTTCTCTATTCTTTGTAGGAAAGGTCGGATTTGATTCAGGCCGGAAGTCTTTTGCGATAGTCTTCACTTTCTCGGCCGCATTTATCATCACAATATCGTTCTCTCAACCTTTCTTGTCATGGGATGTATTCAGGTATTACTGGGATGGCAAAGTGCTTGCAAATGGAATCAACCCGTTCATGTATGCTCCTGATGCGTCGCAGCTTTCGTTCCTCAGAGATTCTCTCTGGATCAACATCAATCACAAAGACTTGTGGACCCCGTATCCGCCATTCAGTCAGCTGATCTTTGTTCTGACATATCTCGCATGGCCGGCTCTCGCGTCTTACAGGATCGATGCGGTAATTCTAGATCTTCTCGTTGTTACATCACTGTACTATGCACTCAAGAAAATGAATCAGCCTCCGATAAATGCGTTGACTTATGGGTGGTCTCCTCTAGTCATTGTAGAGATGGGACAAAGTTCTCATAATGACGCTCTGAGTGTACTGATGGTTGTCCTTTCGTTTCTCTTGCTTCTCATGGACAGACCAGTTCTCTCGTCTTTAGCTCTCGGGCTAGCCACGATTTCAAAGTACTATCCACTCCTTCTGGCCCCATTATTCTTTAGGAAATGGGGTGTGAAGGGCATCATCGTGTACATCGGAGTTGTCGTGTTATCCTACATTCCCTTCTTGGGAGCTGGCATGCGAATATTCAACGGAATGATGTACATTGCGAACACTCAGTTGTATACTTCCAGTGTATTTCCATTCTTTCAATGGATAGCAAGACTGATGAGGGCAAGTAATCCTGGGCAGGCCGCGCAATATCTTGATTATGTGATTTTCATTTGCATTTTTGCATTTGCTCTGAAGAAGACTGTGCTGTCTAAAGACTCTGGAACTGCCGATCTTTGGAAGTACTCATTTGTTGTCATAGGTGCACTTCTGCTTCTGAATCGGGCACTTTTTCCTTGGTATGTTGTTTGGATTCTGCCGTTCTTGAGCTCGATCAAGTCCAAGGCATGGTTGGTGCTTACCGGCACTGTTATGGTGGGCTACTTTCAATTTACGACTTTCCCTCCACCTGACAATGCATCAGTTCCTCCAGTGATTTCCGCACTTCTCAGTTTGGCGGAGTATCTTCCTTTCTTTGTAATTCTTGCATACGAGATGCTGAGTCGGAGATCTAGCGTTAACAAGGAATTCGACGAGAACATATCAAGTCGAATTCTCGACCGGATGTAGAATAAGTTCCTTTCTTACTAGCAGGCAAATTGGTGCTCATTACCAGTTATGGTGATCATATCATTGGTTAAGTATCTCTTTCCAATACTTGACCGGTAAAGAACGATCATGACCTTTTTTACTTTCATCTGATATAAATATCTGCCACGCCCTAAGCTCCGCTAAGGTCTTTCATGCAATCAGACATTCACTTCTGAGTCTTGTGATGGAATAAGGCGAAGCACCTATGAGAGGGACGCACTCAGTCGTAAAACAGCTAGTGCGAACCATTTCCGATGGAAAGCATAACTTATTCTCACAAGTGGGAATAATGCTCTGGTTAAAATAGCTTCGAGTCCAACTTAATGTGCGTGAGTCTCGAGTGAATGATGCAAGTACTGATGAATCAGCGATCATAAAGCTCGAAGTGGACTCAAAGTACTCCCGAGAAGCGACCAATCCGTCTGTTCCACGGTGTTGTAACAGCGTCGACTCGGAGGTTCCCATTGAAGCGCGTAGCGTGTCCCTTGGATGTGGCTCACCAATAAATCATGTCAAGTTTCACGACGGAATTACTCTCGTCGACTTGGGCTGCGGAGGTGGAGTAGATGTGTTCGCAGCAGCAAACAGACTAAGGTCAATGAAGGGCAAAGTAATCGGCATTGATTCGACTATGAAGATGATCGCGAGGGCAAGGAGAGCTGCTTCGCAGAACAATTACACTAACGTTGAATTCAGGTTGGGAGAATTGAGAACGTACCTCTTGAAAGCAAAAGCGTAGATGTTGTTACCAGCAATTGTGTGATAAACCTGGTGCCCGACAAAAAGCGAGCTTTTACCGAGATTTACAGAGTCCTGAAATATGGAGGAACTATTACCATGGCTGATATCGTATCTAAGGAGCCAATACCAGATCGAGTTAGAAATGATCTGCAGAAGTGGTCGGAATGTGTTTCTGGAGCTTTGTCCATTGAAGAGCTTGAGAGAAAAATAGCAGAAGCAGGCTTTGTTGACTTTCACATCTTGGAAGAAGCGAAATGGGACAAGACGGAGGATCAAGAGCTGCAGTTAGCTTCAATTACATTTTATGCGTTGAAATCTAACGATAAGAGCGCGTAATTCTGTTGGCACTTGACTTTAGTTCTATTCTCCTAGTCCTTTCTCTTGCCATTACAATCGTATTCTTTGCGTATGGCTTCAACATTTACTACATGCTGAAGTTATCTAGGCATTATCATTCTCCTCGGATATCGCCTTTCAAGTCAAGGCCTACCATAGCTATCCACCTGCCGATTTTCAATGAAAAGTATGTCATTTCGAGACTTCTCGAAGCGTGCACAGGGACCGCTTCCCAGTACGGAAAGGATCTTGTCCACATATGCGTTCTAGATGATTCGGATGATGAAACAACTGAAGAAGTAAGAGCCGAAACGGAGAGATATGTGAAGCTGGGATATAGAATGGAAGTCATACACCGCGATGATCGAAGCGGTTACAAGGCAGGTGCCCTAAACCTAGCGCTTTCGAGGACGACCGAGGATTTTATCGTGATTTTTGATTCAGATTTCCTTCCAAGACCTGACTTTCTGGATCGCGCGGTCTCATATATCTTGACTGATAATAATCTCGGAGTTGTGCAGTTCAAGTGGAGCTACACGAACAGGAAGTACAACTGGATAACGAAATCTGTGTCCGTAGGCATGGATGCACATTTTTTGATCGAGCAACCCGCGAGAAGCAGTAGTGGACTGTTCCTAAACTTTAACGGAAGCGGAGGGATAATACGAACCTCGGCGCTCAGGGAATCGGGTGGATGGCAATCGGACACTCTCGCGGAAGATCTCGATGCTAGCTATCGGATGCAGCTCAATCACTATAGAATACAGTACGTGTTGGATGAAGTGCTCTGCGAGGTGACGCCTACGGTGGCTAGTTTCAAACGCCAACAAGGTCGCTGGGCTAGGGGTAGTTTACAGGTCGCCAAGAAGACAGTTAGAAAACTAGTGACTGCGAGAGAAGTGAGAATACAGCAGAAACTCGCTGGTTCTATTCATCTCACGTACTATCTAGTTCATCCGCTGATGTACTTCTCCTTCATACTCGCAACCATAGCTGCAATTTACAACATAAACAGCATTAAGATTACCTTGCCTTCTATGAAGGAGATCTCAGTTGTCGGACAGTTGGGCTCGAATGGCTTGTCAATAAGTTGGGTGGAACCTCTTTGGGTTTTATTCGGAGCTTCAATTGTCCTGTGTACGGTAGCGGCATGGGTTTACTACATTGTCGCAATGAGGAGACAGCGGATGAAAGTGTTGAAGAACGTACCTTCGCTCTTGGCTCTAGGACTGCTGGGATATGGAATCTGCATTAGCAACACTGTGGAGGCCATGAAGGCGTTCTTCTTGAAAGACAGTGGAGCATTTCGAAGAACACCGAAATATGCCATTATGGAATCGGACGGAACTTGGCGGGACAAGAAGTATCAAGTTCCTATTGATTTCACGAGTTTCGTTGAAGCCTTTAGCATTTTTTTTGCAGCCTCTGGGATAATGATGGCGATCCACTTTCGCAATTGGGGACTGATTTTCATCCTTGGCCTATACTGCGCCGCGTTTACCTTCGTGTTCTTGACTACACTTGTTCAGAGTGGAGAAGAGAAGAAAACCATCCAGCTGGAGGAAATCAATCAGGCGACTTTCCCATTGGTCGAATCCCGAATTGTTGGGACCGAAACGAAGATTCCGCCACTCACTTCAGAAACCCAACTGCACTCTACTAGTTCATGAGTTCCTCCAATTCTCAATTCTGAAGATCAGCTCCCCTACTTATTAGAGTAAAGACCGAGATCGGCACTAGCCAACTTGAAAGCTCCTATGGTCGGAAAGCCAGTATCTTTAGTCAACGATGTTCCGACGCAGAAGACTGAGCGACTCTCACTTAGAACTCTTATCATATTCGCAACTGCATGGGATGGATTTGTTGTCGCCTTCGGCATTTCGTACGATCCACCGTTTCTAAATTCGACTGGTTTGAGTAGCCCTCCACCACAGTTGATGACTTTGTTCTATTCAAACGAAGCAATGTTCTTCCACGCGCTGGCGATACCATTCATAGCTGTTCTGGTCTATGCGACTCTACTGATCTGCAATGTCAAGGGTCAGCTCTACCAAGCAATCAAGATCTCTATCACGGGGAGCTTCTTTCTAGCTTCGCCCTCGGCCCTCTTCATTATGCTCTTTGGACAAAATTCGTCGGTCTTCGGGGTTCTGTGGATAGGACTCGCACTGGGTATGCTTGCAGCAATACTTCTCATCATAGCACTCAGACCAACGAAAAGCAAGAATTCAGAGGAAATGAATCTACACGGGGCGAACCTTGCAAATCTGGTGGTTTGGACCGGTGTCATGGGAGTCCTATCGGCGACGATTGTTGGAGCGTACGCATCGACCGGAGAATCGCAGTGGGGAGCACTGACAACCATCCCGCATGGCGCTTTGATTACTGCCACCCACATACATGTAGTAATCTCGATAGTTGATGCCGCCCTCGTAGGCCTCATTGTGAAGGCCTTCAGAGCAGACAGGTACATAGGGATCCCGGGACTGTTCATAAAGATAGGGCTGTACGGTACATTACTCGGTATTCCTACGACAACTATCGCGACCTACGCAACCGTTCCCATGGGCATCGAAGCTCACAACGGAATAGAAGCATTCGCAGCAATATTACTCCAGTCGGCACTTTTCATAACATACGCGATCATATACACCGAAGCGAAAAAACTTGGAACAAGATATACCATCGGAATTCTGAAGAACATGATGACCTTTGGGTTGCTCTTCATACTGTTCTGGGTCAATGTGGTTGTAACACTACCTGGAATGTATGTGGCGATAAACCTTGCACGATTTCAAGGCGGCCCGAACGAACAGGTCTTCATAACCGGGCATGAGCACATACTTGTAACATTGACTGCTCTAACTTTGCTGATGCTGATCGCGAAGGCCTACAAAGTTCGTGGGAAACTTGACATCATATCCGGGCTTACACTGACGACTGGCTATCTATTGAGCACAGGTGCAACCATTCCATTCATATTTTACAATTGGGATCCTTACACTAGTCCTTACGTTCCTTACATCATGGCGGGCATAGTCTTGATGATGATAGGAGTGGCGACAACTCTCATTGGATTAGCCCTGAGTAAAGAGCGAAGTACAGAAGGTACCGCCGAAATAACGGCGGAGGCTATTCTGCAGAAATAAGAAGTGAGAAAATGTATAACGGAATATTATTTGGTATTACGGCTGCAGTGTCACTTGTAGCAACAATAATCTTGGGGTATTTGTTTGCAAAGTCAACCAAGATATCTAGGCTATTGTGGTCGATTGCCTTTTTTGTCTTGGGAATGAGCACTGCACTCATTTCGACCCAGGGACTGGGAGTTCTCTCCCAACCTGTCATCGCGCCAGTCGATTCGTTGATACCGGGTCTGATCGCGGCGGGACTGATCATGTCGAGGAAAGCTAGCTGGGGCTTCTATTTTCTCGCTTACGTAATTATCGCCTTTGGCTTGATTCTCGCGTTAGCAGTTGAGTATGGTGCCTTGGCTGCACCCTATGTTATGCTAGTTCATTTCCCGAGCGGACTAGTAATCTTCCTCTTGCCGACCTACCTGGTGCTTACCAAGAAAGTTGCAATCACAGGCTTACTCGTCGGAATCGGCGGGTTGCTAATTGGGATTGGCGGCTTGGCACTGGCGACACTCTCGACCAACTTCCAGCTACTACCTGAGAATCTAGTCCTGAACATAGTTGCACCGATCTTTCTCTCGATGACTGTGCTTATCGCTCTCGGTTTAATTGCAACTCCGAGCTGGGGGTTTGCCAGATCCAAGTGGCTCCCTAGATCTGATCACTAACAATATACGGAACTCACATACTTTCCCATTCTGAGACGATGTAGCAACTTTGATGTCTCTTGGCGATACGATAGTTTCAATATAGACGCAAAGAAGAATGCGAGAACGATCTTTGATCCGAAATTCAGGAACAGACTTGTGTCCCAATAATCGCTCGTTTTGAGGATAGGAGGATAATACATTGGACTTTGTGTGTAGTATTGAGGGTATCCGTATAGAAGCCAAATCAACCAGAAACCGGCGAAGACTATCAGAGTAATCTTGCTTGAATTCCTAAACTCGAGATGATTTCGCAGGTAGACAAGAGGAAGAATCACAACTCCGTCGGTTGCGAGAAACCGAATTCCGCCACCTATGACGGCGAATGTATTGAAGTGGGGCGATGGTGTGAAAGAGAAATGATAGATGATCTCGTAACTCTCCAGAAAAGCTGCCGGGAACAAGATTCCAAAAATTATTGCGCCTACTTTGCCCAAACCACTCTTTGAAAATGAGTATTCTGACAGAATGAAGAGGGCACCAGCCGAGCCTAGAGACACAGTGCTGATGTACCCAAGTGTGTAAATTAGGAATTGGTGAAGAAAGATGACAACCAGCGCGAAAACTATGGCTGCAAGGGAGATCGCCCGTAGAAGCCATTCCGCCGCGTCTAGAGCTCTATTCTCCAAAGAGATCAATTGAAACCAGTGCTTCGTTTCAGCTATTAATGATTACACGATTGCTTGAGTGTCTAACTCCCGTAAGCTGGGGTCAGTGATGTTGATCCGAGAATCAGCAAATAGATCTTCTCAAATCCAGAAGAGTTTGAAACATAGATGATATCCTTTCCATTAGGATTCCACATCGCCTGAATCGGAAACGAGGGGATGAATTTGATCACTGAGAAAGCAGTCACCGAGTAAATCACTCCGTTAGCTATCATCGGAACTGACGTTACATTAGCTACAACAAAATGTGACGCCTTATCTGACATCATTCCTGTGACCAGAACTTGATCAGCGACAGGATTCCACTCAGGCGGAGAGCTCATTGATATCTTTGGCAAGTCAGGGGGTGGATAGTAAGTGCTGGTCGAAGGAATTATTTGAAACAGAACATTGTCCAAAGTGCCATTTGTTCCAACCACCCATGCTTCAGGAGAGCCAGTGTAGTTCGCAAGATAGAGCACCATCCTGACAGCGGGACTGTATTCAGGCAAGAAATCTCGACCTGTCCAACTGAGACGCGTGAGGTTAGTTCCATCTATGGTTGAAATCCAAATTGCCGTTTCATTTGGATGGTTTGTGGAACCTGTGAAACATAAGGCGCTAGCACCGCAGAATTCTGGCTCGTACGCCGTGCCGTTGAATGGAAACGCGACAGTTCTGTTTTCGTTAACATAATACAGATTGATATGCGAGCCGGTGTCATAGGCGATGATTTGCCCGTTCGCGCTCCAAGAATAGTGGATCCCGACATGCGCATAACTTGTCGCACATGATGAGCTAGGAAAATCCGGGTATTGAAAAATAGTTACAAAACACAGGTCTGTATATCCATCGTGCGTCCAGAGATATGAAAGTAGATTTCCCAATGGTGAGAATTCTGGGTATAGCGCATCTCCGGTACTAATGGCTGTGCGTTGAGTTTCGTGAGAACCGCTTGAATCCATCGTGAAGATCTGATAGCTTCCTGTCCTGTCGGACGAATAAGCAATCGTTCCGCTGTCAGAATATGCTGGCTGAATATCGTTCCAGTCTCCAAAAGTGATCTGCTGTGAAGATGTTGCTGGACTCTGAATGCTGGGTCTCGCTAGAAAGAAGATGGGACTAACAGAAAATCCTGTTGCTAGAAGGGCAATTACAATCGATATAGCTGTTTTCGAGCTCCGCGAAGACTGAATATGACTTCCTATCAAGAGATAGTCGCCTTTCAAGAGATAAAAAATGTGTATAGAATTCTCACAAATGGGAATTTGTAACCTCGAGGGTCTGGCTGATCAATATTCCGGAAGGTTCGCGATTTGGAAAAGTCTAGTATCCCAGACAACCATCTCTCTGATTCTGCGTCTTTGGAAATAGGTCCCCTCCATCTCATGACGTAGCTGTTCTGCAATGTATCGCAGTTCGTCGGCTGGAATGTCTGAAGTGAATCTGAAGGCCCCCTTCTCCAGCCTCGAAATCATGCTTTCTGCGCTTGTGACAATTATTCGATCGCTAACAACTCTTCTCTCTAGTAGAGGAAAGAGATCAACCAAGCTATCCTCCTTTTCCCAGCTTTTTGGCCTTGGGCAAGTTTGACTCTCTGATAAATATCCTTGAACTCTGTTTCTGAGTCGAGCAAACTTAGGATCGTCTAATTCTTCAGATCCGTCTCTGTCATACTTTCGTTTTATTGCAATGATCCTTCCATCAGTAGCCAAAGATACCTGAGCGAAAACAGTCACAGGATTGTCTAGACAATTCAAGACGTCAACTAGTATTGCGGCATCGAATGCTTTGTCTCTGAAGGGAAGATATTTGGCATCCGCGAGGACAAGATTCTCTATTCCTTTGGATCTTGCCCTGGCTAGCATGGGCATTGAGACATCGATGCCTATCATTTCGTAATGCGCATCGAGTTGTTCAGAAATACGGCCGGTGCCCACTCCGACATCCAAGACCAACTGACAGTGAGAATGATGCAAGGCCTCTCTCACCGCTTCCAGCTCCTCTTCCTCAAAAGAAGCTACGGCCTCATCGTAGACTAGTGCTAGTCTATCAAACTCTGCCACGTTTAATCATTTCGCCTCTTTCATTATGTATGATCAAGTTTCAGGTGTTTGGTTGAAAAAAGAAGCGTGTGGGGGGCGAAGGCATACTCACCTTCGCCATTTTCATCTACTGAAGTAGTCCGCTGTAGTAGACTTTTGGTTTTGTTCCGTACTCCGGATGCAGCGGCTGTGCATTTGTCGCCGTGATCTGTTTTGAGATGTTCGAATTTGGATCGCTGATGTCTCCGAACAATATCACTCCTAAAGGACACGAGTCGACACACTTCGGATTCTTACCTTGGTCCACAAGATGTGCGCACATCGTGCACTTTTGAGCGATTGATTTGTCCGGATTCCAGTATATCACTCCATAGGGGCATGAGCCTGGTAGCTGAGTCTGGTTCTGGCTCAGCACTGGATCTATGAGGACGATTCCGTCAGGTCTCTGATACACTGCATTATTTGTCGCAGCTGCAATACATGGCGCATTGTCGCACTGCATACAAGGAGTGTATGCGAACTTGGACTGAACGTTTGGGAAAGTTCCCTTGATTTGCTTGCCGTAGTTGATCCAGTTCTGTCCTGGCGAATACCACAGCGACAGAAGAGGAGCCTGGCTCGGCCATTCGCTGGGGTTGTATCCGTATCCCGGTGCCGGCTGAGCCGCAGAGTAGCCTGTATAGTCATTTCCAATGAACTCGTCCTTGCATGAGAGTGTGCAGACAGAGCATCCAACACACTTCCCAGCCTGAATTAGCATTCCGTATCTTGTCATTCTCATCACACACCTCCATTCCACTTCTCTATCTGTACAAGGGCGCTGTTGATCATTCCGTCGCAGAGAGGCTCTGGCTGCCTACTATCAATCAAGACTTCCACATTGCCTCCCAGATCTATCGAATTGACTACACCTGGTTGTTGTGGCGTGTACCACCCTCCTTCAGACACCCAAATGGTCTTTGGTGCTTGCTCATCCGTCGGAAATGCCCCTGCAAGAAGCTGCCCGCGGTCGTTGAACACTCTGACCACATCTCCTTTACTCAGTCCATATGTCGCCGCATCCGCTGTATTGATGAGCATCGTCTTGTATCCGTTGGTGTACATTTGCGGTTCATCCCTTAGCCAAGTCAGGTTCTGCCATTGGGAGTGGCGAGCGAATTTTGCGTGTGCAGAGCTCAGGAGAAGAGGATATTTGCCCCCTGCGTATGTAGAAGCATTGAGTAAGTTTTCTGGCCCTGGTATGTATTTCGGAATCGGCGGGGCATTCACAGTGTTGTCACCAAAGTATGCGGCGATCGCCTGTGAGTAGACCTCAAGTAGTCCAGATTTAGTCGGAAGCGGGTTCTTCACCGGATCTGCATAGAAGTTCGCCCATGTTGTTGTTACCTTCGGTGTGGTGTCGACAGGATATTTCACGTAACCCGTAGTCTGGAAGTCGGTGTAACTCAGTGACATTTTCGCGGCTGCATAGATCTGTTGCAACCATTGATCCGATGTCATTCCTTGAGTTAGTTGCTGGTCGAATCCAAGCTTTTGTGCGATTCCAGTGTAGATGTCGAAGTCGCACTTGGCCTCTCCAACGGGCGCCATCAATGAATGCTGGTAGATGACATATTCCTGCCAAGTAGTCATGTCGTTGACCTCGCCAACCGTTGCGACTGGGAATATCACATCTGAAAACTTCGCAGTGGATTCCCACCACGCATTGTTGCTGAAAGTGAATTCGATACTAGGATCTTGTAGCGCTTGAATCTTTGGATTGATATTTTGTCGCTGATTAATTCCACCGTTTGCACCTGAGCCACTAGCCCAAGCAATCAAATGGATTTTTGAACTGCCTGCAAGCGGGTACGATTCCTGTTCTACTTTGTAAGGATGTCTTTCAGCAGTAGTCCAAGTTGCGGAACCTGTCAGTATAGCTTGTGCTAGATTGTTGTGGCGAATGTATTGTGCTACAGGGTTGCTGACACTCGGCACGCTACCAAACCGTCCCATTCCAGTTGCGGTTACGGTAGTGCCTACAGAGAACGTTCCACCATATCCACGTCCAGGCATTCCCAATCCCTGCATCGCTATTAGGGCAATTTCCATCCTTGCGTGCTGACAGGCAAAGTCTCTTCTCTGTGCCCCTTCAGGATATTCCCCGTAGAAGAAAGTCACATTCGAGGCCCAGGTGTTTGCCAAGTTGGTGATTGTAGTCGCATCTACGCCACAGATACCGGCTGCCCACTGAGGAGTCTTTGGAGTTCCGTCTGATTTGCCGGTGATATAATCGCTGAACTGCTGGAAGCCATAGACATGAGTGGAGACGAAACTCTGGTTGTATGTTCCATTCGTTATCCAAACGTTGGCTATTGCTGCAAGCATAGCTTCATCAGTGCCAGGAATCGGAGCAATGAATTGATCCGCATACAGAGCTGCGGTGTCGTTGTGGACAAAAGAGTCCACGACGATCATTTTGATACCTGCTGCTTTCCACTGTTGGAACATCAGATTCTGACGAAGCGTGCTGTAATTCTTCCAAGCCGGATCGCAGCCCCAGAAAATGACAAGTTTCGAATTTGCAAGAAC
>JAJYUX010000050.1 GCA_021792315.1 archaeon
TGTCCAGCGCCTTCAGGGGTATTTTAAGTACAAATAACAGCTAAATCATCTTTGCTTATTTGTACTTAGACCATTTTTAGAATACTTTCAGGAGATGTGCCGTACTTTCAAAAGGGATTTTGCTCATCGCTAGAGAGTCTATGAAGAAGAAAGTGAAAGTATAACATTCCTGCGTACGGCTGCCACTTTGAAATGATTCTCATCGCTTTTTCATAATCTGGCTTTTTATGCAGATGGAACCAAGCGCGTAGGCTATTCTGAGCTCCAGCATCATCTGCAGGAAACACATTGAGGCGCCCTAATCCACGAAGCAAAACATATTCTGCGGTCCACCGACCTACTCCTCTTATCTGTGTCAGAACTTCAACCGCTTCTTCGTTCGTCATGGAGGCCAGTTCTTCCAAATCGAAATCATGTCTTACGGCCATCTTTGCCACTTCAACTATGTACTCTGACTTTCTTCCACTGAATCCCAAATTTCGCAAGGCCTGATAGTCAAGCCTTGCAAGCTTCTCAGGGAGAGGGAAGCCATGGCGATTTTTTCCGTGTATGTAAATGGAGGGGCCGAATGACGATGCTAGTCTATTGAGTAATAAGAGGCCGACACTCAAACTGACCTGCTGACAGGCAATGGCATTGACCAATGATTCAAAAACGGAAGGAAAGCGTGGTGGTTTGACTCCGACGAATTTCTTGACTAGGTCGCCGGTCGTTGGATCTTTCTTGACTACGTTGTAGAAGCCAGTGAGGTCGATCTTCGGACCCAGCAGTCGATCGAGTAACAGGTTCGCTGATGGAATTAGGTCGGAGGACGAAGAGCCTTCTGTCAACAAAAGTACTTGCAACATGCAGCTAGAAGCACCAGGCTGCGTGACGGAGAGTTCGGCAACCTGATTATTGATGACTACTACTCTTCCGTATTCGCCATTCTCAAATCTATCTATGATGTTTTGTGGGTGTCTTCGGAGTACCCATGAAGTGAGGTCGAGTCGAAACGGCTGTTTTGGTTTCCTGATGAAATCGAGAGGCTTCAGGGCATCAGCGGCTCCATTGTGATTCAATAGGTATGCCTACTCTGCCGCTTTCAGAAATTTTTCAGGCGGCTGGAAAAGAAATCATCTAGCGCCAATTTCAACCAGTATGTCTTGATGACTGCGCGCAAATTCACTTTCAGGCAGCTTTGCAACGTTGAGAAACTTCAGCTCAGACCAGGCTGGATGGGTGAGTTCATTGTTCGATGAAACTTTGCCAGTAAACACGAACTCCATATCCCAGTGATTCTTGATTTCATACTTTGGGGCGTCGTACACCTCGGAGTACACGAAAGGTCCCTCCAATGGTTGCGCATCCAGTCCGAGCTGCTCTTTCAGTACTCTTCTGGCCGCATCCTTTGGAGACTCGTACAATAATAGGTGGCTAGACGGGAGCATCCATCTTTGAGTTATTCGTGCTGCACTTTCTTTATTCAGGGCGCCAGTTCCTATCCAATCGTATTCTTTGTTGACTTTGCCCAGAAGAACGTGGTGAATATCTTCTTTCCAGAGGACGAGAAATACGGAGAGGCACATTCCACCTTCTGGTATCGAAGACATCTGGAACGGGAGGGCACCATCGTAAAAGTCAGCAAATCTTCTTTCTTCTGTCATATCAAATGATGCCCTACTCTCCAACTTAAAATGGTTCCAAGAAATCTTTAGTGGTAGTTACGTAGTTGCAGCACATCAGAAATAAAGAGACGTATTTTGGATCTATTTGCCCGAAAAAATTTGGGATTAGACGTTTATGAGACTTCTAGAATACTGAACTTGGGTGTATTCAGAGAAATGGCTTTCGTACGGCTTAATACTTGTGCTAAATGTTGGCGACGGATAGATCCAAAAGAAATTGGCTTCTACAAATTGAACAAACGAACTGATAAATTCGACTTGCTTTGTGAAGAATGTTTCAGATATGCTACTGTCGTCTCCAAGATCGAAAACCAATGAGGCCTTCTCAAGTTTCAAGAACCAATGTCGTCGTACGCTTTGATGAGTCTTGCTGAAGACTAGCTGAGTACGCGTGTTAAGTTAACGAACGACCTGTCGCTACCGATTCCCCTGAAAATCCTGCGAACCACTTCTTTCTCCATAGCTTAAGGAGAGTAGCAGTTCGCAATGACGATGATTACTACGGCGGAGTGATCTTTATCGCTTGAACTGGACAGACAGTTTCACAGGCCATGCAGTATATGCAGTCTTTCTCTCTTACCATGTCTGTCTTGTCGGTTCGATAAGTGTTCCATTCTTCGCTACCTTTCTCAATTTTATGGTCATTCCCAGTTCCTATCTGCCCAGGGTTCAAAGCCCACTCGTATACCTGGGTCGGGCATACGTCGAGGCATGCACCGTCTGCTATACAACAGTCCCAATCAACACCTACCGCAGTTCCATGAATTCCGAGTTTCGTGGGATATGGTTGACCTTCATTATCGAGTCGCTGGATTCCTCCGGCTCTTACAGTATGACCTACGTGATCTCCGTTCACAGGATATTCGTCTGGCTTCGAAAGGAAATCCCTGTCGATCGGTTTCGGTTTGAAATCGAGTTCGGATAAGTCTACCATGCGAATTCGATCATGATTTGGTTTCAACTACAAATATGAATATTCCGTAAGAAATGCAAAAATCAGACCAACCGATCAAACTCTTGCGACTGCTGTTTTAACTCTTAATTTTCAAAGCGATGAACTAACTTGGGCTTTCTGAAGATTGGTCGTGTCATTGCAATGGAACAAGAATTCTATTACAGACTGAGTGGCCGAAGTATTTCGAACGTTCGCTGAGATTGCTATTATGCTTGTGACCCGCCCTGTCGGTTGATGGATATTTGAATCACAGAACAGATGAAAGATTTCATAGAGAATGAAAAGGTACTACAAACCGAAGCGATCCGCATCGTCTCCAGCGTCGCGATAAGTACAAACAACATTACTCGATTTTGCGGTTATTGGTACTTATCTTCAACAACATCAATCCTTTTTCATTTCTCAAAACAAAGGATCTCACTTGAAATCAAATGAGAGCTATTGCAACTAACGGATGGATTCTTTCGACAGTTAAGGAACTAGCTTGAGTAATGATTGTCCAAAGGATTAACCCATTGAAGTAGAACTTTCTGGGCTTAAGCAGTTTGCATATCGATTCAAGTTGTAACCGCATGAATCGGGATTGAGATCTTTTATCGGCACCGTGCAGACTTCACTCATGATACCACAAAAAGCCTTTATTTGCGATAACGTTCTACGAACTAGGGAGTTGGTATGGACGTGTCCAAAGTCTCCGACCTTGAACGAAACATTGAACGAATTAAGCGAGATCTTTCAAACCTATCGGAAGAGCGTTGGAGAGCCGCTCTATCAAAAGATGAGAAAAAGGTCTTCACGGCCAGAGTGAAAGCTGCCGAGAAGGCACTGGATAATTGCATAGCTATAGCCGACTATATTTCAAACTTTAGTGCACCAACCGCACGAGAGATACGGAGAAGGGGTACAATTGCGCAAAAGTCGCTTCAAACGATAAGGACTAGTGGCAATCCGACAATGTTACACTCCTGGGTAAAGGAACAACTCATCCCTTCAACGAAGCTCGCGGAAAGAATGGCGCATATGGCCGCCTCAACTACCAGAACTGTTCGAGGACAAAGCGCGGAATTTCACAAGTGGCAGTTGAAATAACGAGCAGATCGCTCTTCCGCGTATTGAAATTCTTAACGCACAGCTGCCAATCAATTTGTGACGTAGTATTGCATATAATTCTCTAGCGGGAGTTACTAATTTTTCAAATCATATACAGTAGCGGACGCTTAAGTGTGTTCGAAGTATAAACTAAGATAACCAGTCTCTATTATTTGCGGATTGGCACGAAGATTTTCAGCCGTGAAGTTTTCGGGACAAATTGTATAAGATACGATATTCGACGAAATGACCGTGAGTAGTATTTGAAGTCGAGATTGAGTTATGCGAACGTTTCGCCGGGTGTTAGAGAAGCTATGCTTGGCCTTGCAAGGTACGTCGAGACTACTGGTCTTGAGCAGTCACTTTTGAATCTAGTCTTCATGCGGGCTTCACAATTAAACGGGTGTGCCTGGTGTCTGGACATGCACAGCAAGGACGCCCGCGCTGAAGGAGAGAGCGAACAGCGAATATTCATGCTATCCGCGTGGCAAGAGGCACCCTTCTACTCGGATCGAGAGAGAGCAGCCATTGCATGGACTGAGGCTGTTACGCTCGTTGCTGAAAGCCATGTTCCGGACCATGTTTACGAGGAAGCAAGGAAGCAGTTCAGCGAAAAGGAGTTGGTCGACCTGACCCTTGCGATTATTGAGATTAACGGTTGGAACCGCCTAAACGTGTCCTTTAGAACAGTGCCTGGTGACTACAAACCTCAAAAATATGAATCCACTGAATCAATCCGCCAAATACCAAAAGCCAATGTGTAATCAGCAATTTACCCTCGCTGGTACCAGAGCATGGCCTTTCCACGCACGGCAGTGTTCGCATTAGCAGTGGCTTTTGTTATTCGAGTTCGCCTCTGAGATTTCTGATCTAGTCGACCATAATTCTAAGGGATGATCAATAAATTAACGCGGCTGACATTATGATATAGAAGCGAGAAAAGTATGTTGACCATACCAAAGTCAATGGAAGAAGAACATGAAGAGATAATGCAGTCACTCAAACAAGCATCGACTCTTTCTGATGAAACTGGTAAGGCTGTCAGTGAATTGCTGAAAACTCTGCAACCTCACTTTGAAAAGGAAGAGCGGTACGCAATGCCAGTCCTTGGCTCACTGAAAGACCTTGTCGGTCAAGAAAAGATTTCCAATCTCAGGGAGATTGCTGATACGCAGGGTGCGCTGCTGCAGGAGTACGAAAGTATGTTCCAGGAGCACGAAGCTTTGAGAAAATACATCGAGCGCGCGGAAGAGAGAGCGGAGAAGGAAAACCACAAGCAAGTCGCTGAAATGCTGGAAGCACTTGCGCATCATGCAAGAGTAGAAGAAGAGGTACTCTATCCGGCAGCACTTCTTGCAGGAACACTGGCAAAAGTCTTGTTGCCCGCCAGGACAGAGGTTGCCATATCTTAGGCAGTTTCCGTCTCTCCCTTTTGAAAGCATCAAGAGGAGGCTCAGCTCCTCTCTATTTTTGAAAAAGAGAAGATGAATTGATATGACGATACCGTTCTACTGGAAAACAACGTGCCACACATGTAGAGTTGCAAAGCTGGATCTCGAGAAAACAGGCGTTCCAATACTTCCGATAGACATTATGGCTACTCCTCCGTCAAAAAAGATACTAAAGATGCTAGTCAAGAGGTATGGTGCGAAGAATATGATCAGGCGCAACAGCAAAGACTATCGCGCCTTAGGAGTAGGAAAAGTGAAACTGAATGAAGAAGAAACGGTAAACCTGTTACACGATCATCCAGACCTAGCGAACAGGCCGATTGTCCTTGTCAATGGAGAAGCCTTTTTGTCAAAGGATCCAGAACTCCAGAAACTCAATTTGAGTTGAAACAGAAGCTTCCAGTCATGACCTACTCGAAGTACGCAAACCAAATTATATAGGCGGCAACTCATCGACTTTCCGTGTTTCTTCTTCGATCGAAAGTCAAACAGATCTTTCGGAACAGACGTGCCCAAGTTGGAGAGGAAACAAGATCATCTGAAACTGGAAAGCCAGCAATCAAATCAGCCTCGACGATCGCGCCTAATAATTTGGAAAAACCTGAAAGGCGACTAACTCTACTTCTGATTTCCACAGCCATAATATTCGCTCTCGTCGGAACAACTCTTGGCGCACTCACGTTAGCGCACATTTCGGGGTTGCCGACCAGTCTTGGACTCGGCCTATTCCCAGCGCATCCTTACGTTCAGATTTACGGATTTGTTGCCGAATTTGTTCTGGGAGTGGCGTATTCACTTATTCCAAGATTCAAGGGAGCCAGTTTGCCAAAATTCAGACTAGGCTACCTCACGTACATTTTGCTGACGTTAGCTAACTTGCTCTTTCTTTCAGCTCCAATTCTGGTATCCAGCGATAGAATCATCCTCACCCTTGCTCCAGTTCTGATATTCCTTGCATCAGTAGTATTCGGATACCAAGTCTCTTTGCTAGCTTTTCGTCCCGTAGGCGGCTTCCCAGAAACCAATCTGCTCATAATTCTCTCACCCGTGTCGCTCGCGTTAATCTCCTTTCTCCTTGCACTGATATCATTGGGCGTCTTGAATCAAGACGCATTCTCTACCGGTATGATTTTCCTTTCACTAGCTGGATTCGCCGGCTCTATGATTTACACCGTGGAGATAAGATCTGTGAGTTTCAGACAGTGCAACTATCGCAAGAATTTCGCAAGGCTCTCTGGTTATCTACAGGCGTCAGCAATTGGTGCGTCTTTTCTAGCAATTCTCCTGTCTATACGAGCGCTGACGTTGGCAGGAGCACTGCTTTATCTTGCGTCTGCACTCTCTGTAATTTCGTCGCTCAGAATATTCGAACTTGCTCACCCACTGATGTATCGTCCAGCGATGACAAAGAGTCACTTCATGATAGTAAGATACAACGAGGTGTGCATTCTTTCAGCGTCAATCTGGCTCCTTTTCGGATGTGTGCTGGGGGTATCGATGCCCCTGGCCGGAGTGGACGCTTACTTCATCAGAGATTCTTTCATTCACTCAATCGCAATCGGATTCATCGGCTCGGTAATAACCTGTTTTGCTCCAATACTCCTTCCAGGTCTGCTGGGAAGAAAGGCGCCTATCACTGGACTTTCCTTTTGGCCGATAGCGCTACTTAACGCTGGAATCCTCTTGCGAGTTGCGGGCAATTTTGATTCTTTGATCGTCGGCAAACTACCCGTTTGGGAGTCAGCGTCGGGTCCGCTTGTCATCGCGGCCATAATCTCCGTGCTGGTAATGCTTCCGCGCATAGGAAAGGCCCAGCCAAAGCCAAGCACTCATGAAACAGGATCTCGCCCAGCCTCCGCAGAGTCGATCAGAAACGAGCGAGACGCCACATTGACTGTCTTTGGTAGAAAGTCAAATCGGGAGATACAAGTTCCACTTTGGTTTGCAGAAAAACAAGGAACACTTTACTTTCTACCCCGATATGGAAAATCGACCGAGTGGTATCGCAACGTACAAGTCAACGCTACGATGAGAGTGAGAATAAGAGACCGTACTTTCACAGGAAAGGCAAACCTGATCGTGGAAAAAGGCCAGGTTCGAAATGCAGTCAAACTGTTCAAGGACAAGTACGGCGATCGAGTCTATAGAAACACGTACGGAGACAAGGTTGATTGCGCAGTTGCATTACTCAATGCATCCCAATGAAAAGTCCTGCCATTCCCAAAAGAGTCCGTTTTAATTTCAGGCCTTTGATTCGGCAAGTTTTTTGTGAAACAATTAGAGTCAATACTATTCTCCATGCAGTACACCACGACTAACAACTACAGGACTTTTGGCTGTCTAGCTTTCGGCTCTTCTACAGGCAGAGAGTTATAGTCTGAGGCGTACAATGCAAGACTGTGAATGACAAAATGGCAGCTTTCGCATTGCCACACCGTACCTTCATTCGACCTCCTAAGAACGAATGGTCGAATTTTCTTTTCTCTTTCGCAGTAATTGTTCAATTCGGTGCTTCACTCAAGTAGGATTACGCTCAAAAAACAAGAAATAGTTTGACCCAAAATTGTTTGGGCTAGTTTACATCCCAGTACACCCTTGAACGGTAATCTATTACCCAGACTGAATCAAGTCAGTGCATCATGGATAGAAGATTCCCTAGCTTTTAAGCAAGGATTTGAAACTTGGCTGTAGGGATTCTCTACGGGCTCTTTGAATGTTCTGAGGCAAGCGCTTTTAGCGCGAGAGGAAAAACGACATCTTCTTCCTCTTTGAAGTGCTGTCTAAGATCTGCCACAAATTTCTCGATCTCACTTTGAGCTTGTTCGCGTTGGATCTTTGGAAGATTATCCATCCTGCGCTCGAG
Source organism: archaeon (assembly GCA_021792315.1). Next base: position 8,026 of record JAJYUX010000050.1, read on the forward strand.
AAACTCTGATACCCATCTGTGCTCCTGCATGATCTTTACAGAATCAGCGGACTCTGACTTGGCGTCTTTCATGATTACACGCATGATTCGAGCCTCTTCTTCGACTGCGTGATGGAGAATCTTGGCGCGTACACTCTCAAGTAACTTTACTCCATTGACCGGGTCGTTCTTTGTCGCTTTTTCAATCTCGTCGAGCTTTGGGGAAAGTTCTCTATGCTCCCTGACTAATCTCTCAACCAATTTTGGAATGGGTTCTGAAAAGTCAACGTTGTGGCTCAAGACGATAATCCCACTTGAGTATAGAGTCCTTCTTGATATAGGTTGAGATCGTATCAGAAGTCGCAGACAACTTTGTCTGCCGTAACTGCCGCCGTTATTGCATATTGCAACGATTGATCAGGCCAATTACAGTACGAGCAAAAAAACCTCTTTCTCTTCCGCCGGAAAGTGCAGATTCATGATCGCACAAAGTTCGTTGAAACCACTTCGTAGTTCTTCCAGGTCCTTTCCATGGAGTGCAAATTTCATTCTGTCCAACGCTGCTGTGATGTCTAGATGTTGCTGCATTATTTCGCTAATCCTCTCATTGAATAGTCCTCGATTAGAGACTTCTGGAAAGATTTCTGTTTCCTCAGCAAGCATGTGGTCAGTTAGCTCTTCCTTCAATGTTGCAAAGACTTTGGTTATCTCATGATACATCGGAGATTCGCATGCAATACTTTCGTCTAACTTTCCCGTTTGTGAGGCAAAGTCTCTGTGCTCTTTCATGAGTCTTTGGACAAGTGCTTCGAGCGTTCCAACCTCTTCTGTAATATTACTCATAATTAATGCTCAATCTCCATTGAATTTGACTTCCAGTCCTGATACCTTCATCTGATGAATAATGTATTCAGACTAGGGATTATCCTTGTTCCCAAAGATCTTCGGAAAAAGTATCAGGCGGCGACTATTGACTGAGGAACTTGAATTCTCAATCATTACTATTCGAATATTGTCTCAGCGTCCAGTCTAGAGGTAGCGATACTTCGAGCTGTTCCTTCTGTTGCTTCTGATAGGACAGTAATTCTGTCCACAGACTTTACACTTTCATAGCACTTTTCCCCAACAAATACCAAGCGAATCGGGCCTCCTGCAAGAGATTCACTGAGCGTCTTTCCAAATTTCTTGCGAGCAAAAATCGTTGTGCTCTTCGACGCGTCTTGGATGGTCATGGAGCTGGTATAGTCTCGCGAGCTAAACAGGACGTAGCTTGCCTCTGGTTCGATATTTCCTAGCCCCAGAACATCAGACACCCTGACTCCTTCCCAGGCCACATCCTTGACGACCCACCCCTCCAAGCATTTGAAGTCTTGTGTCAATCGAACTCTTGGCAAACTGTCAATTTGATCTATAGAAAGTTGCACCTTCTTTCCCACTTTTCCGTCGATGGTGAGTTTCCAAGGAAGCTTTGGTTCAATAGCGGATAATGTCTTGCGCGTGGAATAGTCAGGTAAATCAGTTAACTGTTTCATGTCTCGATTCACTTCATGGCGCGATTAGGCTAAGAGGCCCTAAGCCGTAGATCTCGCGAGAGGCGCTAATTCACCCGGTCTTAGCAGTGAATCTAGGAGCGGCTTTGAAATACCGGTTACTCTCAGATATCGGTCCATACCAAACTCTTCTATTACGCTCCTCGCTTTCCTGCAGGCTTCTTCCTCATCTTGAGCACTCGCATTCCATAGTGGGAAGACAAGAGCTTCCTCACTTGCGTTGTGAGACATGACAGTATCAGCGTAAAGAGCGATTCTCTTTACGTCGAGCTCCTTTGGTCCTTCTGTTGCCCAGACCCGCATGTTCTCGCCAAGACCGGCCAGAAGCTCGTGGTCTTCGATGAGTCGATTGATTTTCCTTGCAAGGTCTGCATCAGCTGGCGAGAGCTGGGTCAACCTGGGAAAGACTATCTCATCCTCGACTTTGGAGTGGCACTTTCTGATGAAATCTTCTAGCTCGAATATTAGGTCGGAGTTCATTTCTCGAAAATAGCGAAAATGCAGTCGCAAAGACGCGTGTTCAGCCATCAAGAGGTTAACTAGGCTCATGTTCAATCATGTTATGAGATGTATCGACTCTAGTAAAGACATTAGCCCAAAGAACTTTGGGTTTACCTCTATCTTCTAACTTCAAGGCTTGAAATGCGAAAGCTTTGGGAAAAGTGGCAAAGCGTAAGTACCGAATCTCTACCCTTCTTTCAAGGTGATCGTGCATCACGAGGATCTTTCACCATGTGATATTAGTAGAATTTTCTGGTAATAGCAAACCAACACTGACTCTTTCGAAAAGAATCTCCGAAGAAGGGTCAAAAAATAAGCTGATTCATGGCCAAAATAGCCTGTGCAGATATTTCAGAATCACCGTGCCAGATGCGGAAAAATCACTTTACGCACATGGATTAGTACGTCGAGGAATCCTTCTGAGGGCAATCATTGCCATTTTTCAAGTTCATATTACCATTGGTCTTCGCCAAGTTGGCCGAGAGTGACAGCATCGATGAGATTATCATCAATTCGCTGGCAATCCTGATACTTGTTCAAGCCTGGCTTCAAGACCTCAGGTTCTTCTTGAACTTCGGTTGCCGCTGTTCAGCTTCCCAGAAGTGAGGAAAACTGGTGGTGATTTCTTTTCAATATGCGATTGGAGGGAATCTCTTATCAGGACAATCCGGAGCTGCATCTATACGAACTCCAGTCCGGTAGACCCTGAATTCAGACAGATATTCATCACATCCTAGAGAAATTTCGCTACTGAATGATCTGATCATGTCACAGCCTTCGTTTGATATGCAATAGCTCCGTTGGAGAAAGCCCCTATAGCAACAAGAATCAAGCCTAGTCCGATAAGTGATACCGCGACAATTGTTTCAATAGTGGCACCAAAATTAGTTTCCTCTCCATTGATGACATGCGGAGTGAGACTGCTATTCCCTTCGGAGCCCGCGCTACTACAGATTACTCCGCCGTTAGATTGCTTGCTACAACCGGGAGGTAGCGAGCCGCTTGTACCTAGGTGGGAAGGGCTACTTACAGGATCACTAAAGAGCATGAGACCTAGACCGACAGCGATTAGTACAATACTGATCAAAAGTAGTTTCTTTTTCACGGAAATGACTTGAGCAGCTGGTGCTTCATTCTGCCGCTTTGCAACTGGTACATGTGAGGAATCCTGACCTGTCAGATATCCACCGAGTGATAATACCCCGCAAAGGATAGATAACACAAGGAGTCGCTCGCTCCCGCCGTTGCCCAGTGCGGATACGCTGAAGAAGTTGAAATAGAGAGTGAGGACGCCAAAGGCCACTGTGAGATATCTGAAGACGCCTCCCTTCACAATGGTCCAGGCTAGAATGAGTGAGATTCCGATGAAGAGAAAAAGGATCACCGAGATACCACCGTGGATCCAGCCAGTGTTTTCAGGAAACACCCCTACAAGGAGGATGGCAATGTCAGCAACTGCTGTGACTATGAAGTATGGTTTCTTTCGTGTCCCATAGTACACAAAGTGTGTTCCCACGAGAAGTAATAGCCCCAAAAACAAAAGAGTCGTGTCGAAGATTGTTGCTGAGGGTTGATGCACGATGCAGCTTGCAGTACTGGGTGGATTTACGCAAGTTGCGCCAAGATCACTGATGTAGTTATTTGCGACGCTATAACCTGGGTAGAGGGTCTCGGCAACTAGCTCGAAGATAAAGAATTGAAAGACTGCAATAATATACAAGACGCCGCCGATCTTCAATGGATCGTATCGCATGAAGAAATCACCTGCTACCTCGTGGCCCTAACAAATCGGAAACTCATTGCGATCGAAGTCGATAGACTCAATTCCCATATTTGACTTCCCACTGCTAATATCAAGCGAATCCTTTGGAGTTCGATCTGTAAAGTGAAATTTCATTCCTGGTCGTTGCATCGCTTTCTACGCCAACAAGAAACTGAAACAGAGTTTAGAATTAAAGGCTCGCTGGTCGCGAATACTGATCAAAAACCCGTTTCCCTTAATTACTAGGAAGTAACTTTGTTCGAAGGAGAAGCAAGTAATAGGCTTTGGAAAAGTCGCCCTATTTTAAGCGAGTTCTTCAAGAGTGTGCATTGACTCCTTTTCCAATTTTTGCCTTGTCCTGAAGCAAAAGGAATGATTTTTTGAAAAATGAATGAAGAAGAGGATGTTTCCGATCGATCGCGGACCATTCAGGCCAGCCTGAACTCGATCGTAGACAGTTC
>JAJYUX010000002.1:0-49527 GCA_021792315.1 archaeon
GTTACCCAGTCTTCGTTTACAGAGTTGGAAATACGATCCTTGAGAAGTCTATTTTCATGCCTCACGGAGACAACTCCTGCATTACGACCTACAGGGTAATAGAGACCGACTCGTCTGTCAGAATTTCAATATTTCCAATCATAAACCATTGTGAGTTTTCTCAGCGAACCAAAGAAGACAACCGATGGAACTTTGCCCAGACGCTAAACCCGAAAGGAGTGGAAATCCGTGCTTTCTCGGGTGCTACAACTCTCTTTCTTCAATCAGATATAGCGCAATACAACGCTAAAGGTCAGTGGTACAAGAATTTCATTTACGAAAACTCTCCCCGCACAGATGACAGGGAAGATCAATACAATCCAGGATATTTCTTCGTAAGTTTGGATCAGGGTTTTCAGGTCTCTGTCCTTGCTTCGCTTCGGCAACAATCAGTCTTCTCAATCGAGGGGCAAAAATATCGAGAAATGCAGCGGATGAGAAAAATTACTGCAAAGCTCCAATTTGATAATTCTTTCTTCTCATCCCTTGTCGAAGTCACTGACAGTTTTATCGTGGATTGCAAGACAACCGGCAAGTCAATAGTTGCTGGCTACCATCGACTTGGAATCGTTGGTAGGGATGCAATGATATCACTGCCCGGTCTCACCCTTGTGACAAAGCGCGAAGAAATCGCGAAGGAAGTCATCAGGTCATTTCTTGAAAGAGAGCAGGACGGCCTCGTTCCGAGTGAGATCTCTGAGGCAACAGGCACAAAATATGAATCCATTGACGCCTCGCTCTGGCTCATCAACTCTGCATATCATGTGTATTCTGAAACCGGATCGCTTGAATTCATCAGAGAAATCTTCCCGAGACTGCAGAAGATAATCCAGTCATATTCTATTGGCTCAAAGCACGGGATAAAGGTCGCTGACGACGACTTGGTCGAGGGCGGAAACGAGAAGCTCGCCCTAACTTGGATGGATGCAAAGGTAAACAGTATTCCTGTGACTCCGAGGTGTGGGAAACCCGTGGAAGTGAGCGCCCTTTGGTACAACGCACTGCGAATTATGGAACGTTTCGCAACGCACCTAGGGAAGGGTCCGGAACCTTTCAACGCGATGGCTCAAAGAACGAAGTCATCCTTTGAAGCGAAATTCTGGAACAAGCAGAAGGGATGTCTCCATGACGTTCTCGTCGATGATGTTGGCGACGACAAGATCAGACCTAATCAAATTCTCTCAATCGGTCTCCCGTTTCCTGTACTGGATGTGATGAAGGGCAGAGAAGTTCTCAAGGCGGTTGATTCAGAACTATTGACGCCTGTTGGTCTGCGAAGTCTATCACCTCTGGACGAAGGTTACAGAGGGCGTTGTGAGGGAAGCGTCGAAGAAAGAAGTCTCTCCTTCCACCAAGGGAGCGTTTGGCCATGGCTTTTCGGTTCCTATGTTTCCGCTTACCTCAAGACATTTCCCATCGATTCAAGGGACTTCGAATACGTGAAACATCTCTACTCCCCCTTTGTAAAAAGGATGGCAGAAGCAGGAGTTGGTAGTATTTCAGAATTGTACGACGGCGACGAGCCGAATCGAGCAAGAGGATGCATTTCTCAAGCTTCGAGCATTGCTGAGATCCTGAGATCGTATGCGCGCGACGCGCATCAGATTTGATAAGGAAAAAGCTATTCAGAATTGATTTTTATATTTCAGGAAAAAATCGAGTATTTGTTCTAGTTGAGCGATTGGTTTGTAGCGCCAGGGCCCGCCTCTTTGGATGTCGCGGCTAATATTTCTGCAAAACTTGGGGCAAAACTTGTCACGGTAGAAGCAACGGATTTTCCAGACGGAGAGTCAAAGCTGAGAGTTGCAGATGATGTCAGAAACAAAAAGGTAATCGTGGTTCAGAGCACGTACCCCCCTGTGGACAAGCATCTTATGCAGCTTCTTTCTCTTTCGCACAAGCTGAACGAGGACGGGGCGGAAGTCTACGCGGTCGTCCCATACCTTGGCTACGCAAGACAGGACAAGGAGTTCATGAAGGGCGAGGTGATTACGCTCGGCGTTATAGCTCACCTGATGAGATTCGTGGGCGTTAAGAGATTGGTGACAATTGATATTCATAGCATGCAGGCTCTCGGACTGTTCTCCTTCCCTGTCTACAGCTGTTCTTCCATACCACTTCTCGCCGAGTACATTCATTCTAATTTCAATCTGCAAAAACCAATATCGGTCTCGCCGGATTTTGGGAGCAGCACGAGAGTTGAGGCTTTCGCAGCAGTTCTGAAATCTGAATTTGCGTCATTCAAGAAGAGCAGAGACCGTAAGACGGGCGAGGTGTCAACTGAAGATCAGAATTTGAACTTGATCGGAAGAGACGCAATAATAATAGACGATATGATTTCGACTGGCGGAAGCGTCGTGAAGTGTGCACAGCTGCTGAAAAAACACGGGGCAGGCAAGGTGATTGCGGCCTGCGCACATCCGGTGCTTGTTGGTGGAGCGGCCGACAAATTGAAGCAAGCAGGGGTTGACGAGATAGTCTCGACAAACACCATTCCGAGCAAGTACAGCAAGGTAGATGTTTCGCCTCTCGTAGCGAGCTACTTTGAGATGCTCTGAGATAGAGTAGTATTTGCAGGGTTCAATCTTCGTGCTCTCCGGAGAGGAGCTGACATTTCCTTCATCCGAAATAGCTGCACTTGTAGAGACCTATTCTGGAAGGAATTCCTGCCGGAGACTTTCGCGCAGATTGATCTCTTCAGAAATTGAAGATGTCAAAATCATATCGAGAATCACTGAAAGGGCCGCTTACTGCAGGTTTGGAGGCAGGTTGCTTGCTATATCCCCCAGAGTCGCTGATCTTGGTAGTGATTTAGATCGTTCAATCGTCGAAGCAGGCAAGACGTTTTCAGTTCGAAGCGAGTCCATTGATTACAAGATCTGCGGAGAACTTGGGGGCTCGATCAAAGAAAGAATCAGAGCGAGAGTTTCCCTGGAAGCTCCTGATTACGTGTTTCAGGTTGAACAGCTCGATGACGGTGCTTATCTGCTCGGGGTCTCGAGCGGCGGAATAAAGGAGTTCAGTTGGCGCATCAGAAGACCGAGAGCTCGGAGATTCTTTCTTCCTTCAGCCATGTATCCGAAACTTGCGAGGCTCTTGGTCAATCTTTCTCGCGTCAGAGAGGGAGATTATTTTCTTGATCCGTTCTGCGGAACTGGCAGCTTGCTGATAGAGAGCAGCGTCATGGGAATAAAGACTATTGGGTTCGATCTGACTCGATGGATTGCAAAGGGCGCGCGCCTAAACCTCGAAGGATTCTCGCTAGATTTCGAGTCGATCATTCACGCGGACTCGACGCATCCCTTTCCTTTGAGCAGGGTTGATGCAATCGCAACCGACGTGCCCTATGGTCGGGCATCTTCAACAAAGGGGAAAACCACTATGCGAATTATGAGAGAATTTACTAACGCGGCCGCCGAAGAACTCAATTCAGATAAATACTGCGTCATAATGCATCCATCTCACGTGGATCTGGATTGTGACAGCTCCTTCGAGCTTTCGGAGAGACACCTGCTTTACGTCCACAGAAATCTTACGCGGTCGATCAGCGTTTTGAGGAGAAAATAATTGGTAGAGCTAAAGATCCATTTCTTGGGAACTTCATCGGCAGTTCCTACGAAAGATCGAGGTTTATCATGCCTCGCCATCACCTACGAGAACATCATTGCTATCTTTGACTGCGGCGAGGGTAGCCAACGAGCGATCAACGAAGCTGGACTGGGATTCAACAAGGAATGCGTCGTTTTCATTACTCACATGCACGGGGATCATGTGGTTGGCCTCTTGGGACTGCTCCAGACCATGTCGATGAACAGGAGGGAGAGAAAACTTGAGATTTTCGGACCGAAGGGAATAACAGATTTCGTAAAGATGAACAAAGCGATACTCGGGTTCGGTCTGACTTTCGAAGTAATCGTGCGCGAGGTCAAGCCAGGTCTCGTCTTTACGCATCCAAAATTCCGAGTCTATGCAGAGACTTCGGAACACTCGATACGGTCTTTTGCATATGTTTTCGAAGAGGCGGCAAGGCCCGGCAAATTCAGCACAAGAAAAGCTCTGTCGTTCGATGTTCCTGAAGGACCTCTCTGGTCGAAGCTGCAACACGGAGGTAGTGTTGTTTCGCCTAAATCCGGGAGAACTGTAATACCAGGAGATGTGTTGGGACCTAAGAGGAAGGGCAAGAGGATTGGTATCTCGGGAGACACAAGGCCATCAGCTAAACTGTCGAAATTCTTCAAGAGCTGCGACGTTCTTGTATTTGACTCGACCTACTCTGACCAACATGCCAAAAACGCCGTAGAAAACAAGCATTCCACTTCAAGGGAGGCGGGCAAGTTAGCAAGAAAGGCTCGTGCGAAGAAGCTCGTTCTAACACATTTTAGCGCGAGGTACAGGACGGTCTCCGAGCTTGTGAAGGAGGCTCGAAGTGAATTCCAGAATACAGCTGCTGCAAGTGACGGCTTGGTCTACGCTGTTTCCTGAGTATCGTAACCCTTGGTGAGCCAATCTATCACTTCCTCAACTCGTTGGGATCTTATTGTCAGGACTATCGGTCCCAGAGGAGATTCGCTCGAGTCGTCGCATAGAGCGGCAATTCCCACGGTAGCCGCCTGTTTGTTGAAAAGGAGTACAGTCTGTAGCCCACCTCCTTCGAGGCTCGTCAGCATCAACCTTCGTGCCGCCGCCCTAATTCTTCTGTCTCGAAACTGATCTTTGAGCAGCTGAAGTGAACTCCTGTCTGACGAGGTAAATGCGACACGGTCAGGCTCTGATCGCAATTCTCCATTCTTTCCGAACAGGTTGGAAAGCGCCTTTGAGATCTTTTCTCTAGACTCCGTGCGCTTTACCTGTGCTTCTGCTAAAATGTCGATTTCTTCTCGGGACAATTGACACGCAAGTCTTTCTAGTTGTTTTTGAAATCAGCTTTGAGCCGCTTGATTAAGCGTTCGGCCTTGTCCTTTAGCTCCGAAAGCGAACCGGAGTTGACTATCACTTCATCTGCAAGAGCTATCGCCTCCCCGATGCCAACAGTGAGTTCGCGCCTGTCCCTTGATTCAAAAGATTGGTAGGACTGTGGAGAATCGCTACGAGCACGTTCCTTCAGGAAATTGAATCTCTTATCTGGGGTGGCGTGAATCGTGACTAGCACCGCTTGTCCGAGTTTTCTGAACTCGAAGAATTCGTTAATGTTCCTGACTCCGTCTATTACAACCAAGATTGATTTCGTGTCATTCTCGATTCTCTGTTTGCAGAGAACCGCGATTGCTACTATTCCACCACTCTGCCTCAGCTGAAGCATGATAGCGCCGAGGTTTTCGTCCGTTGGTGCTATGTTTCTCTTTTCGGCAGCCATCCTGACATCATCGCCCATACGAAAGACCTTGAATCCCAATTTCTGAGAAACCTCCGCGGCAGTCGATTTGCCCGCCCCCGGCATGCCCGTGAGGCATATGACGAGTCTTTCTAACTTTGGGTCTTTGGCTTTGGACAATTTTAGAATACTCTTGAGATGAGCGACTAGTCGCTTCGTCATACGTTATTAAGCTGTTTTGGCAACGCTATTCTATCGCCAAACTGTGCTTCAGTTGGATGGTTGATCTCGATGAGAGCTTTCTTGTCCTATGACATTGAAGATCCAGCCTTTTTGGATAGAGTTCATGAAGTCCAGAAGGAGTTGCTCGCCACGGGGGCAGACCTGAAACTTGTAAATCCCAAGATAATTCACTTCACCATCAGATTTCTAGGCGAGATTGACGAGACAGATAAATCAGAGATCATTTCCGCACTCCGAAACAAGGTCGAAGATTTTGAACTCGTCATTTCGTTCCGAGGCCTCGGAACATTCCCCGATGAAAGAAGGATCTCCGTTGTCTGGATTGGAATTGACCCCGAATCAAAAAGCAAGATGGAGGCACAGGCGTTCACTGTGAACAATCTTTTGAAGCCAGTTCACACACTCACCAAAGTAGACGATGAGAAGTTCAGTCCACATGTTACGATCTCAAGGATGCGTTCTGGAAGGCATAAAGAAGAATTAATCAACATGGTTCGCAAGAACAAGGACGTCGAGTTTGGTACGACTAGGATACACCATTTAAGACTAAAACAGAGCACGCTGACTCCTTACGGGCCGCAGTACTCAGACCTTCACGTGTTTGAAAAGTAGGTTCTATCATTGACCGATGTTATCGCCAGAGCCTCGAAGCTTGTAACACCATCTCCTACAGAGAAGGAAAAACTGGAGTCTGTTTCTAGAAAGGTCAAATCGAGAGTCGAGAGCTCTCTTTTAGAGACTGCACCTGTTCCTGAGGTCAGTCTCGGTGGTTCGTTCGCTCGCGGAACTTGGCTCAAGGGTAGTCATGACATTGATTTCTTTCTTTTGTATCCAACGGACTATCCGAGAAATAATCTAGAGAGAGAGGCGATCAGCACCGCTGAACGAGCGCTCCATGGATATCAAATCAACCTCAGATACGCGGAGCACCCGTACGTGGAAGGTTTCGTAGAAAACGTCAGAGTGAACATCGTACCTTGTTATAAAGTCCCGATCGGCGAGTGGAAGAGTGCCGCTGATCGCTCTCCCTTTCACACAAAATACATCTCTTCGAAGCTTGATGAAGCGCTCAAGCTGGAAGCTAGACTCTTCAAGAAATTCGTAAAGGCATCCGGCGTTTACGGCGCTGAGGTAAAGATCCAAGGTTTCAGCGGCTATGTTTGTGAGGTTCTCGTTCTGAAATATGGTTCTTTCGCGTCTACGCTCAGAGGTCTTGCGAGCATTAAACCAAACGAAGTTGTATCCATAGAGCCTTACGATAATGTATTAGCCGCGCTTTTGAAGAGCCCGATTGTAATCCTGGATCCGGTAGACACAACCCGAAACCTTGGTGCCGCGATCTCCGCTAGGAACGTTGCGAAACTGGTTTTCCAAGCTAGAAGATTTCTCGCCAAACCAAAGCTTTCATTCTTTGTGGAGAAGGAGGTAGACGGCACCCCATCTATGGAACTCGCGGCAAGAACACTTGTCGTTCGATTCAAGAACTCCAAGCGCAGCCCCGACATACTCTGGGGACAGCTTAGGAAGAGCACTTATTCCATTTCCAGCAAGTTGAAATCCGCTGGCTTTGAAGTTCTTCGGTGCGGAGCCGCATCCAACGAGAGTTCTGAAAGCGCGTTTCTCTTTCTCTTTTCTGATCTGAAGATAGGCAGGGTTCATTCCAGATCTGGTCCTGAGTACTTCAGAGCCGATGAAGTCCAGAATTACTTCATTCGAAATCGTGGGAAGGCTCTAGCGACGTGGATCGACGAGGATGGACGAGTTGAATCGGTGTATTTCAGAAAATTCGACAGAGCGAGTGACGCCCTGAAAGACCTTCTGACTTCGAAACTCGAGTCTGCAGGAGTGTCGGAGGAGCTCAGGAGTGAGATTGCGAAGGGGGTCAGAATATTAAATGCAACACATCTGGTCAGGAAGAAGGACTGGCTAGGAAAGGCAGCGTCTGCGATCACTTCAGAAGAGTAAGAATTTGCAGTCGTCACAGGTTGAAAGGACCTCCTTTTTGCCATCAGAGCTCCGCAAGAACGAGCACGGGGCAATAATCTGCTATCCCGGGACAAATTTGGAAAGCTTTGATTCTCGGATCGGACAGTTTCGTGAATTAGGCGTTCGAAGACTAATGTTCGAAGGCAGTTCCAAAGTTGGGAAATATGGGATTGTTGGTAGAGGATGCGTCAGTGTTGTGGTCAAGGCATTGATGAAATCATCGGAGGAAGTTGTGGCTCTCAAGATTCGCAGAGTCGATGCCGATAGGGTCGACATGAGGCGCGATTTCGAGTTGCAGTCTTTTGCCAACTCTTTCGGAGTCGGGCCCAAGGCAATTTCTTACTCCAAAGACCTCTTCGCAATGGAATACATTGATTCTATACGTCTGGGCAAATGGATCGAGGGTTTGAGGACTCGAAGCTCGAGAAAATACACCAAGGCTCTGATTCGGAACGCATTGGAACAATGCAGTCTCCTTGATATGCATGGCCTTGATCACGGCGAGCTCAGCAACCCCACAAAGCACCTCTTGATACGCAACTTATCTCGACCAGACTCTGTCATAATAGATTTCGAGTCGGCGAGCCGGGACAGAAAAGTCTCGAACCTGACTGCCGTTTCTCAATTCTTCTTTGTCGGCGGCTGGCAGAGCGAAAAAGTACGCAAGGTGGTAGGAGTTCCGAATCTCTCAAGAAAGAGATTCATAGCACTCTTGAGAGAGTACAAACGAGAACCCGGTAGAGAGACTTTAGAGAAGATCCTCTCTTTCGTGCGGTGCTGAAAGGGTTAAAACCCGATCGGAGAGAGTATCAGCGAATTCTGGGGTCGTCGTCCAGCTTGGTTTAGGAACTCCAATTTGGAGCTAGAATACCACCCTGGGGAGCGCTTGAGGTTTTCCTTTCGTGCTTACCGGAACGGTGGCGAGGCACTTGTGCTCCACAGATCGCCGGTTCAAATCCGGCCGACCCCACCACTTTCGCTTTTTTCTCGAGCCACCACTGCAAAACACAGCCCGCGTGAACGACTCTAAATCTTGTACCGGGTGACTTTCGAAGATCGTGCCATTACTTCATGTTCGCTTTTGCGGCAGCTTTCACTATCAAGAAGATTACAAATGCCACGATGATGAATGTGAGAAGGTTGTTGAAGAAATCGCCTAGCCCAAACGGACCAACCATGTAGGTGTTTATGTTACTACCTTTGGGGAGGCCGTATGAAACTATCGGAAGAACGAGATCTGTAACCAATGCCTTGACTAGATTTCCAAGATATAGACCCATGATGAAACCAACTGCCAATCCAAGTACTTTATACTCCTCCAGAAATAACTTGAATTCATTCCACATCCCCTTGGGTGCTACAGGAGCAGCAGCTGGAGTCAACAATTTCCTGATTTCGCGAAGCTCTTCCAGAACGTCATCATTTGTTGCTGACATAATTTTGTACAAACCGAACTTTGGTATTTTAGTTTAGCTATGGCTTTGGCGATATAATGTCGGCTCCTTCTCCGATGTTCGTGTGCTTTCTTGCTTCCCGCTAGCTCACATGCACACAGTATGAGAGAGTATGATAACACAGAGTAGATTTATTATTCCCAACTCGCGATAGGATTTGTTCGAAATCTTATCCTTCACGTTCGGTGTCTCGAATGATTCTTTAATCACAACACGCTTGAGAGCGAACTTTAGACTCTGGTTCTCTATTAGCATGAATTTGGCCAATCTGCGAGTGTTCAGGATTATTTCTTCTACAGATAGGCAATATTGGTGAGCTCTTCGCGTAACACTATATTTCAAAAGAGTATGAATGATAGAAAACTAGCGATTGAGTAGGACAAATGAGTAACTTCAACAAAAAAGGAATGGCGTGAAGTTGTTCGGTCTTCCACGCGCCATACATTCAGGCCCACTAGTATTTACATTAGGCATGAATCCTAGATACGACAGGTGGATTATCCGCCTATTTTGTGTGTCTCTACTTTTCGTCCTTATTGCCAGAGCCTTTGGCTTTTTCGACGCCTTTCTTTCCTAGGTCAACACCCTTCTCGCCGACATCTTTTCCAATTTCGACACCCTTCTTTGCAACGTTCTCGGTTTTTTCCTTCACTTTGTTAAGTAAGCCCATCAGTTTCTCCTCGTCTTAGTCAATGAAATGAACTCTTAGTTAAGAATAGCTTTGAGTGACACTTGCCCCGCTTATTAACGGAAATAAAAATCTACCTTAGCTACTATGGCGACTGCTTAACAAGAAGCATCTAAATCACATGGCCAACTTGAATTTTCAGATATGGACATTCAATCGACCACAGAAAGGATTCCACTAACCGTTTCTTTTGTGGTTAAGAGTGCAAAAGAAATCTGAAGCGACGGCGTACCTGAAAAGCAGTGGTATCAAATAACGAAACTCTTTGAAAATCTTCAGCATGTTTGCTCCGTATTTTTTCTGTAAGACCATGCTAGGAAGCTCTCCGTGACGGTTTCAAGCACGGGATATGGAGTTAAGCGCTCTAAATTGGTGGTAGACAAGATTCGCAGTGACCTAGAATGGGAAGAAGCAAAAATCGTCGGATACTTTCTCACTATCAGCGAAAGAGTAAATGAGCTCCTTCATTTCTATCTTCTCTTTCTTGCGCACGGTTATTCACCTACTCGCTCACTCTCTCGCTCTCTCTCGAGTGCTTGACACTGGTACAAGTAATTGGCTCGGAATTCACTTAGTATGAAACAAGGCATGAGAAACTATAGCTTTCGATCACAAAAAGAGCAACTCCGAAAGTATTTAGGACTAGTCTGAACCGAGACGATTGCGTGAAGTAGATACGCGTAGTGAGATCCGAGTTTCTATTCGGCCCTATGCTGAAGGCGATATGTGGCTGTTAGAGAGGACGTTGGGAGATCCAAATCAAATGGTGCATCTCAACGGGCCGGAAAGCTTGGGAAAAATTCGAAAGCGTCACGAGCTGTTTCTTGGAATGTCTGCTGATCCTCACGCTGGATGCATGTTCACCATTTTGGCAGGTTCCGACAATGCCCCTGCAGGCAACGTAGGATATTGGGAAAATGAATGGAAAGGGCAGCAAGGGCGGGAGATGGGATGGTTCGTCTTGCCCAAATTTCAAGGGCAGGGAATCGCAACTACAGCGACTGGACTAGTCATAGACCTGATAACCAAGTTAAAGTGTAAGAAATCCGTCTTTGCATTTCCTTCCGTAGATAATCATAAGTCCAATGCCATCTGCAAGAAGCTCGGGTTCACATTAACAGAGGAAGTTGACTCTGAGTACCCGCCCGGCGGAAGTCGCTTTCTCCGGTGTAATGTTTGGATGCTTGCTCACCAAGACACTATTTAGGCGTCCTCTTTTGAATCGAGCTAACCTTTTCTGCAAATAAGATTCTAGGTGTCATCTCTTGTTCTTCGGTATCTATGCGTGCGCCTTTGTCCTCTCAATCAGTTTCAATGTTCTAGCTCTCTCCCCGCAAATACCTTCCGGTACGCATCAACTAACTCAATGTCAGCGACACCCGAAACAACTTTCTCCTTCCCGTCTGGAAGTACGATTGGAAATGCGGCTGCATGGTATGGAAGTTCCAGTTTCTCCGTTACTGATTTGTCACTAGACTCGCTTATCTTCATGCAGTCTCCCGCGGCGCACTTGAAGCAGTAGACCTTGAGTACACGTCTATCTCCGAATCCACCCCCTCTGCTTCCTGTCGCAGTAGAGAAACCCTCTGGAAGCTGAAGCACAAAGATCGTGTTCGACTCATCAAGCTTCTTCAGATCCACCGATCGCTCTGTCACGTATACGCATCTCGACCGAGATTCGATCAATCCAACGAATTCTTGCAAGTCCTCCTCGTCCTACCCTCCGCTCCTCATTGCTTTCAATAGCATCCAAAAGTGATAAGAGTACTCATGCGACTAGACACCATCTTGAGCGAGCGTATAAAGTGGCATCACGGCCGAATCGACCAAGAAGAGTCATGCTGGTGTGAGAATGCTGTTTCAAACGTGGCTTGATGTCCTTGGCTAAGGTACATCAGTTTTCTTTTCTAATTACTCTTAGGCCAGAAGGAAAACTTCATCCAATTTTTGGACGCGACTGCGGGCCCCCGACCCAATGCAATGACAAATCCAACCGATTCGTACAGCACTCATCTAGTTCAGCTTTCACTGTATCATTAACTGAACCGGAGGAGACATGGCTGATCATAAGCAAAGTATTTCCACAGATCTTTTCAAGATACACTCCGGTACTCGATGGTAGGACGCAAGTTCTTGAAAGAAGGCGAGACTTTCCCAAACTACTTCATCGCCCTAGCTCCCTCATTGCACAACCGATCAAAGTATTGAGTGAAACCGATTCATACGCACCCGTAATCAATTCCACGGCAAGATCTCGCCTCGGGTTTGTGGTGGTTGCAAGGAAGATTGGCTCGTCAGATATACTGACTGCAGTAGAATTGGGAGATTTTATCCGTATGTACAATACAGGAAAGTTGCAAAAGACCAATGTGAATGTTGAAAATCTTACTTCCTCTCTGATACTCTCAGTTGACGGAAAAGACACACTGAAGCATGTAATCGGAGTAATGCTGAAGCACAGAAAGCGAATGGTACTACTTCGTGAGACAAAATCGTTGATCTCAGACAGCGATGTGTTGAATTTCCTGATCGGCTCTAACAGATTTGAGCAATTGAAAGATGCGCCTGAGAAGGTACTCAAAACACACTGACTAGCGAATTACCTTCGTCGCGCCCGCCGTTTGTGGACAGCAGAGTGAGCATAGCCGAAGCTGCAAGATTGCTGAATCCTGACGCAGGGGACTCTTGACTGCAATAGGGGGTTAGTATCATTCTGGGACCTTGTAATAAAACTGGAGATTGTAGCAGGCAATGCTCTGTATCAATCATCGTCGGTCGTCAAGAATCAAATTACCATCGCTCGTGCGAACGACATAGGAAAATCGTTTCGAGTCAGAAACAGATCGGATGTGATGGAATGCATTTCGCCGAATAAGATGAATGTGTTGCCCATCATCGCAACTACGATCAGGAAGCAAGGGTTCATTGATTCACATAGTGTTCCTCACTTTGCTAGACAGAGAATAGTAGATCACTTTATTTCGAAAATCCCGCTCGCGCATTCTATTTGTGGTGGAGGTAAATGCTGGGCAGACGGGTGATTATTGGAATAAAGGACATGCAACAGAAGCAATAATTGCCGTGCGCGACTTGGCGTTCGGCAAGGCAGGAATTGCCGAGCTTGTAAGTCTCATCCACGTTGGCAATGAGCCTTCCAGACGTGTTTCGGAGAAAGTTGGAATGCAGTTTAGCGGAGAAATTGTTCGAGATGATCGTCAATACTGGATATACTCAATCAAGAATCAAAAGAAATAAGCGGAGATACATTACATCCGAGAACGAGGCTACTCATCGCCTTCAAAGGTCTTGTCAGAACCAATATGGGCAAACTTGAGTTTTACCGCCAGTCAGGAAATGTGTTTTCTGAATTGGTCACTATCTTCTCTCAGGAATTGAATCTCAATTCTCTTCTGGAACTAAACTGTCAGCTTTATTTTCATCGTTCGCTCAACATCTTCGTTCTCTACTTCAATCGGATCTAGAATTAGACTTTCATCTGGTCCAGCCATTATCACCGTGCTGTGAGCTCTCAGGATCGGCATTATGGCAGAAAGTTGCCCCGAGCTCTGCATCTCACGAATATTGTAAGCACATATTCCTTCAGCTGGAAATCTGAAATTCCGGTGCAGGACATACTCGTACTTCATCATTTCCTCAATCTTGTTCTCTCTGAAGAAACAGGACATTTCAGCTGCTGCTCTCAAACCGTCCAGACCCATCACCCTGTATCTCTCTGTCATCTCTGCAAACGCTGTCATGATTCTCGCGTTGTTCACCTCGCCACGGACTATGTAGATTTCGTCATAATTCGATATTATGAGCTTTCCATTGGTTCTTAGTCTATCTGCGTCAATTCCAAACTTTTTCATCTCTTCCCTAGTCTGTTGAGGGGTATCTTCAGAGCAGACGTATGCTAACCCCTGTTTCTCTTCTCCAAACTTGAGGTGGGAGAAAAGAACCTCTCGTTTTGTCTGTGGTGAATAGTAAAGTAGCACCACATGCGAGTGACTTTTGAAGTCTGAGAGGAAATCCCTCATTTCGCGAGAAATCAATTCGAATATTGTGAAAAATGCGCAGACAAATATTAACGCATTACGGATGTGGGCTCATCCCATCTTTCATAAGACATCCCAGCTTTGCTCTATTTCGAATTTCTTGCATTGTGGACATGGTTGTTACTCTTCGTGGCCTTCCTAAAGCACGCTGGTCAGGGTACCAGACAAGGTCAGTCACAGGACACTCGAACTTGGAAACATATGAGTCAACCCTTCACTCTTGCTAGCTCGATTCAGGCGGTTTCCGAATTTAACGAAATATGAGTTGTCATACTTGTGGAAATGTCTCGTCCATCCCAGCACTTTGGAGACCAATATTCCACAGTATATTCTATTGACAGGCAGTTATTCTCATTGCGACAACTTTCACAACTTTCAGTATTCTCCATATTTGGAAACGGCAAACATTGCTTTATAGAACAACCTCATCTTTTTACGCAGACGGCACAATTTGAACGAAAACAAGATTCTTTCTGAAACGACTTCTGTTCAAGCGGCTCCTAGTAGCCCTGTCCAGCCACTGATTGAACTCACAAAGTCCGAGAAATTTCTGAAATCACTATTTGCAAAAGCAACGGAAAGGGGGTACACTCCTACCCAGCTGGTCAATCAGTGCATCAAAATTGATCAACTCGAAAAGAAATATGCAAGAACGTTCGACGAGCTGAAGAGCGAGTACGAGCGTCTCGCCAAGGAAATTTCATCGCGGAGCAAGAGGGTACAAGAACTAGAAGATACCATTGCCGAAACAAAGAAGAAAAAGAAGGAGGTTGCACGCGAATACTCCGCAGATGAGAAGAACGTCAGACAGTACGTTGACGCTCGAATGGAACTCTCTTCGATTGGTTTCTCCGTAGACGACATTCCGCGAGTGAAGACTTGCTTATTCTCTATGAAGAACGAGAATTTCAGTCCGGAGGCTATAATAGAGAAACTCAATTCGATTGCAGTTCTGGAAGCACGCAAGACCTCTCTCGAATCTGAATTGAGCATTGCAAATGGAGACCTCCGTGAAAAGAAGGCACTCCTGATACAGTTGAGACAGTTGCAACAAACAGGTCTTTCTGTGGAGCAGATAGAACGGATAAGAGAGGTGGTGTCAAGAATCTCCTCAAGGCGAGGAATCAATCCAGATCAGGCGATGTCTCGCTTTGAATCTGATGTTCTGAACAACTATGACCTAACACTGGGATTGGAAAGCGAGGTAATGCGACTTCAGGAGACGAAAAATTCGCTTGCATCTGAATTCGACGGAAGGAAGGCGGCTCTGGAAACCAAAGAAAAGATGGTTTTGGAAAAGATCAGCGAGCTTGAATCCAAGTATCAGAGCCAAAAGCAAGAGATACAGGCATACTCTGAGCTGCGGGCGGCGGGTGTCGATGGTGCTCGCATTCAATCATGGAATCAGCTAATTTCAGACAACCGGCTTGACTTCGGTATTGTTGAATCTGAGCTAAGAAAGCAGGGCGACCTTCGAACGCTGGAAGAAGAGATTTCCATAAGAATCGCATATCTTCAGGAGAAGGAGAAAGTCCTTACCGCAACTATTTCGGAATTGAACACTCAAAAGAGCACGCTGGAATCAACCATTTCTTCTATCAAAGAGCATACATTATCTGCTTTCGAGGAGTCGCGCACAGCGATGCTTTCATCAGTCTCTCAGGTTAAGGAAGAAGTGAAGCAAGTTTCGGACCTTGCGAAAACGGATCTTAAAGCGGCACTATCAGAACTCAGTTCAGAGGCAACGACTTTCCAAAGCAATATGACTAACATACTTCAGAAGGCCGGGGAGGAAACAAAGAAGCACTCAGAGCTCTTGGAGACAGCAGAGAGAATCGGAAGGTATGAAGCTGTACTTCCTGTTCTAAAGTTGAGCGAAGATGGGGACGTTTCTGAAACGGAGGCTCTGGTCGCGATGTGGAACGTGTCGAACACATTTGCGCAGTGGCTGAGGAAGCAAAAAATCACTCCAACGCGCATAGATATTTTGGAACTACTGGGCAAGACGACAGCGTCACTTAATCAGGAGATTCAGACAGTTGGAGCCTGAAACATCGCGCTCCGCACGGCTTTCAGATATGAATAGCGTTCTAGGACAGGCGGACGAAGAATTCGCTGAAAGGTTGCACAAGTTCACAGATTCGATCCTTTTGTTCAGAATAACCGGGGCTCATGACAAAGGAGCTGAGTTGTCATTCCTGAGTGATGTCATCAGAGTAGTTGTAGAAGAATTTGGCACGGCATCAGAACTAGCCTCGGTGAACGCTGATCTCGAGACGATTCTTACCGGGAATGAAGTAGAATCAGTGGGATCTCTTTACTCAAGTTTGACTAGTGTTGTTGACAGACTTGGTTCGAGAGAGCTGTATTCGCTCATGACTGAATTCCGAAAAGAACCAATCCGTTCTGCACCTCCAGATGATGCTGAGACTCTTTCGGATTACTCAGAAGAGTTGTCAGCAAAGCAATCTATGCTAGCTTGATTGCGGAAAAAGGAGTAAAAAGTTAGAAAGTGGGAACGATCTGTTGTTTGATCGTTCTCCACTTGTGTATTCTACTCAGGTAGTGTGTGACGTTGTATTCACGGTAGTATGCGTCGTCACAGTTACCGTAGTGTGCTGGGACTGGGTCTGAGTTGTTGTTGGAGAAGCTAATGGTGTCTGTGGCTTTGCTGTGATTGATGGTACTAGAATATAAGATCCGTTGCTGCCAGTGACTTTTGGACTTGTGTCCACCAAGAGTCCCGAAGTCGTATTCGCCTGCACATTCACTCCACCAGTTATGACAGACTGCAACATGCCACTTGGAACGGTGGCTGTATAGTTTGTAAGCTTGCCTGATGTGCCATTGATTGTTACCATAGCAGAAGTTACGTTGAACCTCACGATGTTGTATGTCCCCACTGGAAGCTTTGCAGATCCGAGTACGGCGCTGCTGTTGACGATTTTTGTCAAGTCTATTGTTCCCTTGCTAGTGACATTGTACCAACCGGACTGGTTTCCAGCGTTTGCGACATGAACTTGAATCGATGTGTAATTGATGTACACTTGAACGACGTTTGCTGGGACATTTGGGGGATCTATCATGCTGAGCTGAAGAGTCCCTGTGCTTCCTGAGGATCCGCTATTCGTGCTTGTACTTGTGCTGCCAGATGTGGTAATCCCTGTATTGCCCGTGTTGGACGAAACTCCAGTGGTAGATATTGACGTGCTGCTCAATCCCGTAGTACTGCTAATTCCTGTCGTGTTGCTAATATGGCCGCCGTTGAATGCATACATTGCTGCCACTATGAGGCCGATAGCGACGATTACGCCGACTACTCCTCCAGCTATTACTTTGCGTGAAAGGCTCATTTTTCTTCTTACACTTCCGTTGGACGAACCATCAAGAGGGGTGTTCTTAATGGAACGTTTTTTCGAAGAGAGGAAAAATCGTTGTACGGTGTCCCGGAAATGCAATGTAAGTATCGTGAATCTATACCCTAGCTCTTGAACTCGGGACGAGAGATCGAATAATAAAACTGAATATATATTGGCAGCAAATTGCGTCGAGTGCTACAGAAATTGACGTCCACTGATGACTCTCATAGAAGTGATGCTGGTGCTTCCGCAAAGGATGATCCGAGATTTTCGCTAAAAGGCAATACCCTTAGAATCTACATGCACATTTTGAAAACTAAGAATAACGACTCGATTGGAATACGGGCAATCCAGAAGGAACTCAACCTGTCCAGTCCGACACTATCCAGGTACCACTTGGAGAAGCTGCGTGACATGGGTCTACTCAGCCGGAATGAAGATGGAAGTTATTCGCTTCTGAAAGAGATTAAGGTTGATGTCTTGCAACCGTTTATTTCCCTTGGTTCCTTGATAATTCCGAGGCTTTTCACATACGCTGTCGCGATTTCGATTTTATTTGTGTACTTTGTTGTCATTGTTATTCCATCCGGTAACCTCGCTGAACTAGAGTATTTCGGGTTAGCCATAGGTTCCATATCATTGTTCACAATTTGGTATGAGGCTATCCGATCTTGGCGTAGCCTGCCGAGATAAAAGCAGATTCGTTCTTCTATTCTACTGTGAGCTTATGGAGAAAATGTGTTGTACAGATTGTGCAACACTGTAGCATTAAAGCCATCGCCGTTCAATCCCATCAAACCAAGAGATGAAGCAGTGAATGGTCTCAGTAATGGCTCTAGGAATATTGGGTGTAGTCACAGGAATCGGAGCTACTTCGGTGGCGACTGGAGATGCAAGCACGGCAATAAACGCGATCAAGCAAGTAGCGCCTCATGGGCTGCAGGTGGCTCTTTCGCATGTGCCTTCATGGACGCATGCGCACCAAGTCTTGTCGCAACACCTTTCACAATACGCTCAAAATGGAGCAGTCGGCGGAACAAGTGGAGCGGGAGTTGCAGCTACGATAAAAAGAGGACTGGGAAATATAAGTAAGGCACTCTTGCGTCATTGATGTACTGTGAATATGCACTGGCCATGCTCTTACTTTATGCTATTACCTAGGAGCTGAGCGATCAGTTGCGACTATCATCACGATGCGCATTACGGGCTAAAGCGGTTCAAAGAACAGTCAGAGTTCTCACTCGAGAAGCTGATCTGTTTCTTGAGCAGAGTTCCAGACCTCAGATTTGCGTCTACCCGTAAGCTACACTGAAGCTCGTGCCATCAGTGCTTAGTGATGATGGCTCAGCTAGAATTGGGCCCTTGCTTCCTCCAACCATTGTGATTGCAACGTTCGTGAAAGCGCTAATCGAGCCGGAGTTTACTCCTATCGTTGCAGAACTTGACGTGAAAGTGTCCGAACCGAAGTTAGCTAGTGTAGTTAGAGAGCAGTGTGCTGCAATGCAAAGCGCCGGTCGTTCAACTATCCACTCAGCAGAGCTTTGTCCTGCGCCCGATACCGTTCCCGTAATTGTGTACCTTTGTCCACTCGTAGAGTCAGATATCGAAACCGAGAATGAGGAGCTTCCAAGTGCTGTGACCGACGCAATTATTGCATCGTTTGGAGCTACCGTGAAGACGGTCACAGATGCGCTGGGGTAAAACTCGTACCACGCCGAGTAGGAGGCCACACCATTACTACACTGTCCCATGACGCCTGTCTGCTCGACCGTGCTGTCTGAATAACCGTCAATCCCGACCCATATTGCCACGTAAGTTGTACCTGATGAAGGGCATGATAGCGCAGGCACGTACCAAGATCCTGAAACAGAAGTTACTCCAGATGAAGCTGTGACAGCATACCCCGACCAATTAGTACTGCAAGAAGATGAATCTGCGCCAGGTATCGTGGGGCACGTGAAACTGCCTCCGCCTCCCCCACCATGACCGCCGCCGTTTCCACCCTTGAAGCCAATGCTTGAATTGGGGTTGGTCTGGACGACAACACTTCCTGGAGGAGAGGAAGCTGCTGCAGGCAGAAGCGAGAAAGTCGATGCTACCAGAATTGCAAATATCGCCAAAGTAGCGACCCTGTTAATGCTCATGCTGTGTGTGCGACATAGCCAAATAGTTATGGCTTTCGAAACCGCAAATTGAGTGGTTTTAGAATTCAGAACTGGTCAAATATGAGTTCTCTCGAGCAGACTGGAATGCTTCCCTTAAGTTGCTGCAATGTTCCTTCAGACCGAACAATTCCTTTACGTTGTCTATCATTGCTTTCTTAACCACCTCTGAAGCCCCATCAAAAATAAGATCCATAGATTCCTCCACTTCTTCTGGCATATCTGGAATAATAGCGTCCTTGAGCATCGTTTTCCTTCGAAAGCTGTACATGAATGGCGCTGTGGCAGTGGCCCTGAAATCGAGTTGAATTACTACGGCGAGGAAAGCAAGTACCATGAACCCTACCCCTAGTGAGGAGCTTAATCATCTAGCGTTCCAGGTTGACAAGTTTCTTTCCGAAACCAAGAAGCTTGGTCATGACAAGACTCTGGAAGTGAAATCAAAAAACAGCAAGTGGGGCTACATAAAGGACCCAAAGGGAATTTTCATTGAGCTCTGTGCCTGATTCAATCGCCCTTACAATAGAGGCGGAGAACCATCTCTAATTTTCCCACAAAACTGAACCAACGTAAATCGAAGAGGTTAGAGGCTGATATTCTTTCCCTGTAGAGACGCGGCGCAATCTTGAATTCACTCCTGACATCAGGCGAGTGATCCTTTTCCTCTGCCATATGACGATCCATGCATCAAAGAGAGCATATCCAAGACCGAATAGAAGATTCATGTTACGCATTCCAAGCGAGTAAGCAAACATAATCGAAGACATGTCAACGACGCTTGCCACCATGTTCTCCTTTAATGCATCATTCATAACCATGCGTCACTCGAAAGACTATACATTCAAAATGTAATAGGCAGAAAATGCTTTGGTGTCATTTTACGTTGACAAAGAGAGCAAAAACATCTTCATTTTTCGAATGATTATGTCTCATGTGGTACCGTGCTTGAATGAATTTGACTTTGTTTGTTCGTTGCCTTCTTAGTTGAAGGTCATTCAGAAGAGGCCTATTCTAGAAAGTCAAATTGCTGGAACACTTTCAGTATGGGTATGCGAATTGCAAACTAATCTAGAATGTCAGAAAGCAAAATGCAATGTGAAACCTTTTTGCACGCTGGTACTTCGCAGTTGCCTTTGCAAGTTGAGGCAAGCATCCATGCTCGATCGATGCCATCATACGTTGTTGTGGAATGAAGCTTTGGATAACCTGTGATTGATATTGCCATCGCAACCATACTATTACAATTGTGATATTACACGACCAGTAAATGATTCACCCAAGTTCCAACAGATCGATAACAGTAAGATAATATTGTTCTAGAAAATTCGTTTGATTAATGGGTGTTTTACGGCCGCTTTTGTCCGCACCTCTCTCCTTTTAATTGGATCGCAGTAACTAACAATCGAATATCAGCTCGAAACCGCATAAATCTATATTATATATGGTAGTGAATGCCTTGACTCGGTCCTGTTTTCCTACTTCGAGCAATTTGCGATATGAATTTACGGAGATTCATGCAAGGATAGTACTGCAAATCCGTATCACGAATGGGCCAATCCTAAATAGGTTAGAGCGGGCTCTTGATCGACTGATTTGGGCAAGATTCGCGATTACCTGAACCGATTAGATGAGAAATACGATCACCATTTTAGCGGCAA
Organism: archaeon; assembly: GCA_021792315.1. The sequence goes on from JAJYUX010000002.1 coordinate 20,956, forward strand.
AAAGATACTGCTCAGTACTTTGGCTGCCTGTGTGATTGTCTCACTAATTGAACTAGCTATGGCATAGTGCGAGATTCAAGCGAGAATCCATCTCCAAGTTCTCTGACATTAAAGCTTGTACTCAATCTCTTTGGTTTGAGGTTGATGTGAGCTTTACGTAGCCCAAATCGTATAGCTTAATCTAACTCAAAGATCAACTAGTTCCAATGGCAGTCGCTTCGCTGGAACTCGTATTGACAGTATTCTTGGCAATAATGCTGGTTGCCCAGATATTGTCACTGAAAGCCAAAGTTCCATACACAATGATCCTTGTTTTCATAGGAGTAGGAGTTGCAGCTGTTGCTACTCTACCTCTAGCAGGATCGAACGCCATAACGGATGCAATTTCTTACGTAATTGATCAGATGAGCTCTTTCTACACTGGTCTAGTGGGGGGCGGGCTCTTCGTCGGTATCGTAGTTCCTCCACTAATTTTCGAGGCGATGTTGCACATTCGAGCCCCTGATCTTAGGGCAGTCATAAGGCCTTCAATTGTTCTCGCCACGGTTGGCGTCGTAATTGCAACCCTTGTTGGAGGAACGATTCTTTGGGAATTGTCTGGGTTACCCCTGAGTATCTCTCTCTTATTTGGGGCGATCATAGCTCCTACTGATGTAGTCACTGTGCTGGAGGTGACGCGAAGACTGAACGTCCCTTCAAGACTAGCTGTGCTTATGAACACCGAGGCAGCTTTCAATGATGCGACTGCCATCATCGTCTTCACAATAGTTCTATCTTCTCTGAGCCTTCCGCGCTTGCCCATTGCAACTGCACTTTTCAGCTTCTTATTCAGCATTGCTGGCGGGGCGGTCGTAGGTGCAGCTGTCGCATACCTTGCAAGTTGGATCCACTCGATAACTCATGACAAGATTGCCCAATTGATTCTGACAATCTCGGCGGTGTATGGCTCGTACGTTTTTGCCTCTGGTATCGGAGCGTCTGGACTCATCTCCGTCGCAGTAGTTGGCCTATACTTTGGAAATGTGACGATCAAATCGAAGATGCTGATCGAGACACAAGACACAATCCTTACTTTCTGGGAAGTCGCTGCCTTCGTGGGAAACTCCGTAGCCTTCCTTTTGATCGGTTTTGAGACGAATCTCGTCACTTTCGGCGAGTCTATTGTGTTCATTCTTTTTGCCTATATGGCGGTCATAATGGCCCGAGCAGCATCAGTGTACCCGATCTTAGCGATCTTCAATCAGCTTGGAGAGAACCTTCCGTTTACATGGAGTAATGTTGCAATGTTCGGCGGGGTACGAGGCGCGCTATCAATTGCGTTGGCTGCTTCGCTTAGTGCTTCTGCGATATTGTCCGATTCCGACGTCCATATCATTACAAGCATGGTACTGGGTGTCGCATTCCTGTCGATCGTGATCCAGACACCGATCCTTTCTCAATACGCCAAGAAAAGGTTGGGGGAACAAGAGACCCTCGACTCGAAATGAGATAATCCTGACAAAGACAAATAACTAAAATCCTCTCATTAGGGTGGCTGGTTTTAGATTGTCATTGCTATGAAAGGGATCAATTACATAACAAACTTCCTTTACCACTCTGTTCTAATCAGCTTAGATAAATAGCAAGAGCGCTTTTTCAAATCCTTACGAGGTAGATCGAATTGAGTCTAGAACTACCGCAAGGATTCACCGGATTCCTTTCCGGACAGCCGGAAACTGTTGTTGTCTTGATACTGCTGGTCGTCTCTCTCGCACTCGTCTTCGCTGGAAGAGAAATTATCAAAGCGCTCGCATTCTTAATTACAGGTGCGGTCGGTGCTGTGGTCGGGGCTTCACTCGCAACAGCCTACCTAGGAGCACTGGGAACAATTGGTCAAATTCTCGGAGCTGTTGCAGGTTTTCTTGTCGGCGGCTTGTTTGGAATCATGCTCGTAGTGCTTGGAATAGGAATCGCATTGGGATACGTCGGTTACTCCATAGCAAGTGGTTTGTTTTCCAACGAGATCATATCGCTGGTCACGGGTCTGGTTCTATTCGCGATTGGGATAGTTCTGGCTGACAGGATACTCGAAGTTGCAACGGCATTCCTCGGAGGCCTGCTGCTCTATAACCTGATGACCTCCCTCGGAATTGGTGTGGAAATCGCTGCTGTCTTCGGTTTTCTCGTCGGAATACTCGGCGTGTGGACCCAGATGAAAGGACCAATGTCCCATGTGAGAAGGACTAGCACCGTTACTACTGTTGTTCAGTCGTAACGGCGAATCACTGAACGATCGAGTTCACTGATTGAAGTGCAACCGCAGAATGCGAGTGCTACTTCCATTTCTGAAATCAGGTTCTCGATCACCTTTCTAACTCCCGCCTCTCCACCGACAGAAAGGGCGTAAATGTACAGGTGGCCAAAGTCAACGGCCGAGGCACCAAGCGCAAGAGCTTTCACTGCATAGACTCCACCCCTGATTCCGCTGTCCAGAAGTACGGGAATCTTGCCCTGCACAATCTCAAGGACTTCAGGTAACGCATCCATTGTTGCACAGACGCCGTCCTGATGGCGGGCTCCATGGTTTGAAACTATCAAACCGTCGACATCATAGGTTAGTGCAAGTTCAGCATCCTTGGGATTAACAATCCCCTTTAAGATCACGGGCAACCCTGACTCGCGCTTTACGAAATCCAGATCTGACCAAGAGAAGGAAGTAGACTGGCGTACTCTTGTGAGATACTCTTGAATCTCCTCCTTTCCCCGAAACTTTTCGGTTCGTGAAAGAAAGACTGGATCGGAATAATAGTTAGCAGTCCCCGTAGGTTTGTAGTCAGGTATGAGCTCATATTGTGGGTACCTACCCCGATCAACCGTCATGACGACCGCTGTATAACCCGAAGACTTTGCCCTGTGAAGGAGGCTTGCATTAATTTCCGGTTCAGAGGAAGGATACAGCTGAAACCATCTCGTCGAATCACCCATCGCTTTCGCCACATCTTCAATCGTCTTCGATGAATAAGTGCTGAGGATGAACGGAATTCCCTTGGATGCTGCCGCTGTAGATGACTCAAGCTCACCCCTAGGATGATACATTGTCTGGCTCCCTACTGGCGCGAGTAGAATAGGAGCAGGGATCCTTGAGCCGAAAAGAGTGACAGAAATATCAACTCTGGACATGTCGCGGAGAACTCTAGGGATCAACCTCCACTTGTAGAAAGCCTCATAATTCGCTCTTTGCGCCATGCCTTCACCACCCGGAGCATGAAGGTAACTGAAGGGTCCAGGCTTCACTGCTTTTTCAGCCGCGATAGCCCATCCCTCGTATGAAACAGGAAATCGGGTTACTTTCCTTACGCGTGTTCTCTTTGGCACGTGGCTCGCATGCCTCCGAGTTCTAATAAGATGTTCGAGTCAGAGTCACGCTCCCGATGCAGTGAGATTATTCCGGGCATGAGAAGGAAAAATTCACCCATTTTGGTAAATTCCAAAAAAGAGCATATCGTTTTTCGATATAGGGTACCTACAGGGTTATCTTAGGGTGCATTTATCCCAGAACTCATGTCACTGATGTTAAAACAAGTTGTCGTTCCGACTGCTCTCGTCTACTCTCCATGTGAGAATTGTGAGAAGCATCCGATGTATCCGGAAATTCTGCCGGTGACGCTTCATCGCGGCAACACATGTCTCATTTGTGGCAAGTAGGGATATATCTGACAATGCTGGCAATGCAATCACTGAAAGGTGCGATCAGGACGAGCGTAGTAAGCATAGAACAACTAGCTGCGTGTGAATTTTGCGGCACTCCATTTGCTTCTCTTGATCTTTCTGTACCCAGGAAACTACGTGGTAGATACTGCTCCGAAACTTGCCAGAGAAGGGCCGCACGGAGGAGAGTAAGCGCCCGGTTAGCACAACCTCCGTCGAAGAGATCTCTTAAACGACTGCGATTCACGAACCCGCTCTATTTCAGCTAGATCCTATTTCGTCCAGATTTAATCCGTTCTTCGCAGAAAAATCATAATAGTTTGCGTCGCAGCCTTTTTTGGAAAACTCATCTTTATGCTTTATCAAGAGCCACGACTCCTTTCCTCTGAAGCCTTTTGTCCTAACTAGGGCGAATGATCCTCGCAGTTTTTTTCCGTATAATCTGAACTTCACGTTTCCCTCTTTGAGCGAGTCCGCCATCATTTGTTCCCCTCGATCTCTCCTCAATTTCTTCTCGGGATCCTTTTGCGAGTTCTAGTTCAGGGTTGAACGAACCTTCATCCCAGATCATCACCACTCCTGCACCATAGCCTTTAGGGAGGACACCCTCGAATTTTCTGTATTCCAACGCGTAATCCGACGTTGGCATCGCAAGCCTCTTGACGGAACTGTCCAAAGTCAGTCCCTTTGGTATGGACCAAGAGACCATGGATTCCGAATACTCCAATCTAGAATCATAGTGGAGTCTAGTTGCCTTGTGCTTTTGAACTACGAAGTAGAAAGATCCAGAGATCACCGCGCTGTCTGAAACACAGGTGCTTGAAAGGATTCTCTACTATCTAGTCGTTGAACAAGCACGGATGTGTTACATAATTTGTATTGGACACACTACTTCCATTGCTGATGAAATGCACGTAGATGACATGCTGTCCAGTTGGAGATTGCGTATATTGCAGCACAGTTCCCCCGCCAGTATAGTTCATTGAGTGGATCGAAAGCGCCAACGCTACAAAGAATATTACAACAAGCGCTATCAGCGTTACCTTTGGATTGCCTTTAAGGTTCATTGCCCAAGAAGTTGGGCCATCGTTTTTTATAAATGGTTCGGTTCGTCAATTACTATTTGTCGTCAATTTGGGATGATTCTTGGAAAGAAGATAATAGCAGTAGCGAAGGGATGAAATTCTGCAGATCGGCGGAAATAGCGTAATGAATGAATCACCTGTGGAGCCACAAAAATCTCGCAACTCGATAAAGCTCCTCGTACCAATAATCGTGCTTCTAGGCGCGGTCGTTGGTTTGATCTCCGCTCTGGATCTTCAGGCTGCATTTCCGAGTGTAGGTTTTGGTCCTCCAGTTCCTTATCGAATTTTTGGAGCATACGAGTACTTGCAGTACCACATCATACTCACCACGATCAGCATTGCTCTTCTTATCGCTCTGATTGTAGTCTACGCACACTCGTACGCCAAGACTCGCGCTAACTTCCTCTTAGGACTACTCGTAGTGTTGTTTGCTTTACTACTACAAGGATTAATCCAGGATCCGCTGATTCACTTATTCATCAATAGAACGGTTGAGATAGACGCATTCTACTCACCAGTTTCTGATCTGTTCACAATAGTTGCCTACTCTGTATTTCTATATCTGAGCCTCGAGTAATCCCTAGTCCGGTCTAGAATTCTCTTTCCTTTCAAGAACGATTCTCTAGCAATTTAGGAACATTTTCGGAAAGTTGCCAAATACTTCAGGAGCTCACTCTTCTACGAACTACGATGAACACAAAGCCGAAAGTAGCACTTGTAACAACAATCGTGGTGGCTCTTGCAATCGCAGGAGCTCTTGGATACACAACACTCACAGCATCGGCGAACACCGGCACTGGACTACTGGCATCGCCTGCATCCACGACAACGAATTCAATTATTACGTCGTCAATTCCAATGCAGTATGGCTCCCCCGACGGGCCATGGAACGGAGGTCCCGGTTATGGAAATCCAGGCATCTACCAGCAGAATGCAGTTAACTTGAATGTGGGACAGAAGATTACTGTAACCAGCACCTCTGGTCTGTACTACTCAGTTACTGACCGAACTGTTAATGGTACTGCCTCTGGCACGTTCACATTCATCGTAACTGGAAAACTCTCAACAGGGTATGTTCTCTCTATAAGCAGTGGAACCCTCACAATCAACGGATTCACTTACACAGTCTCATCCGGGTCAGCGCAGATGACACTTTCAGCTAATAGCATATCCGGACAGGGAACAACGAGCTCATCGGGTATATTTACAATCCAAGCGATGGCTCATGGGAGCTTCGTAGGATCGACTACCAGCGCGACAGTGGATTTCTCTAACGGTACAACCGAGTATAACGTCTTTCTAAGCGGCTTAGCTTAGACTCGGTTCCTTCCTTTTTTTCTGACCAAAGCAAATAATAATCAAAAAAAGGCCAATTAATACGGTCGAACTCCTTGCGTCACGAAGCTGGGCAAACATTTGGCATATTCCTGATGTTCCTCCTAATCTCGGGAATCCTGCTTGTCGGAGTTTCTCCGTTGAGGACTAGCGCCCGAACCGTCACGATCCCTCCTCAGCAGCAAGTAGTTCTGCACTATTCAGAGTACCAGTATCTCGAGGTTGATTCATTTTCAAACAGCACATGGCTAGCCTACAACATAACGAGCACTAGCCCGATTAGCGTTGCGCTCATGACGGTGTCGCAATTCAATTCATTTTCCAACGTGACTTCTGATCCGATTTCAAACTCGATAACCTACCAGAACGGAACAAGCATGCAGCAAGAAATTCACATTGCACCCGGTCAGTATTTCCTCGTTATCTACGCCTATGTATCACGCGCAGTTGTGAACATAGGCTATACCGTCTACCCAAATACTCCGTTCAGCTATGGCGCAGTGACTCCGCCGTTCGCATCCGGCATTGCCACTTATGGAATCAAGAATGTTTCTGGTGATGCGATTCCGTATGAGGTTAGGACGAACGAAATCATTGGTGTCGCAAACATTTCTTCATTTCTTGTAAACAACCCCAACGCGGCCTCCTACGGCGATAATGTCGCGGGTGCCACGCTCCAGTTGAATTCTATTCTCGTCGTCAATGAATCTGACGGCTCGCAGGGCATATACTGGATACAAAATACTCCCGATTTTGTCACGAGTACTGACGCGATATCTCTCACTGATAACATATGGAACAACACAGACCTTAGCGGGATACTCTCAAATCAGTCAATAACTTCTTCGAACTCCGCAAACGGGGCCGCGGTCTACATTTCGACTACTGGAGGATCAACATCTTACGCGTACCTGAACTACGAGAACAACATGACTTACAATCTTCCGTACAGTTTTGCGCTGCTGGAAAGCGAGACTGTTCTTAAGGGCCGGGGTGTCCTAGTTCAGCTAGGCTATCGCCTTCTTCAGAACGGATCATTGAGCAGTTCTCCGGTGTACTGGTATGACAATGTCACAATTAACGCGCCGAATGTTACCACTGCCTACTATGATGTTTCTGGAAACGCCACGACTCCTATAGGAAGTTTCTTTGATTCAGAATTTGTTTTTGCTGGAGAGGGAAATTACGAAACTACGCAACTGGTCACCATGAGCTCGAGCCTGGGACTCTTTTACAAAAACGAAACCTCTGGACTCATGAGCTCATTTCCTTCATACTACAGCTTCGGTAGTGACACGGGTGAAGCAGTCACAAACGCTTCTGTCACTTACAAGAACGGGATTGCTTTTGTGCAACCTGGAAATTCGAACTACGCCTATCTAGGTGAATCTTCCATACTATTGGGATCTGATTATCGGTTGCCGTCCTTTGCCACTCCACCGCTGGTAACGACAACTATTTCCCCGACAACCCTGACACAAGTCACCTCAAGCGTCTCGACCAGCAATGGGGGAACATCTGGGTCTCTGCCACTCGTTGCTGGTTTAGTGGTGCTGATCTTCGTTCTCATCGGAGTAGTTGTTGTCGCGCTGCGAAGAAACAGACCTACGAAAGACATGTTGACATTTCCTCAGACCACTCCATTGCAAATGTCTCCGAGCACGTGTCCATATTGCGGAACCTTGCTGCCTCCCGAAGCTGCATTTTGCAGCAACTGTGGCCAGCCGCAGCAGAGACAGATTTGAGCTTCCGTATCAGAAAGCTATTTCGTGATTTTCTCCACAGCCTGAAGAAGAGCGGCAACCGTCTCGTTCAACGAGTAGTTCCTCAAGCATTTATGGTAACTTTGCTGAAATCTCCCCCCGTATTTTGTATCTAAGATGCTGAAATTTTCGTTTTGTCTTTTGGGTGAGAGTATGAAAGCCGTCGTCAGTTGTCTTGGCGAAATCTGTGAACTCAGTTCTGTAGTCCCTGAACTCCGAATTGAAACCTCTAAATTCATCCCTGTAATCTCTGAATTCGGATGACATTGCCCTAAATCCTTTCCGCATTTCTTCTGTCAATGGCCCGGGCTTTATCTTGAAGTATTTCATAGAAGGAATCGGTTTTGCCTTTTTCGTAATGATGTCGTCCACTTCGATCGGTGGAGGGGCTTTTCTTATCCCATTCACAAAATGGATTATTGCTTCCGCATCGTCTTGGACAAATAGCTTCACTGTTCAATCATTGCAATTCTGGACGTATCCTGTCAGTTTGCACTTTCTTGCTAAACTTTCGGTAAATCTTCGAAATCCAACTCTTTGAACCATGCCGTGGACAATAATATTGTCTGCAGCTTTCCCCATCTTCGAAATTTCCGCCATATCGTCTAATTAAACGACCTTAAACCGACTGAAAAGCAGTTCGACCAACTGCTCGATTAGCCTAAACGATGGAGACGTGGAATTCTGAGCTCACGCACAAGAAAAAGACTAGCTTTCAGGCCTTGGTTCTTCCTTGTATTTCTGGGCGAGGTCTTCGCTCCAGGCAAACCACAGAAAGTGATTTGATTTTCCTACTGGTCTATCCTGCTCTTTCAGCTCACCCCTGAGATACATATCTCCAATGAAAGCCTGTTTTTTCTTACCACTGGGAGAATCCACTGCTCGATAGTCCTTTATCTTCATGTACGAGGATTTGTGCCAGTTGTTGCTCCTGACAATCAATGGGAACTTACGTCCACTGTCTTCCCAGAGCATGTTAATCGTCTTCATATTCTCGTCGAATTTGAAGACTGAATTGAAACACTTGTCGCAGAAATACATCGTTTTTTTCTTCGTGGTGACTACGTTTGCTTTTTCTTTGGATATCTCCGAGCCGCAGCGCGGGCACTTTGACAGTCCCATGGATGCATTGCTCATATAGATCTGTGCTGGAAGTGAACAAGAGTCGGCTAATAATCGTTTTTGGTAAAGCGGAATAGTTTCTCTGTGCTCTAGCTAGTTGTTTCACACGAAACGAGTTCAAAACTAATGTGGTGGGGGTGTTTGCCTCAAGATTTCGCGCTAGGAACTTGAGCTAGTGCTTGAAGTGTTTGTTGACGAAGTTGAGGTGCCGGAACTCGTTGTCGAGTAGCTGGGGGATGTTGCCGTGACTGTTGACAAAGTCGTTGTTGTTTCTGTGCGGGTTGTTAAAGAGGTCACAGTCGTAGTCGATGATATGCCCGATCGAGCTACTATTACGTGCAGTACCGGAGTTAACACAAAAGTGTTCCCGCTTCTGCTGCGGTCTGAGTTCGAAGCTAAGTCTCCGGTTTTGGCATTCTCGCTAAATGAACCCTGAATATTGTTGCAGATTTAACAAACTACGTTAATATGAGCAATTCAACTAGATTATTTTATGTCGTGCCTAGACGAACAGTCTTTTGACCTCAAGAATCCTCAGGAGCTGCAGAAAGCTATAGGAACCCACAGATGGTCTTTGGAACATTATGATCAGTTCGGAGAAAACGGTGTGATCGCCCGCTACCGCTGCGTAACTTGTGGAAAGGAGTGGACTAACCTTCTACTAAACCCTGCGAAGGGAAGAAAGCGCATCTAGACGTCTTCGTCCGCTGCAACGGTTTGCCTCGCTGCTATGGGCATCAACCGCCAACCTCTTTCCTTATCATAGAGCTCATCAGGCAAATTCAGGAATTGGGTCTTTGTTGGGTCTAAAATGACAATCTCCTTCTTGTTGTTGTACGACGATGTGTTTCTATCGATGTAAGACATTGTTTCATGGAAATACTCCAGTGGAATATCCAAGAAAGCAAAGTAACCCCTATTCTCAAAGGCAGCTTCAATCAGAGTAAACGGGATCTTGTTGCACAGCTTTCTGACAGAAGTTAGTTCCTCCTGTTCCAGATTACGGAACATTGCAACAATTTGCATTATTTCAGGAGCTTTTCCCGGAGTAATTCCTTTGATCCAGCGCACGTTGTTTCCGAGTATCAACCGTCCCTTCTGTACGTGTTCTGCATAATGATACCTCACGGTTCTTGCATTGGCACCTAATCTCGAAGCAATCTTCGCAGGGCTGATCGTCGGATCTTCCTGCATGAACTTTAGAATCTTAGTGTCGACGTAATCTACCTTCGCGTCCTGGTTAACCAGATGGGAAGTCGGCCCCATTTCAGAAGTAGTTAGGTCAACCCTCTTCCAGTCGACGTTCCACTTGCCAGTGTCTAGGTCAAAGAACTCTGAACGCATCGGAGGATAGCGTATCCAAGAAATCTCCTGCGAATCAAAACTTTCAATCAGCCCTAGCTTCTGTAGCTCAGTTATTGAGTCGATGTATTTCTTTTTGAAACGGTAAGGAATCGCGTAGAGGCAGACATACTTCTCCACACCCATTCCCTTGCTCTCGAGCATTAGGTAGGTCGCACTATCCAGCCATGACTTGTCTGCGTTGGGGTTGGGTTTGACCGTCAATAGTCCCATTGAAAATCCGAGCTGGGCATAGTCAATGTTGACAAGTATCCCCAAACCCATTTTCGACAGTTGCTTGTTTACCTTGTAACGCACAGTCTCGGCTGATAATCCAGTCAATCGCGCGATCAGAGAATAATTAGAGACCCCTACCTGTCTGATTGTCTCAATCAGAAGATACTCTGTGTTGCGCGAGATCATTCGAGATTCAGACAAGAAAGGATGACGGTATTAAACTAAAAAGCGTGTATAAAATGCAAGTGAAGGCTATATCTAGATCCCGCACAGGTTATTGATATATCGGAGTACGATACTGGGATGCCGCGTGTTGCCATTTTGACCTCTTTTGGAGACTTTTCTTATAGAAAATCGACAAATAGAATAACTATCCACTCGCACATCTCCGAAATTATACCAGGACTGAGAATATTTGGAAGCAAAGAAGCAAGCATTTCCCACATTTGAGAAAGCGGCGAAACCGAGTCAGACCCCCAGGGTCCCGACTGCGATTCCCGGACTTGATCCCTTGATTCAAGGAGGCCTACAGAGGGGTGATTTTGTGCTCTTGTCAGGCGGAGTTGGTGCGGGCAAAACCACTTTCACATGCCAGTTTGCGTACAATGGAGCGATGCTTCTGAACGAGCCGGCAGTGTTTGCCACCTTCGAGGAGGACTCTGACAGCCTCAAGAGAAACATGCTGAGGTTTGGCATGGACATCGAAAGTCTAGAGAAGGAAGGTAAGATGCAGGTTCTGGACCTAGAAATCCTTGAGGGTCAGGGAATGGGTTCGAATATGGAGGTGCTTCTGACTGCCCTCGATAAGATCCATGGCAAACGTTTGGTTGTGGATTCTCTCACTGCATTCCTTACAGGCGCCAAGGACAAGTTTGACTACAGATTCCTCATGCACCTAGTCTACAAGACGCTCAAACGAGAAGGAGTTATGACAATGATGACAATAAGCAAAATGGACGACAACAGAGGCATCCTTCCCACAGGCGTTGAGGAGTTTGTAGCAGATGGAATTTTCCAGCTTGAAAGCTATGTCAGCGAGGCAATGGAATTGAAGACCCGATTTCTTATTAGGAAACTAAGGGGCTGCGACCATAGCAGAAAGTACCATTCTGTAGCTTTCTCGCAGGAAGGCGTTCACATTCTCCCCTGGTCTGCCTAACTGACAATCGATTTCAAGGCATACTCGGATCATTGGCAAACTCTAAGATTGGAAGAGTCTTGACGATCGCGCAGGGGATATTAGAATCGCAAAGCGGTTTGTGCACTTTCTATTTCTCTGAAAATCAAAAGCGCAGTCCGACAAAATTCCAGATTACCAAGATTGCAGTTTGAACATACTGCTGTCTATCGAGAGTCGTGTCTGCGTTTGGTGAAATAGAACACCAGTACCGACCGAAAACCCTGCTTGCAATTCGATAACACAGATTTGTTGAGAAACTTCAACGGATTGGTTCTCAAGTTGTTCACACTCTTGTTTAAGCAAGAACTTGGAGGTTCAACGGATGAATGACAGAATTTCGTCCTCACTCCAGCGTCAAAGTAAGTCAAGCAAAAGATTGCTCGATGCATACTTTGTGAATTTGTCCTGATCGATACGATGGGTGAATTCGATCTAAGTCCGAGGGACGAGAGATTCTACCTAAGGCATCTAAAAACCGCCCACGGACTCGAAAGGTAGAAGCCTAAGATTAGTTAATTTTAGTGGCGGCATCACTAGCAAAATAGATCACTGCTACTTCTTAGCAATTCTAGATTAGAGTTCATAACCGATTTAATTATCGCCTAGCATTTTAACCTCCAGGTATTTCCAGTTTGTCAATGTATGATCAAGACACGCTCTCGAAAATGGATGAAATGACAGAAAGTGAGAAGATTCTAGCAATAGTCCGAGCTTCCAGGCCGCAGGTCGCAGTTATTGGAGTCGGAGGAGCAGGATGCAACATTGTTTCTTGGGTGAAGGACAAGAGGGGTGGAGTATCCGGAGCCAAGCTGATCGCCGCGAACACTGATGCGGTTCACTTGAATATTATCAAAGCTGATCGCAGAGTGCTTCTGGGTGAAAAGACAACTCGAGGAATGGGTGCCGGCGGTTATGCTGACAAAGGTGCCAAAGCGGCAATGGAGTCAATTCACCAGATAAGGAAAGATGTTGCAGGTTCTAACATAATTTACGTCGCAGCAGGCCTTGGCGGTGGAACTGGAACGGGAGCATCGCACGTCATTGCAAGTGAGCTGAGATCCACTGGTGCGTTGATGATTGGCGTCGTCACACTTCCGTTCGCCGTTGAACGATTCCGATTTAACAGCGCGAAGGACGGTCTGCAGAAACTAAAGTGGCACTGTGATACGGTCGTTGTGATCGACAACAACAAGCTTGCAAAGTATGCGGGTAACCTCCCACTCAAGGAAGCTTTGGGTGTTGCAAACGAACTCGTGGGCGAATTTGTAAAGGGAATTACCGAGACTATAACCACCGCAAGTCTGATCAATATAGACTTTGCCGATCTCCGAGCTATAATGGAGAAGAGGGGTGTCGCAGCCATCGGAGTCGGAGAGGCTTCCGGTGAGCGCAGAGTCGAGAAAGCAGTGCAAGATGCTTTGAATGCTCAGCTCCTCGACATCAAAGACGCTTCCAAGGCATTCGGTGTGCTGATCCACGTTTCAGGTGGTGAAGACATTAAGCTTGATGAGGTAACGCAGGCTGGAGAAATCGTTACCAGATCGCTGCCCACCAAGGCAAGGGTTGTCTGGGGTGCGAGAGTGGACCCCACGCTACGAGGCAAGGTGCGAGTCATGGTTGTCCTGACTGGCATAGAATGCAACTTTGCACCTGAGAAATCAAGCTCCATCGCTAGAATGATTCGAGTCCGGAACTAGAGATACTGAGTCACTTTTACAGAACACTCGGCGGGACGAATAAGTGCGTCCTTCGAATTGTAGTACTTGGACTCGACTGAGAGTAGAAAGAGACTTTCTATTGGACGATCAGCGTAACTGCGGTTTTGCGCTTGGCCGGGCCGATCTGCCGAAGGAATCCACTTGTTCTGTGAAATGCATTGGAGATCAGATCCCTCTGCCAAATTACAATCCAAGCGTCGAACATTCCATAAGCTACGCCTGCCAATAGGCCGAAGAGAGTGATTCCAAGCTGATAGACTAGATCAATTTGATCGGAAGAGGAACAATTCATCCGCAAGGTGAGAGGAGAAGGGAGGAAGAGCGAATTCAGGGTGTGATTTTCGTTATGATTGTGATTTTGCAACAATTCTAGTTCAATTCTCAATACCTGCTCCTCGGCTATCTCAATCAAGCGGTGGCGGCGAGAAGACTTAACCGTGTTGCTCGCGCGCGCAGTTGGGAAGGACGGAGAAGGTAAAGGAATAATGCAGTTCCTTGAGCAGGAAGTGATACCGACTCGACTTATTCGCTGCGCGGATAACGCGGTAAGAGGACGTACATTTATTTTGGTCGATGGTCGCGATCAATATGTAATTGTGCATGCTGGGGCCAGCAAACTTCTCAAGTGCCCCAATCTTTCGGGAGAAGGCGTCATGAAGCAGGATGTTGTTGTCCAGTGTGAGATCTGACACAGGTGCGCCCGGCAGGCGCTCAAACATGCCATAAGCCTTGATGCGTTCTCCATTCTAAATGCTTCACTGATACTGCCATGGGTGCCTAGTGTTATTCCATTGGCGGATTGTGTCATTGTTAATGAGTTCGAACTTACTGCACTGAGTAAGATGGTGGGTCTCAAAGTAGGACCCACGACTTCTCATTTCCACGAAGTGGTGGATGGAGAACATGGATTCACTTGTTGTCACAACCGGTTCTACTGTGAAGGAAACTGGAAACGAAACTTGCAATTACAACCAGCTATATATATTCCGAAGCAACCTAGTTCTTCATGTTATTCCGTACTCGGCACAGAAAATCAGCGGTGGCCGAGATTATTGGTACTCTCGTTATTCTTGTAGCTACGATTGCAATCGGAGTAACACTGTTTACGATTGCGACCGGCAGCGTATCAATTGGCATCATGAACCAGTCAAACAACATATCTCTTGCAAGCCAACAAGTCCAAGAACGCCTATCCATATACGATGTCTGGTTTCACAGTGTTGGCGGATCTAGAACTGTACAATTGCATATGATCAATTATGGCAATGTTTACGTTCACATAGTCACAATCTATGCAAACCTCACCGAGTTGCCAACTCCTCAAAATAATTTCACTGTAAGTTATCCAAACGGAGTTACCATCGCTCCAGGGAATCAGGCCACGATAACTTTTGGATACGCATACTCGTCGGGTCAAAATTACCAGATTACGCTTGTCTCTGACTCAGGATCCACCTTCACTGGCATTTGGAGCGCGTAGAGAATGTCATCGTTTTTTGTAAAGTGGATATGTGTACATAGGAAAACAAAGAAGCGAGGCGTTTCTTCAGTCATAGGTGGGATATTCGTACTTGCCGTCATTGTCCTGGGAATAGCCTCAATCATTCTTATCTCAGACATGCAGAATTCGCTGAACCAAGCACAAAACAGTGCTGCTCAGCTCGACGTTTTGAGAAATCAAGAGAAATTGAGTCTTTCAAGTGTTCAGTTCGGTGGGTCTCAGACCTATAGCGCTAGCCAGAGTTACGTTTCAGCTTCTGGTTCGAACGCAGGAGACGGCTGCGTTAGTGGTGTGACTCAGATTTGCGGCTTGGCAATGACTACTGGAAGCGGATTCAGATATGGTAGTTCTTGGTGGTGCGCCCAACCTAGCGTTTGCGGCACTGGCAATGCAAATGGAGGAGCATACACTACTGGAACTGTAGAACCAGCGTTTACTCCGTTCAATGTCACTTCAACGTCAACTTCCTCTCCAACACCTGGATCGCAAGAGGCAGTTTCAAACATGAACATAACGAACAGCGCGGCGGGGTGGACGTTTTACACTACAAGTAACCAGGTCATAGGCGGTTTTGACCCGATAGAAGGAAACGGAGTTCCTGGCTCTGGTGTCGGCTCGTTGTTCATTGGAGCAACATTTGTACGCTCCAGTTCGGTCAGTGGTAATCTCTCAACGAGATTCTTTGTAGATCCCACATCAACTGGCGTGGGATCAATTTCAAATGCTATCTTGAGCTTTGCTTACTTTATGCCAGCGGCAAACGAAATAGCAACTTGCCTTGTCCCGACCAATGGAGTTGATTTTAGCATCTACATTGTGGATCAATCAACCGGGTTTCCAGATTCCGGGAAGAACTATCTTGTAACCTCAGTCACGGACAACGGGGATCAAAATTGGATTTACCTTCGTGGTAATACCGCGCTTTCAAACTTGGCGAACGGCACTGCGCTTTCAAAGGTTTTTGTCGATAAGGGCTATTACGCACTAGTTATTGTGTCTACGATTAACTTCAAAAGCGCTAGCTGCACCTCTGCCGCTGCAAGATTCTATGGAAATTACGACGATATCGGTCTGTCTTACTCGTATTCCTCTCTCTCATCCGATTGGTACTACACGTTCGTTGTTTCGCAAACACAGTTGAGCGTGAAGACTCTCTCTTTCAGCGTCACGACTTTCTCAAATGTGACCGGGGTTCTGCAGTCCGTCTACATTTACGACTGGGTCCTGAACGCATGGGATCTATTTTCCACTTCGAGTGTGTCTCAAACGCCCACTACCGTTTCGCTCACGGTCAACGTAACTAACACTGGTCAGTTCAGCGCGCAGAATTTGGTGTCGAGTGCTGGCCATGTTGAACTGCGCGTTTACAGCATCCGGCCGGTTACAGGACTTCCCGCTGGCGTCCACGAAATGGAAACTGACGTCAGTGCGATTGGACAGACAGGAGGCAGCGGGTTTAATGTAGGGATCTCTTTCACCTCAAATTCTGCTTTCACAGTTTCTGTTAGCAACATAGGCCCGCAGCCGCTCACAATAGCTGCGCTAACGATCATAGACAGCAACGGTCACAGTTACATAAACGGATCAGGAATCATGTTCTACAATGGCACTTTCAAGTCTACAGTAACTTACAATCCCGTCATAAATCCTCTACAAACGGTCACGACTCAACTCGGATACACTTGGACAAGCGGGTCGATGACATTGGTGTTCGTCACGTCTCGAGGAAATGTCTTCATTTTCAATGAACAGACAGGCTAGCTAACGGATAAGATCCCGACTTCATTGTAACTGATAAGCTCCAAGCTTACAACGAGGCAATCACAAGGGAGTTCTACACTTCCCAAAGCCGAGAACCGAGCATGTCAAGCTCAAGAACATCAGGGAAGGCACGAACAACAACGTTCTCGAAAGGCTCAACGGAACTGAGAGGGAGAGAACTAAAGTCATGCGTGGAATGAATAACGATGACAGTTCTTCAAGGATGCTTGAATCAAACCGCATTTACTACAACTATCTCAGACCTCACCAAGCACTAGAGGGAAGGACGCCAGCCGAGAAGGCGGAGATAGACCTGAAGTTAGAATGCGACAAATGGAAAGAGCTTATCCAGAGAGGAGCAAGAACCCACAAAGTTACCGGGGAGAAAAGCGATGTCTGATCCCCATTTGCGTCATCAGAACTCTTGAGAGAGATTTTCAATCACAATATCTTCTTGCGTTAAGAGCTTTCGTTCTTCCTAGAAAGTGAACATCAGAAGCCGAGATCTAGAATTTGCAGTTTAGGAGAGCAACTTTAACGATGAAGATGCAGCCCCACCGTCAGACATCACAATCTTGACCGTGATAGTGTCTCCTGCATTAGGAGCTGTTCCTGAAAACGTGGGATACGAACCAGTTTCGGTTATCGACCCGCCTGGTGCAGTGCTCTGGTATGGTAATGAAAGAGTCGCAGTTGCACCAGTGGCAATGTCAGTGAGATACACCTGAAGAGTTCCAGCTGCGATAGTTTCTGAACCCAAGTTCTGTATAACGAAAAGATAATTGGTGCCTTGGCAGTGCGTAGTTGTGCTCAGACAAGAGTTGGGAATCGAAATTGTACTCTGGCCAAATCCAGTGTTCTGAGTCGAGTTTGCCAAGAATCCTAACACGTAGGAATACAAAATGACCCCGGTTGCTATAGCGATAAGGATCAAAAGTAACGTCGCAACTATTGGTGAGATTGCTTGCCTTCTCTTGAGGCGCACGAACTTGTTTCGCTGCATCCATTCAGTTACCAAGTATACCGGTAGTATGTTGATATATTAACGTGCTTGGATAACATGAGAGAATGAGGTTGACAAAATCTCATTCGAGAAATGAACTACAACAAGGAAGAAATCGGGAAGCCCTAAAAAGTATCGTTGTATGGTCACCCCCATACTGAATTGAAATCGACCTTGCCCTAACTAATGAATTATTTGGCTAATTAGCTTGAGATAGGAGCTCCCATCTCTGCATTGCTGAGAGGAATAATAAGAGCCTTCGAAGAAATATATTAAGCTGCCCTCAGAAAGTCTCATCATTCTTCAATGTGATCACGAGTCAGTATTCTCTAATGGAATATCCTTACGAATTCCTAACATTAGATCGACAGGGAATCGCTCAGCAAGTGGAGTGTTATAATCCGAGTTCGGGTATGAGTGGCCGTATTGCTTCGTAGAATCTCAGAGAGTGTCAGAGACACTGACTTCGGGAGCGGTGAGCATTACCTTGGAGCTCCAAGTAAATTTCTTCTCAGAAACTCGTTCTGGAGCCTTTCCTGTCTTCAGCGCTAGAAGTGTGTCAATCGATCTCTCTCTGCGTTCTGATCTTTCTTTGCGTTCAGATTTCTGAGTGAGAGTCGCCTCCTTTGTATCAGGGCTCTTGATTAGTAACTTGTAAAGACTTGACGCTGCGTCTTCGATCTGGAGTATTCTGTTTGAGAGAAGACCCACGAACGAGGCAACGTATGACTCCTCTTTGAATTGGGTACCGAGCTCTTCAACGTTCGCGCAGAGGTTCCTCGCGGCAACGTACGCGTGCCGCGCGAGAAAAGAAAAGTCCTGAGTGGTCTCATCCTTCTTCGGAATCAGTATCTCCACGACGCGTTTCTCTGAATCAGCATACTCGCCAAGACCGTCATCTGGCAGAGTCTCTTCCCAGAGCTCCTCAGTAACTAGGGCGGTTGCGCCCGTACCCTTTGCGAGCTCATAAGAAGCTGCGACGTACTTTGAGAATATTTCACTGATCTCGTACTTGTGCGGATAAAGCGAAGTCAGAATCGGAACAAACGCAACAGAAACTGACTGCTCTGCATATCGAATTCTCTCGAGAAGCAGTTCACACACATCATCAGTTTGCAAACGGTTCCCCTTTCCCTTCAATTTTAGGGCGTCTAGAGCAACTCTCTGTAAAATCTCGATCCATTTCAGATTCTTTGCAATCCTTCCAAAGATCTCTTCCTGTAGCTTCTCATGAACTATGCTGCTTACTGCAAATTGTGTAATTACTGGAGATTTGACCTCGGAGTTTACTTGTTGTTTCGTCTCGGAAATGGGCGCTGGAGGTGCCAAGGTTAGGCTAGCTGCGGGTGTTTCCTTCGTCCTCTGCGCCTGAGATTCTTGAGGCAAATTGTCTCTTAATATGGAAAGAGGAAACTAATGAAGCCTCTGTAACTTTGATCAGTAATGCTTGGTACCGATTTCTAAGATCATAACGACGCGTGATATAGCGAATGACGATGCATGCGATCATGCTCATTCCGAGGAATAAGAAATCCATGGAATAAATAGACAGACATGTTTCTGTCCATTGGCCTGGGCTCGATGAGTTTTGTGGGTAACATCAAGCGATGAAATTCGTCGAGCGACAGAAATTGTGCCGTTTCGGGCCTCAATCTGAGATTACGCGTAGGAGCTTCATATCTATTCAGCCAGATGATTTTTGCATTTCTGGAATTGAACGCCGTCGCAATAAAATCAATACAAAGCTCATGCTGTAGTCTGCGTCACGGAAATTGCGGTTCCGCCATCAGCTGATACAACAGTCACTGTAATCGAATCACCTGCTAGGCTGTTCGTAGTGTCGACAGAAGTCAGTGAGAATGATCCCACAATAGAACTCGTACCAACGTTTGCGATTATGACGGCATAAACTGCACCACCACATTTGGTTGTAGCGCTAGCACAGAACCAGCTCTAATCCATGAATGCCACATACATGCCGCCGAAGATGCAAGCAAACCCAACACCCATCACCGCCAGTAGAGCCAAGTCTTGAGGAACCAGTATAAGTTCGACACCTGAGAGAATCATAATTAGCAACCCTATTATCGTGGTGAAGATGCCGAGAGCGCGGATTACCTTCACTTGCATCAACTTGCGCCGGGCAAGTCAGGGTGTCTCGATCCGTTCAAGGCAGAATCGCCATTAGCACATGCTGTACTTTAGGACGACTACGATAAGGTCTTTCTTGCCATTTTGCAAAAACTCTTCTTGCGTAATAGCAAAAGCCTTCGCAGAGCAAAAGTTATCTGCCATAACTTGATTGACAGTTTCGCGGCAGTCGCCCGCCAATGAACATCGCCACACCAATAATAGCTGAGTTTGGGACAATCCTCCTAACGGCCGCAATAGCTTATGCCGGCGTGAAGACCTACGGGAAAGAGAAGACCATCTTTTTTCTTCTCGGCGCAGTGCTCTGGTCAGGGCTGCTGGAGAACCTGAGCGTTCTACAGGGTTCCTACAACTACTACGCCTACAAAGGGATGTTCGGCAGCTGGTTCCAAGGATATTTTTTCTGGCTAGGCTTGGCTCCTCTGTGGATCGAGCTGGCTTGGGGAGTGGTGGCCCTCTCGCTCTTCATCATCATTCGCGAGGTTCTCCTCCCAGGAAAGAGTTCAGTTCTCCAAGCTGCAATTGCTGGGCTTCTGGCGGTGAACATGGACATCATCATCGATCCGATCGCTGTGGCCAGCAAGCTGTGGGAGTGGCTCATTCCATCCATCTATGTTCTTGGTGTCCCCCTTCACAACTGGGTGGGTTGGTTCATGGTCGTCTTCTTCTATTACCTGATATTCGACTATACTATTCTTGACAACCGGCCGATGTTCATCTTGGGAAGGATCGAGCGCTTTTTCCTTCCATCGCGTTCTTCACTCGGCGTGAAGATAGCGAGGTTTGCGTTCAGAATAATCGTCACGAACTTTTTCGTCACAATAGTGCTGACAATAATGCAGGACGGTCTCGCAATCCTATCGCATATGCTGGTGGTGGGCTAGACATGGCGGAGGAGAGATTTGTCGGAGGACGCAAGAAGGGTATCAAGACTGCCATCTACGTGGATCTACTCATACTCGTCCTAGCCTTGATCATCCTTGCCAGCGGTAGCCCGATCGGGTACTTCAAGACCACGGCACTAAGCGCACTCTATGCCATCATAGCCTACGTTCCCGTCATCTTCGTGTGCATTCTCGCGTTGAGGAAGCTCCGCAAATAGTAGACATGGTGTTCTCAAGGCCTCCGCGAGCATTAAGCCCCCACAAATTACCTAAATTTCAAGGCGAATTCCGTTTGCCGTTTGTCGAACTTCGGTTCTAGCATTCGAAATATCGTGACAGGAAAAAATACGATCAAAATAAAAATAGAAAGGGAAAGAGGCTTTGCGCCTCTAATTTCGTCCGTCGCAGTTCCAAAGACTCTGATTACTGGGTGACTGTACCTTTCACAATGCTGGTGAACATGAATGCCGGAACAGACCACGTAGTATCATAACCACCTACAATAGAGGCTGTGTTATGTCCGTGGCCGCTGGTGACTTGAAATGACCCACTGCTTTGGAAACCTGTTTCAGTGCAGTATGGTACCCCTCCTAGGCATGGAGTCGAACCAGTTGTCGGAATGTACGAAGTTCCTGAATATGTGCCGCTTCCATCCATGTAGCTGATTGCATTTCCAGAGAGATCAGTTACACCTGAGAAAGTAATCGTACCAGAGTCTGTGGCTGTGCCCGCTACTAGATCTTCGTGTTCAGACGCGACTTGCTGGAATGATCCTACAATTGAAGTGGTTCCAACGGCTCCGGTGAAGTAACCTGCCTCAACGCCATTGCTCCAGTCGATTGTCGCAACATTATATGTTGTGACTATGGAGAGACTAGGAGCTGTGGTGCCCGTTAGGATGTCGGCAGAGCCGAAGACTATTAGACCTCTAAATGGATCAAAGTATGCAGACTCGAATGCCATTGGTATTGTCGCTTTCGTTGAAACACCGCCCACACTGATCTGGACCTGTCCAGTTCCTAGGAAAAAGAATGGAACTTCGCTCGTGCCCTGTAATAGACACTGTGGCTTGTGTATGTTGGTTGCTATGATTACCGGCATAGTCCCACTTGGAAGACAAATAGCTGGCAAGTTTCCGGTTATGGGGATCATGCCAGAGATGATGACTGGTAGATTATTTGCATCCAGACCGACGAGCTGGAACGAAGCAGACCCGTGTGTCGTGATGCCCTTTACGTCAGCATTGAGTGTATAGGTCAGGACACCTCCGAACTGATCGGTTCCCAGCAACCCTCCCGCGAAACCACTTTGCTGAATGTTGTATTGTTGTTCGCCTGCATTGACTACTCCTCCCGTCAAGTTCATCGACAAAGATTGAGTTGTTGCTGCGTGCGTTACCAGTAATCCTCCGCTTGCTAGCACGAGAACTGCTAATACCGTGACCGCCGTTGTTATGTATGACTTCATTCTTCAGTTACCTGTTAAGAATCAGGGAACTGACCGATAGTAATAGGCAATTATGCCATTTTCCACAAAGAAGCAAAGAAGTTACAACAGAATGAGGCCGTATCGACCCACGATACATTCATTATACGCTGGCCTGCATTCAATTTGCATTCAGTACCGAGTGCGAGAGCCCACATCATGAGACTGATTAGTCATCAAACATTCTGAAGCAAGAGACTCTCTCGGACAACCTTGAACTGCGCCAAGAGGTTGAATCCCTTCTCAGTAAGTGTGTAAGCCCGCCTTCCCTGATCGTTAGTCAGTGCAATAACACCCTGAGATTCAAGCGATCTGAAGTACTGCTGAAGTATTCTCCATGAGAGATTCGCCTTGTACATGATGTGCGTGGGTTTGTCAGTCCCAGCCGCGATCGCTGCGAGAATGTCGTAGATTGTTTCGAGTCTAGATCTTCTGAATCTGGGTTGCTCCAAATTTGCATCATTCATAGACATAGTTAGAACTGCTACCACGAAAATCGCATTTGTCAGATTGTTATATTAAAGTGCCGAGAAACAATCTCATGTAGAAGGATCTGCAAAAGTCAATTCTCAAAGTTGAGACAGAATCGCCACGAAGTAACTCTCAATTGAAAGAAGTCTCGTTGACTATGCTCTCTCATTCATTCTGAAAATAAGGGAGCGCGCTGAATTTTATGTAGTCAGGTTGGCTCGCGATTTTCAAAACAGCTGAGAATTTTTCACCGAGGCCCTTGTTCAAGAGGCCATGATCCTTCATCAAGAACCGCTCCGCCAGAAGATTTGCACTTTTCGAGTCCGAGAGACGCAATGTCAGCATAGATGCCGTGTTGCTGAATGCTAGCTCAGGCAGATCAACGTGGCTCTGATTTGAGTAAATTATCCCGAGACCACGTCGTCTTGCCTCTCTCAGTAGTCTGAGAGATTGAGAGCGACTTCGCATCAATCTCGGCAATCCATCCACCGCGATGAACAGCTTTAATTCTCCAGATTCGTTGCTCGCGAAAGACGGAATCTTCTGTAAGAGAAACTCGGCCGCGGCTGATTTGAGCATTGGGTTTGAGAACCCGCTCAAGTTCACGACTACAGGCCCGGTCACAAGTCTCTCAAACGGAAAACCCGTTCTTGGTTTAGCAAAAAGTGGGTTTCCTAGCAATTCGCCAATCTTTTGCATTACTCCCTTTGCCGCATTCTTTTCACGGCCTTCTCCTTCCTGCATCGTATGCTCGAGAACTCCGCGAACATCTAGAAGGGTGGGCGGAGTTTTGGTCCAGGTGTGCTTATTGTCCTCCAATATGCCTGTTGAAGAGTAACTGCTTCCAATCGCGTATCTCAAACTAATTATTTCATCTTCAGAGAGGTCGAAAATGGAAGCAAAGCTGTCCAACACACTGTACACTTGTTCTCTCACAGAATTTGCATCATCCAGTTCGAGAGGATTTACCGAAATGTCGTTTGCTTGAACCACAGATCCGAACTCGGAAAATGATTGATCTTTGAGCAGATATTCACCAGAACAATCGATAACCAAGAACGGAACATTGCTCTTTTTCAACCCAACGAGAATTCTCTTGATGGTCTCTGTTTTTCCACTCTTAGCATCCCCAAAGATCGCGATATTCTGGTTTATCTCTCTTGAAGGCGACCAGTAAATTTCTCGGGCGCTCTGCCTTCCTAGCAGTACTTTGGGACTTTCGAGTCTGGTTCCAAATTGAGCTGAAACACCGATCTCTGCCTGGACTGAAGCGTTCTTGGAAGACGACTTGTTAGAGTCGGAGAGATTCAGCGACTTTGTGAGCGTCTGAATTAACTTCGTCGAGTATGGGGATATTGAACCTGCCAATGTTTCGACTCGTGATTCTTTCTGATTGATGGGGTAAATCATCGAAATCTCGCCACAGTCTCGAGTCTTCCCCATTATAACCGACCTCGCAGATTCAGCTGTTTGATTTAGTAGGACTAAGATCAAAGTCGAGGACCTTGGAATATCCATTTTGGAGATTACATGGCCGAACTCGGTATCGTTAACCCATAGTGCAAGATAAACGAATACTTTTGGGTTTGTGCCATTGTCTATACGCCACAGAGCCTGCTCATGTTTCATTTTGAAATAATCTATTTTTCCTTCTGGCCACGTATCGCTGATTAGTTTAGAGATATAACTATCAACGCGCCACTCATACTCTTCCAATCTCTGCTTCTTGAAGGACCTAACGTTATTTCTGATTTCCTCTAGAAGAAATGGAGAAATTGCAATATTGTTTGAGTAATGACCAAACATTTTCTTTTCTTGTAACAAATTCTTCTGTTCAGTCTGGCATTCCATTATTCCGAAGTTTTCGCTGCAGATTTCGTCTACAAGCGTCAGTTGGGCAAACTGTTTCTTGTCAAGAAGGTGTTTTATAAGATCCTTCGAATCTTCCTGAACTTTGAGCTCACTCGCATTGAATCTAAGATGGCTCATTGAAAAGAACGGGCTGACCACGTTTGCAGTCTGTTTGCGATAATCGTCAGTGGTATGCTGCATTCGATTCACAACTCCTGAGTTTATTAGCTCCTCTGCAAGATCGTTAAATGGAAACGGTTTCTCAAAAGCTGCGCAGTAGAATGCTTGAATCTGGTCTAACGAACTCTCGATTATCTTTACTTCGAATCCTCGACGGATTAGGAAGTGAAGCAGATAACTCAACCTCTTTATCTCCATGGAGGAGCTGGCGAACCTTTTCATGGAACCTTGCCGCCATTTCTTCCCGGCTTCTCCCCTCAGCTCCTCAAGGACTTTTTCGCGAAGATAATCTACATCTCCCCCCAACAACATGAATTGAGTACTATACTCTCTTAGTCGACGAACATATTCTGTTGCAATAACAGAAGATATGTTGAAGCGTCCGCAAAGATTCAGTAGTATTATGGGATAGTTTTCCTCTATTCCGTAGCCTGCTTTCTTGCTCACCGGATTTGATGCCCACTGCGCCATGCAGTCCAGAGCTATCTCATCTTCCGAGCATTCTTGAAGTGCCTTTGTTACGGCAGCTTCTATGTTTAAGCTCAGCTTGTTTCCTTGAATCATAGAACCATCCCGCGAAAAAGATTCGGATTATACTAGACGTAACACCCTTCAGCATCAGCCTGGCTAGTTATAATTCCGCCCGACCAATAAGTCTGGAATGGAAAGGCGGCCTGGTAACCAAGTACGTTGGGCGATGTCCCGCTCCATGTGAAGTTGAGCGAATTGCCTCTCGTAATCAAATTGGAGGAGGCAGTCCATGTTATAACCCCAGAGCTTATCGAGCTTGACCATCCCGAAGGATTGTTTGAGACGCTGATGCCAGAGAAAGCGGACGCATCAAACACAATCTCGTTAATTCCATAATTTGCAGAGTATATGGAATTTGAGATTTGCAAATGGAATGTGATTAGCGTGTTGGGATTGCAGGTGAGCGGCGATTCTGCAAAAGTCCCAACATTGTCGGAGGCAAATGTGGCTGAAAATGGAATGTTCTGTTGATAGAGTACCACGCCAGTCGGTTGAATCTTTGTGCCATCCATCAACATGAATACGTTGTAAACACCTGTGGAAGGTAGTCCGGTGGTCTTCGACGTCGTCGCGGCATAGTTTCCAGTGGTCAAGTCATTCAGCGAACCAAAGTAAATGGTTACCGATTGATTGAACGGAACCACGATTTGTTTGAATGAGCCCGTTGTTGTGCTTGTAATGTAACCGCTGGAGTTGGTGTTCATAATATAGAAAGCCGGAAGAGGTTGCGAACCACATCCAGACGAACATGACTGGTATACCCAGAGGTTTGTATGAGCATTAAGCTCCACTGTTGCTGCGTTGGGATCATTATTCAATATCTGAACAGAAAACAATATGGGATTGTTGTATACCGAGACCGAACCCCAATTCGGATGATTAATGTCGAATTTCCACGCTCCGCCTGAACATGACTGAATCCCCCCATCACCATTGGAACAAGTTCCAGATGAAGGACCGCTGATGTACGGGTACCAATAGAACGAGTTGAAAACCATCTCAAGTGAACCCAATCCTGCAGCGACTGCCTGATATGCCGCAATGACGTAGTCTGGTGTCGAGACAGGATATGTTGTTGTTTGAGTAGTCCCTCTCTGGCTTGTCACCTTCACAATAAAATGGTTGGAACCTGCTTTGACACCCGTGTCGATTTTAGTGGTATTCTGTCCGACATTGGCTGAAACCGGAAGTGCCGGCGAGCTGGTATCGAGAGAAGATGGAAGTGCGGCAATGAGGCAAACAGTTGAGCTCAGAACCGTTGTTCCAATCTTGCATGTCGTAGCGCCTGAGGTGGTATTGACGATAGTTATGCTCTGTATCGTGACCGTGACTCCACCTGTGTTGGTTATTGACACATTTAGATCACCGTTGCTTGCCACAGCTAGATTTACGTCGAAATTTTCTTGCATATTCTGCAACGAAGAGGACTGAAGATTCTTGTAGTCTTGCTGCGCGGTCATGAAATACGTGAGGCCCACGCTCAAAAGAATTCCAAGAATCATGATGCCTCCAATGACTGAGGATATCCCTCTCTTGGAACGAGCACTTTTCCCGCTCCTAAACTTGTGAAAATGTGACACGCTTACCTCACTTGACCGTATTGCACCACTGTGCCATATTCACCAGTGATTTTGAAGATGTATAGAACGCCGGACTTGAATGCGGCCGAGCTTCCGATATTTATCGTGGTCATGTTGACAGAGCGTCCCTGCACTTCAAGACAGTGCACGCAATTCGAAGGAAATTTCGTTTGAGATTGGGAGATTAGTGTGGAGTTTGAATATGACCAAGTTGATGTTGAATTTGCTATTATGAGATTGCTTACGTATTCGGTACCCGCCTGAGGGTTGTATATCAAAACTGTCACCTTATTTGACGTAGAGCTAAAATTTGCATTCAAAATTACAAAATTCTCGGTAACAGAATTATTGAGACTGCCTTCCGCAGTTCTTGCTGCGCCGGAAGCCCAGGCCCACGCAGCAAAACCGATTGAAAGTGTAACACCAATCAGAATAATAGAGCCCATGACTTCGCTGGCAGCTTTTTTTGCTCGCCTGTGCTTGTTTCCTGTAATCCTTTTCAAGTAAATCTCACAATCAAATAGCATAATCAGCTAAACGGAAACAAAAAAGAAGAGGAAGGGAACATCAGTTCCCTTTGAAGGTAGTCTTGTAAGTTCCTTATTGTGCAATCAGCGATCCTGATACTGACTGACCGTTGGCGAAACCAATGACGTAGTTGTAGACTTGGCCTGTAGTAATAGACTCCATCCCGGTACCGACCGTCCCTGAGTAGTACGAGGGATAGTAAGTGAATGAACTGACTTGACCACCAGTTAGCTGGTTGCTTGATCCTGTCGATGTGAAGCTAATGACAGTTGCAGTGGCAGCCTGCCATATTGTGATTGATTTGATACCCGAACCTGTCAATGTTATTGAAGATATGCTCGAGGTAGAACCTGGATTGTTAAGGGAGAATGTCATGTAAGAGGTTCCCAATCCTGCGGTGGTGGTGTCAGTACTGTTCGTTACTCCTCCGTAGAGGGTTGCTGACGAGAGTGTGACTGTCTTCACGTTCGAGCCGAAGAGACCGAAGGTGTATGCGCCGACGACGAGTGCCAAGACTAGAGTTCCTGCGATCAGAATGATTGTAGCAATGACTGGAGTGACTCCCTTCTTGCTGTTCTTCATCCTTAGAGTTTTTGTGTTCATGAGCCCAGAATTCTTCCGTCCTAATAATAGGGTTTAGGAAGACGAACTTTTGATTCCGAACTCTATGTCGCAATATGGATTCCACCTCTGTACTGGGCACCCTAGTAACAGGGCATTACATATGTTTGGGGCTTTGGCAAAATAACTGGAATCAGAAACTCGAATTCGGATGTACAGTCCACAAGCACTATAATAAGAGGGAAGGACTTTGAGCATGAATTCTTTCATTTGAGCGATCCATCTTCTGCTAGTGGAATCAAGTTCCGTTATTTCGCAGCAGTTGTTGTCATTCTCCTCTTCGCTCTCTGCGGATTTCCGTCTGCGCTAACGAATTTCTCGCATACTTCAAGCGCTGCGACTTCCTCAGGGGTCGCATTGACCATCACAGCGAAACCACAAGTTCTACCTGCTGATGGAGGTAGCTACAACGCTGTTGTAATTCAGTTCGTCGCCCCAAACACAAAGCTCGCAGTCATTCCAAATTCCGACGTAACAGTGTACCTGAGTTCTTCAGATGCTCAGACCGGAACTCTGCCGCCTAGCGTAACTTTCCCGGCTGGTGACTTGTACTACAG
>JAJYUX010000002.1:49537-52085 GCA_021792315.1 archaeon
AACGACTTTGCCTGGGACAACTACGATATACGCAGTCGCGCAGGGATACCAGACCGCGAATTTGACGCTAAAGACCGAGACTTTTGGGGGCATACCTACTGCTCTCAAGGTGTTCTTAAGCCCAAACCAAATTATGGCGCAGACAGGCATGACTTCAACTGTTGTGGTGGAGGCTGTTGACGCCTTTGGGAATCCGGTCAACCTCGCGAACAGTGTCAGCGTGTCGCTTTCCTCCTCCATCACTCAGGTGGGAAACGTGTCAAGTTCCTTGACTATTCCGGCGAACAAAAATTATGCTGAGACATCATTTTCGGCCACAAATACTTCTGGCGAAACGGTAATCACTGCTTCAGCTGAGAGCCTTGCTCCAGGATATGCGGTGATGACTACGATAAATGGTTCCTCTTCAACACCGAATGCCCTAGCAATTCAGTTTGCACCACCCGTACTTTTCTCAGATGGAGGAACTCATCAAAGCGTAGTCGTTGAAACAGTAAACTCGACAACTGGCAACCCGTCTCCAGCCATTGGCAACACCATCGTTACCCTAACAAGCTCGACTCTATCGGTCGGGGTCGTCCAAAGCGTTGTCGTAATACCAAGCGGGGAGACTTACGCATACGCAACCTTCACCACCACTGGTCTAGCAGGAAATACAACAATTACAGCTACAGCATCCGATTTTATTACAACGCAAGGAAATCTGGCTCTGGTCACTAAAGCTGCTACGACACTCGGAGTATTCGCAGTCCCTGACACTGTGATTGCAGACAATCAGACTCTCGATAATCTAATCGTCCAGCTGCGCGGTTCCTCTGGCAACCCCGAAAAGTCAATTGTACCAGTGACCGTGTCGTTGCAGTCGCTATATCCCGCCACAGGAACAGTCCCCTCGCAAGTCACGATTCCCGCCAATTCGAACTATGCCTCTATTCCTTTGACTACGACCAGCCTAACTGGACGTATCGAAATTGTGGCATTTGCCACTGGCTTCGAACTTGGACAAGTGATCATTAACAGTACACTTCTCTCACTGAATGCGACCATGACTCCTTCGCCAGCGGCGGTTCCGGTTGGAGGCACTTCCAAGATCGCGCTTCAAGTATTGTCGGGAGACTTTCCGGTGCAAAACGCAACTGTCCAATGGACAGTCACTGCTGGTCACATTTCTCCGGTTTTGAGTTCCACTAATGCCTCTGGGTATAGCAGTGCGTTGGTTGTTGCTCAAACGAACCTGACCAGAATTCTGGTCAGCGCCGAAATCTCAGCGCCAGGGTATTCTTCCCGAGTCATGACAGCCTCGATGATCGTGACAGGTATCGTGGACAAGCCCCCAAGCCATCCTAGCGGAATTCTTGGCATCTTGACGATCGAGCTTTTGTTCATCCCTCTTTACATCGTAATAGCAATTGTAGCCGTTGGGGTGGGCGTTGGCGTCTTTTTCATCAGGAGAAGATCTGCTTCAGGCGAGTATGAAGCCGATGAAGAGTAGTCAATCAACTGAGCAGTTCAATGTATTCTCTTGACTTGCGGGAAACTCGTCTCGTAATCCCGAACACAATCAACAGCTCTGAGGAAGCAGTCAGCAACATTAGATACAGAGAAAGCGAGTGGTTGAAACTCTCGATAAACGTAACAGAATAGATCCCGATGGGAATTAAAATAATCACAAACGCAAGTATAAGCGATTCTATCAGTCGTCTAATATCTGAACCTGCCATCATACTGAAGCCACGCGATTGTTGGAGCGCGTTCTTACCTCCTGTTGGTCTTACAAAAAACGCGATTTCTCCCATACACGCGGCACCAATAGCTATCAACTCAGCAAGGGGGATCAGGAGAATATAATTGGATGCGACGTGCTTTGAAAGTCCGATAGCGAGCAATGCCAGTGGAACAGGGACGAATGTTGAAGTTGCGACCAATGCTTTAGCATCGATAATAGTTCTTGCTCCTAAGGGAAGAGACATTGCGCATTCCAGTCCAGTGCCTTCTGTATTCAGTAGAGTCGAACATATCATCGTAGTGAAAAAGCATCCCACCGTGGTGCTGACTATCATCGCTGTAGCTTTCATTACCGGGAACTGAACAGTAATTATTGCAAGTGTGATAACCTCGAACAGAGGCGCAGCATACAAAAACGCGAGAGATGGGTTCATTGAAGCAAGTCGGAGATCTTTCAGGACGTAAGCTTGGAGCGGCGAACGAAGTTTGAGCAGGAAGTCCTTAGTTACTGCTCTGGATATGTTAGATCCTAGCCCTCGCGTGATCTTTGACACTGAATCGATAGTTCTTCGCCCAACTATGAAGGCCAGGGCAATATATCCAAATGACGCTGCATACTCCAATAATGGTGGAACATATCGAGGAACAAGCAATACTGTTCGCGTGGGTAGTGGTATCGATGAATAGAGCGAAGGATAAACGATGTTCGCGATCGCAAAACCTTCTGAGAAAGGATGGAGAATGAGCAGTAGGAGTCCAGTCGGCTGAGCAAATATGCCAAGTATTGCACTGGTCAGATAGGGAAGCAGATAACTTATGAAAT
>JAJYUX010000003.1 GCA_021792315.1 archaeon
CTTGCGAGCTCCTCAAAATGCCGCGTGATCACATCACAAATCGCCCTCATGGTTCGAGCTCTTAGTTTTGGATCCCTCGACCAAAGAGATTTTTCGAAAGACCTTCTTGCGGAATCGACCGCTTGGTTTACATCATCAATGGAAGATTCCACAAATTGGCTGACCATCTCGTTGTTGGCAGGATTAAATCTCTTGACCTCTTTTCCACCGTTACCTTGAGTGTATTCTCCATCAATAATGTTCTTTGCAATCATTAGGATCCCTTCTTTATTTTTCAGATCTTGATTCGTCAGATAAAGTTTGCCGTCAGGGAATCGAATTTCCGAATTCAGCTAAGCTCGTTTAAACTTCGGAATGCTCACTTCGGATGTTGCATCAACGAAAGTTACGATCACATTCATTCCAATCTTCACTTCTTCTGGAACCACTCCTGTGAGTTGTGCTACCATGCGAGGACCCTCATCAAGTTCGATCGTTGCCAGCACATATGGGAGATCTTCGTCGAAAGCTGAAGTATTCTGCACAACCTGCCGGATAACAACGTAAGAGTACACTTGACCTCGGCCAGATACCTTAGTCCAGTTTAATTCTCTACAACCACAATTAATGCACCAAGGTTTTGGGAACCATTGGTAGGTCGAGCACTTTGAACAC
Organism: archaeon; assembly: GCA_021792315.1. Next base: position 655 of record JAJYUX010000003.1, read on the forward strand.
TTTTGAAGTACAAGTTCATGTTTGGTAGCAGCCTCCCAGAATTGCTTTGCCAACGGCATGACTACGGGAAGCGCTTTCTTGTAGCTCTTTGGTACGCGGAGTGAAGCTTCAATCATTGAAGTTGCGATTCTTGAAATAGACTCTGAGGACATATGCTCTACTACACCTTATTTCCCAAGATCAACACAATGTTGTTCTTGATGGTTCTGCCATAATCGAATCCACCGATTCCAGTTGCCATACCGATCCTGCAGTCTTTCACTTGCCTCTTATCTCCCTCATTTCTCAATTGACGAACCGCCTCAACAATCTGGACCAATCCACCTGCGAGACCTGGTTGACCAGAAGAAATCTGTCCCCCGCCAGTGTTCACTGGAAGATCGCCCTTATACGAGATATCAGTCTTGTCTATGTAGTCTGCTCCCTTTCGTTTTTCACAAAAGCCAGCTTCTTCAAGCTGAAGCAAGACTGCAATGGTATAATCATCATACGGCTGGAAGAAATCCATTTCGTTTGGAGTTGTGCCTGCCATTTCGTGCGCCGATTTTGATGCGGCTCTTATTCCCATGTACGTTATGTCTGGGCGTACTCTATTGCCGTCATGATAATAATTGTCGCATTCTCCGAAACCCAGCAGGTAGACAGGCTTTTCAGTCATCTTTTTAGCTCTTTCGCTGGTTGTCACAAGCAAACCGAGCCCTCCGTTTACGGGCATCACACAATCCAGCAACCTGAAGGGGTCTGCAATCATTCTGGAGTTCAAATATTCTTCCATTGTCAGCGGCTGGTTATGGAAGTATGCGTTCGGATTCAAGTTGGCATGCAAACGCTGGGTCAAAGCAATTTTCCCCATGTGTTGCTCGTTGAGGCCGTATTCATGCATATATCGACGCATGACCAATCCAAATAAGCTGTTTGGACCCATAACACCAAAAGGGTTTTCGTAATCTCTCCTGTGACCATCGGCTGAGGGATTCGAGAATCCACCCACTGATGTCATTGGAGATTCTGCAGCAAGGCACAAGACAAAATCGGCGGCTCCAGAATTCAGAGCAAACGACGCTTGGGTCAACATAGCAGCACCGCTCGCTCCTCCGTGGTCCACGGTGATGAGCACTCGAGGAGTAATGCCGAGAGTTTCGGCTACCTCGCCTCCAAAGAAGATAGGAGCTGGCATTATTCTGGTCACTGCAAGACCTTGACCATCAACATCTTTCTTAGACAAGTTGCAACTATTGAGCGTGAGTTCTGCAGCCCACGCCAAGTATTCCTGCCAACCGAGTCGTGGCTCTCCTCTACTCTCCCTAGCACGAGATACAGGAGTTTCCCCGTAACCAACTATTGCTATCTTGCCCTTAATGCTATTCAATCAAGTTCTACCTCCCAACAAAGCTTGGTTTTCTTTTCTCAAGAAAAGCACTCATTCCTTCTTGTCTGTCCTGACTTTCAGCGCAGAGGTTTGCAAGGTCTCTCTCCCACATCAGACCGGAGTCAAGGCTCGTGAACTCCCACACCTTATTTATCGCAGACTTGGCAGCTGCGAGAGACAGGGGAGCTTTTTGAAGGAGCTGATTCGCTATTTCGTTTGTTTGTGATTCAAGCTCTGACGCAGGGACGCAACGATGCACCAGCCCAATCCTTTCAGCCTCTTTAGCAGTTATTCTCATTCCAAGGAAGATCATCTCTTTTGCCTTCGCCACACCAACTACTCTTGGCAACCTCTGAGTTCCGCCAGCTCCTGGAATCGCTCCCAAATTTGATTCGGTTAGACCAAACTCGGCTGCTTCTGAAGCGACTCTTAGATCGCAAGCAAGGGTCATTTCAAGTCCTCCTCCCAATGCAAATCCATTTACTGATGCAATGACTGGTTGGGGACAATTCTCCATTGTGCGGATCATGTGTCGCATTACCACTCCTCCTGCAGCATCTCTTCCTAGCTCACCGCTCAGGAACTGCTCTATATCAGCACCTGCGCAAAATGCACGACCGGCGCCTGTTAAGATTATTACTCTTATTGAACTGTCAGTACTCGCATGAGTTAGGGCATGGTCCAAGTCATTTCGCATAAACGTGTTCAAAGTGTTAAGTTTGTCAGGACGATTCAAGGTAATCTTGAGCACGCCATTTTCACTCTTCTCGTAGAGGATAGTCTTATACTCGGTCATGAGACGCAACGATCGATGAACTGCTTAAATATTTAACGCGAAATGCCGAAACAAAGTAGATCACGCAAATTGTCCGACGAACTCATTAAACAGATTTTGACAAACGCTCTGAAGGAAAACAGATTCGCTCTTTACGAGAATGAGTCAAAAGCGATCCTCAAACGACTTGAGATTTCTGTCCCCGAAGAACAATTAGCTACAACTACTTCCGAGTTGGAGAAGGCACTCGAGAAAACCGGTTATCCGGCCGTCATGAAGATTGTTTCTCCTGATATAATTCACAAGAGCGATGTCGGTGGTGTTGAAACTGACGTTCGGGATTTAGGGGATGCGAGAAAGACGTTTGATAGAATCTTGAAGAACGTAAGTGAGAAAGCTCCGGGATCAAAGATCCGTGGAATAGTCGTTCAGTCAAAGGCAACTGGTATTGAGCTTGTTGTTGGTGCTAAACGTGATTCGACTTTTGGCGCATTCGTTTTGTTCGGGGTGGGAGGAGTTCTGGTTGAGCTTCTGAAGGACGTTTCGATTCGTTACTGCCCTGTCTCAAAGTCAAGTGCATTAGATATGATTCAAGCTATCAGAAGCTTTCCTTTGCTGTCAGGATATCGCGGTAGGGCAGGAGTAGACCTGAATACGTTGGCAGATGTAATATGCAAGATTTCTGAATTGATCGAAGGTTATCCTGAGATTTCGGAGATCGACGTCAATCCGCTGATTATTGGCAAGGGCTCGGGTTGCACAGCAGCGGATGCAAGGATAATCCTCTCCAGACATCAAGCTCAAGGCACAACTGATCTTAAATTCGAAGCCGGCGCTAAACCACAAGGCGCAGCAGTCGGAACTCTATTGGAGGCACAGTCTCTGGTGATCGTTGGTGCTTCTCGAGATCCCACAAAGATAGGAAGTAGGTTGCTCTCCAAAATCCTGAGTCACAAGTATGGAGGAGTAATCGACGTGATTAACCCAAAAGGAGAGTCTATCGCAGGATTAACTACATTCAAATCGATCAGAGAGATCGCTCACGGGATAGACGCGGCGATTCTTGGAGTTCCAGTTGATGCATCGATAAGTGTCATGGAAGACTGCGCGGCTAACCACGTAAAGACAGCGATAGTAATATCCGGTGGTTTCGCAGAATCTGGAGGTGAAGGAATCGAGAAGCAAGCAAAGCTTCTGGAGATTGCCAGAAGAGGAGGAGTTAGATTAATCGGACCAAACACCGTCGGAGTTCTCAGGCCTTCAGCTAAATTGTACGCGAATTTTTCGACCTTCGCCGAAAAGACCGACATAAATTCAGGGAATGTGGGTTTTGTAACTCAAAGCGGGGCTCTCGGGGCCGCTCTCGTTTCTAGAGCTGCTGACGCCGGGGTCAAGATAAGCTCGTGGGTCTCTACAGGGAATGAAGCAGATCTGGACTGGATTGACGTTGTGGACTACTATGTGAATGACGATCAGAGCAAAGTCATAGTCGCATATGTAGAAGGAGTGAAAGACGGGAACAAACTGAAGATCGTTGCTCAAGCCTCGACTGAGTCGAAGAAACCCATAATCATGTTCAAATCAGGAATCACAAATGTCGGCGAGTCAGCGGCGAAGTCTCACACAGGAGCGATAGCTGTCGACGATACGCTCCTTGATGCCTTTGTGAATCAGTTTGGGATATTGCGGGTTAACGAACTTAGTGATACATTTGAAATTGCGAAGGCCTTTTCATTGCAGCCGATGCCAAGAGGACCTGGCGTCGGCGTAATTTCTGCGTCTGGCGGAGCTAATGTGATAATTTGTGACGAACTGACTAAGCGTGGCATCAGCATTCCAGAACTGACTAGTGAGACACAATCGAAACTCGCGAAATCGCTACAAAACACGATGCGCAAGAACCCTGTAGACATGGCAGGAACGGTGATTAGTAATCCTGCGCTCTTCAAAGAAACAACCCTGACCGTTCTTGAAGATCCAAACATAGATGAAGTAATAATCGCTGTACCTGGAGGTTCAGAAGAGCTGGCATCCATTCACGCGCGTGGAATTGCAGACTGCAGTTCGGCCGGAAAGCCAATAGTTGTTGCCTGGTTGTACTCAGCAACCAGTGTTGCCGCTGCGCTGAAGATACTTGCCGATGCAAATATCCCGGTCTACTTTGATGTCGAAAAAGCAGCGAAGGCAGCAGCTTCAATGATCCAGTATAGAAAATTCTTGATGAAAAACGAGCAAGCAAGTATCAAGAGCGAATTCTAGTCTTAGGAACTGACGAAGGCTTTAACTAACTCCGTTCATTCTCTCATCTTATGCTCACGACCCTTGCTCAGAAAACTGACCCTGCGAATGCAGCTTTACTTGTCATCGATATGCAAAACGATTTCTGTTCACAAAAAGGAGCATCTGGACTTCACGGTGCCGATCTAAGCTCAACCAGATCAATGATACCGAAACTCGTGCGCCTCATCGATGAAGCCAGAAAAGTAAGCTTCAAAATCATCTATGTCCTCGCAAGTTACAGTTCAGATCAAAACTGGTATATTTCAGAAGTCTATCATGAACAAATGTTGCGGAAAAGGAGAAGATCAATCACCGATTTTCCGGTATGCCAAGAAGGAACTTGGGGGTGGCGGCTCGTCGACGAATTGAAACCACTGCCGAACGAAGTTATTGTAAACAAGCATAGATGGACTGCTTTTCTTGGTACTGATCTTGAGATCATCCTCCGAAACAAAGGTGTAAAATCACTCATTCTTTCAGGTGTAACCTCAAATGTCTGTGTTGACAGTACAGCTCGAGACGCTTTCTTACATGATTATTATGTAGTGTTCACGAGTGATTGCACTGCTTCATACAACGAAAAGGCACACCTTTCTACACTTGAAACTATCGATGCTCACTTTGGGGTGGTGGCAACATCTGAAGAGATTATGGACTGTTGGAGAAAAGCAGAAAGGCCAAGGAAGTTAGAGTCAATAGCACTTACGTAATGGATACTCAAAGGGAGATGCAGTCCAAAGTCAGGTCTCAGTAGCAACCGGATACTCCTTGGAAAATATGCCTCACAAACAATAAATCGCCTCTCAATAGCGAGCAGTCACCATGGATCTGTCGCTAACACAGGACCAAGAGCTAATCATACAGACTGCGAAGCAATTTGCAATTAGTAATCTGAAACCCGCTGTCAGGTTTTGCGAGAAATACGGAACAACAAACGAGGGTCGGGCTAGGGCCAAAGAAATTTACGCGAAAGCTGCTAAGTTGGGGCTTACGGCAATGGGTTATGATTCTGCTTATGGCGGCGTCGAATCCGACCCTCTCACTATGGGTCTTGTTGCCGAGACTCTTGGAAGGTACGGCGGGTTGCCCAAACTTGAAAGCTCTGCGCATCTCTACGGAGCCTTTGGTCCCGGTTTGATGGTATCCAAATTCGGAACGGCCAAACAAAAGGAATTCTGGATTCCTCGACTCATCTCCGGTGAGGCCGTCCTGAACATCGCGTCCACGGAGCCACATTGCGGTTCTGATGCATCACAGCTAAAGACACGAGCTGTGAAAGAAGCAGGAAGCTTCATCATTAACGGAGAGAAGCAGATGGTAAGTGGGACTCGGTGGCCAGATGCTCATCTTGTCTTTTGCAGAACATCAGATGAACCCGGAGCTAAAGGTATCAGCGCTATAATTGTTGATGATAATGTTAAGGGCGTATCAAAGTATAATTTCGAAACACTAGGAGGGATATTCTGGGAAATTGGAGGAATACTGTACAAGGATGTGAAAGTTCCAGTCGAGAATCTCGTGGGAGAGGAAGGAAGAGGCTTTCAATTGATGATGGGAATGTTCGATTGGCTTCGTGTACTCCTCGGTGCTGAGTGTATTGGATTGGCACAAGCAGCTATTGATGAAAGCATAGAGTATGTTAGGCAACGAACTGCTTTTGGACAGCCGATAGGAAAGTGGGAATCAGTTCAGTTCAGAATAGCAGAAGCCGCGACTGTACTTGAGGCTGCTAGATGGTTGACATATAGCACGCTTACGCTTGCAAGCCAAGGGAAACCTCACACAAAAGAGTCTTCTATGGTGAAATGGTGGGTCCCAAAAGTGACATTTGATATTGTAAATGATATGATGCAAAACAAGGGAGCGTCAGGATACACTACTACCTCGCTGGATGAACTAAGGCTTAGATATATCAGGGCCCTTTGGGTTGCTGACGGAACAATAGATATCCAGAAAATCGTAATCGCCCGAGAGCTCTTGGGAAGAGATTTCATTCCATACAAGAAGTGAAAACCGCGGTTCTTTTGACAAATCGGTTCGTGCCGGGGTCCCTCGATGGTGTTAACTAGTGATTCATTCTGCTTCGTATTCTGAATTAGCATTTTCCGCTTGTCAGAGTCTTCGACTTTGATTCCCGCGACTTCTGTCGGGGTTTTTCCTTCTAGGCTAATGTGTGGTCTTATGAAATTATGGAATATCTAATTGACCGTGCAAAGAATCCTGTTGGTCGTGCCTCCCACAAGTCGAAAAATCATGAGTTCTCAAGAATATGAGAATAAATTGAACCGATTAGTCAAATTGAAAATCGTCCCTTTAGTCGCTCTTCTCATTTCATCATCAGTTTTCATTTTCACCGTTTATGTTGCATTTCAGCTTTGTGACTACTGCTTGCTCAATCCACATTCCATCAGCACAGGATATTTTCCGTGGCAAAAGATTCCGAGCGATAATCCATTGAATCCATACTGGAACATTGACGGCAAATATGCCTTCTATTCTCTGATTGGTATGCTCGTTTCTTCAACAGCGTACTTCCGAAGCATCAGAAAGAGCATCTTGTTCGTGACGTTAACAGTATTTCTTTATGAATTTGCACTCGTCTTCTTCGATCCGAAGGATTTGTACTCACATGCAACCAATTTCCAGATGAATTACCAGATTATAAGCGGCATTACAAATTTCCAGCTGTTGATTCTATCTGCCGCTCTGGTTCCAATAATGATATTTGCTAACCTTGTCATCATAAAGTTACATCGTGCTAATCGCGGAAGACGAATACACTTCTCCCAAAACCCTTAGCTGACGGTAGTTAACAGAGACAAATTCGTGCATGAGCTGACGACAAGTTAAAAGAACCAAAACTGCTCAGCTTTATATGCCTGAAATATAAGAGCCCGATCGCATTTCCATGGTGTACTCAATCTACGGTGTAAAAGTAGGACAATCGCCGAACTGGTTCTTCAGCGGCATCCAACCAGTTTACAGGTCGGACGTAGGAAGGGATCAACCTGTTCCTTATCCAATATGGGTTATCAAGGGAGAAAATAGAGTAGTTCTTGTCGATACCGCATTTGACACGGAGGTCACGGCTCCATGGCCAAAGACTGCAACAACATTCGGAACGGAGCAGTCTTTGGCTGAAGCAGGTGTGGACACTTCCAAAGTAACTGATGTAATAATAACTCATATGCATGTTGATCATTTTACTGGATACACAAAATTCCCGCAGGCAAAGTTCTACATACAAAAGAAGGAACTGGATCATTGCCTAGGTAGTGTCAACACCTTTCCGAAAGTGTTTGGATTCCCGTTAAGAGCCGCCCAAGATACCATTGCGCTCATGCGCCATGGTCGATTGAGGGTTGTTGATGGAGATGAAGAGCTTTTCCCGGGATTGAAAGTGGTGCTTGCAGGCGGTCACACACCGGGTCTACAGATGTTGGCAGTCGAAACGGAAAAAGGAACTGCGTTTCTTGCTAGCGACAACGCTTACTTGTATCATAATCTGAAGGAAGATCTTCCAGTGGGATATTACTGCAACTTGGTGGAGGCTGCCAGAGCTATTCGAATCGCAAAGAAGATAGCTTCTAGCGAAGACATGATCATCCCTGGGCACGACTACACTCTTTGGGGCGAGAAGAAAGTCGTGAAAGTATTCTAGGATTTGCTCTTCCCTTTCAAAGACTGCTTCTTGGAACCGAAGGAAGGAGCAAATATGAGGGATGCTCAGAATCATGGTATATCCTGTGAACCACGGTCTTCCTAATTCCTACATGCCATGGATAATGGCTCAGTCCAATAGTAGGCGGTGCTATCTTCCAATCACGAGAGAACGCGTGATCCATGTTCGAAATGACTAGTTTCAGTCTGTGACCTGCTTTGAAAACATTGGAGATTGGAGCCATCGAAATGGCATACTCGATTATCTGATCTGGTGCAACCGGTTCCGCTTTCAAGTGAGGGTGATATGGTTCCCAGGGTTTAGATTTCTTCTCATCTAGTGCTCTGTGCGAGGCTTTGAGAAATCCTTTGGAGAGCTCTACTTCGCAATTTTCATCAAGGTAGTCTCGGAACGAAATAATCCAGTTTGTGTCGCTTTTATCAATTGAGGCGTGGAAATAGAATGCCATAGGACCAGTCAGTTCCAAATCGTTTGAAAGAGGAAGTGTCTTGTATTCCAAAGACTGAACAACTGGTGTCTCGCTCAAAGGTTGTTGAGCGAAAACATCGAACAGTCCTATTGAATCGTCAGACTCGTATGTGAGGTTTCTCCCTGGAATTATTGGCGGTTCCATCTGGAGAATACCTCTCGTTCTGAGGTGAGCTTTGATCCACTTCGTTCTTGAAAGCGGCCATTCACTTTCGTTCCTCCATTCGTTCTTCCCTCTGACGAAAATTGAGATAGGCGCTTCCTTCATGATGCCTGTATCCTTGCCCTTCAACCAATAATCGTACCAGCGAATGACCTCTTTGTTGAATTCGTCGTTCAGGGGTCTATCTTCGACCATTGGTTTGTCAATTTGGAGTTTCTTCGGGGCATTGATGCTATTGAAATTCCAAAAAGCACCATAAAGATGCATGTGAGCGAACGCCCACCATCCAGAGCGTGCGTAGAATGGAACTTTTATTTTCTCGTATTTGGTTGTCGCAGATCTTTCCCAGTAAAACGGTCCATCGTTTTCGTAAATCAAGACATCTAATAGGTTTGGCGAAATCGTCGGGTTGTCGATCATATTGTAGAGTTCCGGATACATCGCATAATCAGAATCATCTTTGAGTGCCTCGATCTTTTGTCTGAACTTTGCAGATCCAAATTCTCTTTCAGCTACGGATGCGTAGTTCCTTCTAGCTAATCGCGTGTGATATAGATAGAGCAAGAAGGTCTGCATGATTCCGCCATGATGCGTTGTCTCTCTGTAAAAGTCAGCAACGGCGTTCCATGGCATAATAGCTTTGAGGTGAGGAGGCTGTTCTGCCGCGATCATAAGCTGAACCGTTCCGAAATAGGAGATGCCGACCATTCCGACATTCCCGTCACACCAGGGTTGCTTTGCAATCCACTCAATAAGGTCGTAGCCATCTCGCGCCTCTTCCTTGGAAATCCAACCCAAGTATTCGCCTTCCGACTTACCTGTACCTCTGGTGTCTGCGATTATGTGCGCGTAGCCGTTCGCAACAAGGTATTCTGGATTGCCGGCCTCGATTGGCGGAAGGTAAAGCGGAGTCCCCGGAGGCTGTGTTGGCATTTTGAGAGACTGAACTCCTTTGCCGTACGGAGACATTGCCAGCAGTGCCGGGAACCGGCCTTTGGCGTCGTCAGGCCGAAAGATATCAACGGCAACTTTGACGCCATCGCGCATTTGAACGTAAATATCCCTTTCAGATTTCATTTGTACAGTTATCTCTCCTGATTGGTTATACTGAAGCATATTAATCACAATTTAAGGTAAATGATTCGACTTTGATTACGTCGAACTCCGAAAACTAAAAGACAAGAATCAGCTATGACGGCGTCATAAGATGTTGCAATCAGAAGATCACAGCATCGTATATTAACTGGCGAATCTTTTTATGAAGTCGAAATTGCCGGCCAAGGTTCCCGTTGGTAAATCGAAGCTTGTTGAATTGAAGGAAACACTCATAGCTGCATCACAGATTCTTTACGGCGAAAATCTGTGGGAATTCTGGGGCGAAGGTCATCCCAGCATGAGGATAGAAGGCACTGAATACTTCTTGCTCCAAGGACACAGGCACGACCAAGGAATGGGAATGGGTGATGTCCGAAATGCCAACGATGTAAACGTCATGGATCTTGAAGGACGCGTCGTTGAGGGAAGAAATCCTCCTATGGACGAGACTTTCATCCATGCGGCGATTTACAAGGCTAGGCCAGGAGTAAATGGGGTGGCGTACACACATCCGATCTACTCTAAAGTCTTGGCTTCGTCTGGACGCGACCTAAGAGCGGTACATCATTGGGCTTGGATCTTCGGGGAGCGAGTGCCTACGCTAGATACAAACGGACCAATACGTTCATGGGAGAAGGCCCAATTGATGATGAATGCGCTCGGAAAGAGAAACTCGCTGATGCTCTGGAATTCTCATGGAATCGTGACAGTGGGAAAAAGTGTAAAAGAGGCAGTCGTTCTGAACGTCATTTTCGAGAAGTCCGCAAAAGTCCAATACATGAGCGAACTCTTAGGAGAACCGAAAACTGTTGCAACAAGAACACAAGAGCAGATTGATGCGTACGTTGACACGCGGGTGGAGATACTGTGGAATCATTTGGTGAGAAAACATTGGCATTTAGGAAGATCGCGACATAGAAACCGACCACGTGCTTAGAATATTCGAACTTACACTATGGACTGATTTGTCTCGTCTGCCCGACCGTTTCTTTCTTCTTTACTCTTGCTGTACATACTATCGTATATGTTCTATTCTCTAAAAGTCCATCGGCCGACTCCGAGAATCTCTTGGCTGTCTCCGGGTAACTCATTCAGATACTTGGAGAAACAAAGGTTACAATGATGTGATGATATTCTGGCCAATGAAGGAGGCTTGAGAAAGCTTAATGTCACTCCTTGATTGCCCCAATGATCTGACTTTCAGAATTGAAGTATCTCATATTCGGTGGTTCTGGATTCATTGGATCAAACCTACTGGAGGAGCTTGGTCAAGAAGGAGAAGATGCTGTTGTTTTTGATGCGCAACCGGATCCTGAAGGACTAGCTGTTGGAAAAAATGTGAAAGTTGTCAAGGGAGACATTGCAGACTTCAACGACGTTTTGAGCGCCATAGCAGAACACAAACCCGACTACGTTGTTGATCTAGTTTCGATAATGTCTAGTGCCCCTAAAGTAAACGACGAGAATAATCGGCCGTGGCCTGCTATCGAAGCTCACTCGAAGGGATTGTACAACATTCTTGAAACGGCTCGAGTGGTGCCGATCAAGAGGACGATCTGGGCAAGTAGTGTAGCGGTCTACGGTGCATCGAATTCTCCCACTCCTTGGAATGAAGATTCGATTAGCGCGCCTGACACTGTATACGGGATAGCAAAGAGATTGAACGAATTCATGGGCGAATATTATTTTTCGAGATACAGAATTGATTCAGTGGGACTGAGATTCACATTTGTCTATGGTCCAAGAATGTTTAGGGTACGATCTGCGGGTAGGAAAAGCACTGCTTACGCATTCATCGAGGAACTTTTCAGCAAGGGACTGACTCAGGAGAAAGTCACCGTGTTTGGATTGAAACGAACTCAGGACTGGCTGTACGCTCGTGATGCTGCAAGATCCATAATATTGGCAGCAAGAAGCAAGACTCTCACCAAGCGCTATTATCAAATGTCAGGTTCAAGGAGACAAGCAGGTCAAATGGTGGAAGCTGCGCAAAAAATGTTGCCAAATCTAAGAATCGAAATCCTTGACAAGGAAAACGAGCTTGCGGGACGCATGGGAGGCGCAAATTATGATTATTCATCAGCGAAGAAAGAATTTGGATATGAACCAAAGTACTCCATCGAAGAGGGAATCCGTCTAACCATGGAATACTACAGGAACAGACAGTGATTGGAAAGAGCCTCGCAATCCGAACTCTGCCAGTATCTGCTATCTGGTTTCGCAAGAGTCTCGCGATGCCATGAATGCTTATGTACGCTTGCTATTTCTGTTCCCTATAGATCTTTCAGAGGACTATCAAATGGCATATTTTGTTATTGGGGGAACCGGATTCATAGGCCCGTATGTCGTCAAGGAATTGCTTGATCACGGAGAACAAGTGATTGTGGGAGACTGGTTGCCCGACCCTACTGGCTTGGAGCATTTGGGATTGGACAAAGTGAAAGTGGTAAGGGTGGATATTCTGGATTATGCCAGCCTTCTCAGTGTGTTGAAAGAGAATCACGTGACTCATATTGCGAACCTAGCTAACGCGAGAGAGTTGTCCAAAATGGAACCAAAGGAACAAAGAGCTGCCCGCGGTGGGGGATGGACAGGAATCAGAGTGAACATAGACGGAACGAGGAATGTGTTCGAAGCTGCTAGAATTCTCGAAATTGAGAGAGTTGTATTTGTTAGTTCCACTGGCGTTTACGGGGATTTGCCCCCGTTAGGGCGTCCTCTTAATGAGGACGATCCTACTGCCCCGGTGCTGACTGGCTATGCTGCCAAAAGAATTGGAGAGATGATATGTCAAGAATACAATGAACTCTATGATCTGGATTGCCTTACAGTAAGGTTTGGAGGGCAGGTTTATGGTCCGAGATTATTCAGAGAAAGGTCAGGCCAGAAGGCCCTCTACCCGGATAGACTCTTCGATGCTATAGTTGATCTATTCGAGAATGGCGCACTCGGAAGGAGTTGCAGAGTTACAGAACCTGATTATATCAAATCTTGGCTTTACGTAAAGGATGCTGGTCGAGCAGTTTACTCAGGTTTTACGGCAAAGAACCCACAACATAGGCTATACAACGCTGCCGGGTTCGTTCACACAAATAGAGAGGTGGCGGAAATGGTCAAACGCAATGTCAAGGACTGCAAGATTGATTATGTCCAAAGCAGCGTACCCAGATGGGATAAAAGAATTCAGCCGGGCTGGAAGCATGCTTACGATCTGTCGCGAATAAGAGCCGAGCTGGGTTGGGAACCTGTCTGGGATATTGATAGATCCGTTGTAGAGTGGGTAAATTACCAACGCAAACTTTCTGGACTTGCTCCGGCATAGCGAAACTGACTAGTTTATGATCTGGATACTCTATGAGCATCCACTGCTAAATTTGCAACCCCTAATGCCTTGAGTACCTTATCAGAAGGTGCCACATATCCGAAATATCCCTCCAGATTTAGCAGACTTGACTCGTGCACACCGTGCGAGTCCGAAGTTGCCACACAATCACTTACTGTGACGGTCAGGAAATCAAGCATGAAGGCATGTCTGGCCGTGCTCTCGACACAGACATTAGTGGCGTTCCCTGTAACAAGGACGTTCTTGATCCCTTTGATACGCAGCATAAGCTCCAAATCTGTTTGGACGAAGGAACTGTATCTGTGTTTGATTACGACAGGTTCATCTAAGTTTGGCTGCAATTCATCTACAATTTCGGCACCTGTCGACCCGAGGGCACACAAAGCGTCAGCGGGGTGACGATTTGTTTGGTTCAGCAGAATTCCAGAATCGTCGACCAGTCTACTGGTCCACACTTCCGAGTCGGTATGCTTCGAGTGAATTGTCTTTATGAAAATGCTTGTGATTCCATTTCTTCTGGTAAAGTCAAGGAGTTCAGCAATTTTGGGAATTATGTGCATGACATTTTTCATGTCCCTCCCTCTTACTCTTCCAAAGTACCCGTCTTGCCTGCAAAAGTCATTTTGCATATCAATAATCAAAAGTGCTGTTTCATTTGGTTTCAATTGAGGTAGTGGTTTCGGCATTTTCGGTCTCCCTCCAAAAGTAGGGAGAGTGTTATTAATTAGCTTTGAATCTCTCGAATTAGAGAGATTGGCAATTTTCTCGGACTCCGCCCGTCCGAAGCGGCATTTACAAATCGAGATTTCGGAGTATTTTTTCTACGCACTCATCCCAATTCGTTTTTATCCTAATTATCAAGCTTGATAATTGACACTGCGCTTTTGGAGCTAGCAATCTGAAGGCAAGTGGACAAATAGGCGGTCGACATATGCACTACTTCGTTACACTTACAAAAGAGTGTAATCTTCGATGCAGCTATTGTGGGGGAGGCAGCGACACTCCACCAAAGGAGATAAAGTACTCAATCGATGACCTCAAATCCTTCTTGTCAACCGATTCCAGTCCAGTAGTAGAGTTCTATGGAGGGGAGCCACTCCTTCGTATTCAGACTCTGGAGAGAATTATGGATGAGATAAGTGCAAGATTCATCCTCCAGACTAACGGCTTTTTTCTAGATCGACTTGAAGTTGAATACTTGCAGAAATTTCATACAATTCTGGCATCGATCGACGGGACCATTGAAGTTACTGACTCTGCCAGAGGGAAAGGGGTCGGAGAACGGATTCTTCGGAATATCACGCTCATTAAAGAAAGAGGCTTCAAGGGCGATCTTGTAGCAAGAATGACAGTTCGCAAAGGAACTGATGTTTTCGATAATGTGCGCTACCTTCTGAGTACGGGGCTCTTTGATCATGTGCATTGGCAACTTGACTTCACTATATTTTGGCAATCAGGGGAGGACGATGAGTCAGGACCAGAAGGCTGGTTGGAGTCATATAATTCGGGTGTTCGCTCGTTGGCGAATTATTGGATAAGTGAAATGTATGATTCAGGAAAGGTTCTTGGAATCGTTCCGTTTGTCGGTTTGATGAATTCATTGCTTTCGGGGCGACCATCTAGTTTGAGGTGCGGTGCCGGTATTGATTGTTTCACAGTTATGCCGGACGGGCGTATCTCAGCGTGCCCTGTTTCAATTGATTACGACTTCTCAATCTTGGGCACTATATTTGAAAACACTCCACACTCGCTTTGTCACAGAGTGAGCGTCGGCGAACCTTGCATATCATGTGACATATACAGTCTTTGTGGCGGACGGTGTCTTCTTGTTAACAAGTCTCAGCAAATGCTTCAACAAGATGGCTTCTACAACATTTGCTCCACTGTGTTGCAGCTCACAAATGAAATGAAAAAATGTCTTCCTGTTGTTCAGAGTTTGATAGAGGATCACAGAATCAAGAGATCTGATTTCGAGTACCCTACGTTAAACAACGGTTGCGAAATAATCCCATAAGGCCGCACGCATTACTCATAGAGCTCAGCGTGTCTCATTTCGACATAAATAGAACTATAGCAAGAGTGTGTCTTGAACATTCCTTTTGATGGACTTTCAGATTTTATTGACGCTCTTGAGCGAGATAGCGAGCTAAAGCGAATAACTGCGGCCGTAGATCTAGAGCTTGAGATTGAGGAAATACTTAGGCGCGGAATGTACGAGAGGAAATTTCCCCTTCTGTTTGAAAACATAAAAGGTTACAGTCTTCTAGTGGCGGGGAATTTGTTCGGCTCAAAGAAGAATGAGAATTACTCTGGAAATATGCAGGTCTAGTCAAGATTCTTCTGAGCATTTTGCTGGTTTTTAGACTCTTGGAAGAAGAGTCGCTGAACTAATCCCTGCTTACTTGCCCCACGAATTTCCTTGATAAAATCAGATCGCTTCCGAAATTGACAGAGATTGCGGGGGGTTCGCTCCGAAGGTTGTCAACACTGGACCAATTTGTGAAATCATCGAGACAAGTAATCCATCCTTGTCGTTCTTACCTCCATGAAGAGCTGGCATTGCGATGGAGGACGGTTCATCACGATTGGTTTCGCTGTCACGAAGAATTCAGAGACCCAACAAAGAGACATGGGTGTTTACCGAATGCAAATCTTCGGGCAATATGCAGTCATAGTGCGACGATTGCGAATCTTGATGGAACTAATAATTTTCACGGTGTCCTTCTCACGGGGACAAAAGCTGTCATGCTGGTTATCTGCCGCTAGTACGTGACCGCTTAAACAGGAGGAAAACTTGGGACCCGACGAGAAAGCGCACTGCGCATTCAAAGAATAACCCTTCTCGGAAAAGTGTAAATTGTCATTTAGACTTCGAAAATGGGCCAAGGGAAGTACGAGAAGTGTATTATAAAGGGGAAAAGATAGACAGACCTTCATTTCATCACAATGATTTCCATGGATATGGCGACAAGATAAAAAGAGAACTTGGAAAACATATTCCACGAAATAGAAAGCTTCGGGTCCTAGACATTGGGACAGGATTCGGGGCTGTGGCCGGCTTCCTATCAAAGCACTTGTCTAAGAGCAGCAAGCTCTGGACGGTGGATCCAGCGAGAGAAATGCTCGAAGGTGCGAAGATGATGCTGGCGAAAGAAGGACTAGACAAGCGGATTCCGATTGAGTTCGTTAAGGCGGATGCTTCAAATCTCGATTTTGAAGATGGCTTCTTTGACATCGTAGTCTCAGTTATGGTGCTTCACCATGTTCAAGATCTGAATTCCGTTCTGAAGGAATTGCTTCGGGTTCTGAAGAAGGGTGGAAAGTTGATACTGGTTGATTACGTTCCGAAAGCCAGCATGATACTGGAGTTTCATAGGAGACACGCTGAATCGGATTTCTTCGAACCCAAAATGGTCGCCGAATCCATAAAGCAGATTGGCTCTGTAAAAGTGAGACTGAAGAATGCTAAATTATGGTATCTAGTAGAGTCTGTAAAATGACTTCCAGTCTCAGATTAATCTAGCAGAGATTCAGGAAGCTTCTAGGAAAAAGTGTAAATCAACTTCTCGACATGCAATTGGAAGTCGAACACTTCCATGATTCTAAATTCACATAAATTCTCAAAGCGGTCTAGAGATGGTCTTGCGATGAACTCAAAGGCAGTTCTCGGAGTAGCCGTTGTCATTGCGCTGCTTGCGGTGGCATCATTGATTATCCTGGTCCCCTCTATTGGTTCATCTGCTGATCCGACTCCAAAGACTGTGACCCAAACTCAGACTATCACTTCGGTAGTAAACTTGGGGAATGAAAGCTCCTCAGGATTAGATCCTGCAGCAATCTATAGTTACGCGAATGAAAGCCTAGTGACTTTAGAGGGTGTTCAAACTACAACTACGAACACAATATTCGGCCCGCAAACTACCCAAGCGACCGTTCTGGGTTCGGGTTTTGTCATCAATTACTCAAACAAGTACTATATTGTGACCAACTATCACGTGGCTGGTACCACGGCGAATCTGACACTGACTTTTTGGGACGGCAATTCTTACACTGCACAGGTTATAGGATCTGATCCTTACAGTGATTTGGCAATAGTGACAGCTCCATCAGCTCCAGTGTCAGAGTTTCATCCTCTGACACTAGTTACTTCATCCTCGCTAAGAGTTGGACAGTACATTTTGGCCATTGGGAATCCGTACGGCCTGTCGGGCACGGAGACATTCGGAATCATAAGCCAGCTGGGGGAGACGATACAAGACCAGACGGCGGGCAACTTTAGCATTGCAGACGTAATTCAGTTTAGCGCGCCAATAAACCCAGGCAACTCTGGGGGAGCGCTACTGAATTCCAATGGCAATGTCGTCGGAATAACTACAGCCACCGTAAGTGGCTCGCAAGGAATAGGATTTGCGATTCCTTCCGACACTATTATCAGAGAACTCCCGTCGTTGATCACAAGCGGATCGTACACTAGACACGCATATCTCGGAATAGTAGAAGTCGATATGAACTATCAGCTCGCTCAGGCAACTGGTGCGAATGTGACATATGGTGCTCTAATCGAGACAATAGTACAGGGGGGCCCCGCTGCCACGGCTGGTCTTCACGGCGGTTCGAAGATAGTTACAATTGAAGGAAATCAGTACCTTATTGGGGGAGACATCATTGTTGGAATCAACGGGACAAAGATAGTAAATGAGAACTCGCTTGCTAGTTATCTTGAAGGGCACACAGTAGCCGGTCAGAAAGTAATTCTCGAAATCATTAGAGGAGGGCAATACATGTCTGTCACGCTCACCCTGGGAGCCCGGCCCGCTATCTAGAGCTGAATCGATCTAACGACTTGACTCTCGGCGCTCATTAACAGTGATATTATTTCACGATTTCTCGACTCCCAATACATTGACGATCTGCCATCTGACAATATTAAGAATTGAAAAAAGTGATGCGAATTGAACAGAGGGCATGACGGGACGCGCTCCGTTACAATTTTTAGTCGGTATTTGGAAGTCACAGATCGGGATCACATGTGACATCCTTTACGCCAACGACTGATTCTATACCTGCGCTAAGAGTTTCAAACGCATATCTGTTTCAGTCAAGCGGGACCGAGATTGTACTGATTGATTCGGGGTTGCCGGGTAACGCGAAAAGAATAGCAGATTTTATGAAATCAAGAGATATTGAACCAAAGTCACTCGCATTGATACTTCTCACGCATCCGGATATTGATCACTCCGGAAGCGTCTGGGAGCTGAAGGAAAAATACTGTCCCAATACAAGAGTCGCTATTCATGAGGTGGATGCTCCAAGACTATCAGGAGAGAAGAAGCTGAAAGAGATGAAGGGTATCCAGGGATTCATGATGGGAGCGGTGAGCCCGTTTATGAAGTTTCATCCAGTCAAGCCAGACATCTTGCTGAAAGACAACGAGGATATAGCAGATCTCCATGTGATTCATGCACCTGGCCACACACTAGGAAGTGTTTGCTTCTATTACAAGAAAGAGCGCTCTCTCTTCTCAGGGGACACTTTGATCACCGATTCTAACAATAACGTAGTTTACTCAGGCAAGTCAATGTCATACGACTTGGAAATGACTAAGAGATCCGTGCAGTCGAAACTGAAAGACCTGGATTTGGACATGATATTTCCAGGACATGGATCCGCCGTTGCCTCAGGAGCGTCCGAAAAAATCCGAATGCTTTGCACGCAGTCGTGATTCGATGTGATTAAGGCGGTTGAGAATTGAGCTATAGACCTTTTCGTCGTCTTCTAGACTCGATCAGATGCAAATTGGTTCATCATCATGTAGAGAACAGCTTTTTGGGCATGGAGTCTGTTCTCAGCTTCCTGCCAGACCCAGGATTGTGGCCCATCGATCACTGATTCAGTCACTTCTTCTCCTCTGTGGGCTGGAAGACAGTGTAGGAATATTGCATCCCTCTTCGCTTTTCTCATCAGATTCTCGTTCACCTGGTACTTTGGGAAGAATTTCTTCATGCGTTCGCTTCTCTCTTCTTCGTCGCCCATGGATACGAATGTATCTGTGGTAATAACGTCAGCGTCTGCGGCTGCCTCCGATGGTGATTCCATGACTTGAATGATCGAACCACTCTTCTCAGCTTCCCGTTTTGCGACCGAAATCGCTTCAGGCAAGGGAGCGTAATTCTTGGGACAGGCAATGCTAATGTGGGAACCAGACAGAGAGGCCGCAATTAGTAGCGAGTTGCACACGTTGTTTCCATCGCCTATCCATGCGATTTTGATTCCCTTCAGTCTGCGTTTGTGCTGTCTTATTGTGAGCATATCAGCAATCGATTGACAAGGGTGGTACTTATCCGAAAGTGCATTAATGACTGGAACTCTGGAGGCTTTTGTATATGCTTCCAGCGTTTGATGTGAAGCGACGCGAGCGGCCACTGCATGACAGAACCTAGATAGCACCCTTGTTGTATCTTCGGCTGTTTCACCTCTTGACGATTGAATCTCGCCTGCATTGAGAACTACAGCATGACCTCCAAGTTCGAACATCGCTACCTCAAACGAAACTCTCGTTCTGGTGCTCGGTCTTTCAAGCACTAGTGCCAGAGAAGTTCTAGGAACTCTGTGCTTGAATCGTTGCTGCACTCGTTCCACCTTGAAAGTGTCAGCTAGGTCAAGAATGGCTTTGAACTCGAACGATGTCAATTCGCCTAGAGATAATAGATTCTTCTTTAACCCTATTGGAAGCCGAGTAGTTGAGGTTGTCACTCAAATTGCAACTCTTTGGCGTCTTTTGGATCGAGCACGACAATCTGATATCAAGTCGGTGAGAACTGAGAAAGTTCTGGCGACCTCTTCCATTCTGATAACTACAATCGTGTCAGTAAAGCAGCTCACGGTGTCCTCGATGTTGATGTGATTCTCGGCGATCTTTGCATAAATAGCTAGAACCACACCGGGGGTGCGAACAATCTCTGTCGGACTGTGAACAATGATCGCCGCTAGGTTTGTCTGCTCATCTAGGACATAGTTGTCATTGAATCTCCTGTGTATCTCTCCCAGAAGCTTCTGGTCGAATATCAGTGTAATCGCAGAATTACTCTCGGATATCTGCAGAAACTCCTCTTGGTAAGTGGCCATCACGTTTCTCGCTGCTTCGAGTGACCTTTTACTCTTCTCCAGATTGAGTTTGGCCACGTCCGTTCTAACGTTCACGACACTTCCAGCCATCACCCCTTCGATTCCTCCCTGCGCCTGTTGCAACCGAGGTTTCACTCTCTTGACAGAGGTGATCAAGGACTCAAAGTTCACTTTTCTTCCGATATCACGTTCAACTTTTGGTTTTATGAGGCGAGCAATAGCTGTATAGTTTCCATATCTTCTACCAAGTGCGTCCTGCAAAGAAAGATCGTTATCGATCACTTCCTTGACTGTTTTGGATATGGAAACGTCGCTGACCAATATGGGTCATTCCTGACTGATAACGTTACTAATGACCGGAAGTTATAAAAGAGTATTGCAAGAAATTTGCTCTTGCGGTCAATAATTTGGCAGGCAAAGTTGTCCTTGCATACTCGGGAGGCCTAGACACTTCAGTCGCAATAAAATGGATTGAGGAAAAGTACGGATTAGATGTTGTAACTTGCACAGTCGACATTGGTCAGCATGAAGACCTAAATGGAATCGGCGAAAGGGGAAAGAAGATCGGCGCCGTTAACCATTATCAGATCGACGCAAAGAAGGAATTCGCCGTGGATTACGTCTTTCCGAGCATAAAGGCGAACAGCTTGTACGAGGGCTCTTACCCTCTCAGCACATCTCTTGCTAGGCCACTTCTGGCGGAGAAACTAGTACTAGTAGCAAAGAAGGAGAATGCTGTTGCGGTAGCCCATGGATGTACCGGCAAGGGAAACGATCAGGTTCGATTTGATGTAACCATCAAAACAATGAATCCCAAACTCAAGATTATTGCCCCAGTTCGAGAGTGGAATCTTAACAGGGAAGATGAGATTAGATACGCGCAGAGCCACGGAATCCCAGTGAAGGCTAAAAAGTCGATTTTCTCTACTGACCAGAACTTGTGGGGAAGATCAATCGAAGCTGGACCGTTGGAAGATCCTTTCTTCGAGCCCCCTGATGAAGCGTTCGAATGGTGCGTTCCCGCAAAGAATGCTCCCGACAGAGCGGAGTATCTCTCTATAGAGTTTGCAAAGGGAATCCCTGTCTTGGTGGACGGAAAGAGACTACCTCCAGTAGATCTGATACAATACGTTAACCAGAAAGCGGGGTCAAATGGATTTGGCGTTATCGATCATATAGAAGATCGCGTCGTAGGACTGAAGTCGCGGGAGACATATGAGTGTCCTGCTGCTTTGACGCTCATTGCCGCACACAAAGACCTTGAGAAGCTTGTACTGACAAGACAGGAGCTTGCTTTCGAATCGAGAGTTGACGAAGAATGGGCCTGGCTAGTATATTCTGGACTCTGGTTGGAACCACTTCGAAATGCTCTTGATGCTTTCATTGATACGTTGCAGCAACGAGTAAACGGCACGGTCAAGGTGAAATTCTACAAAGGTGGAATGCGGGTCGTCGGTCGCAAGTCTAAGAACTCATTATATCAACACAAACTTTCAACCTTCGGACGTTCATCCACTTTTGATCAGAACTCTGCGCTAGGATTCATTGAGCTATGGGGACTTTCGTCAAGAGTTGCAAACGAACGCCTCAACGCAAAGAGAAAAACAAATCCACTGGTTCTAGCGACGTCCGGCCAGGGAAAACGGGCTTACGTCTGAACAGCTCTTTCAAAAATAATGTGGATCAGCGCGGGTTTGTTCCTGAGAATGTGTTTCACCAGTTCTTTCTAGAAAGGATTTCAAAGATGACCAAAAAGAAAAAAGGCGGTGACATTCTTCACGCAGGCCGTCTGGGTATCTTCTCGCCCAGTGCTGCGAAGTATACATCATCAATAGACATCGATGGGAGATTAGCGAAGGCAGTCATCTCAATCAACTTGGCCCACGTTATCATGCTATGCGAGCAGGGTATAATGAATCCCAAAGTATGCTCTCAACTGCTCCGAGCCCTGAGACAGGTTCCTGGGAACCTTGAGATGAGCGAGGATCTAGAAGATGTGCACATGAATGTTGAGGACTATGTCAT
Source organism: archaeon (assembly GCA_021792315.1). The sequence continues at coordinate 22,980 of JAJYUX010000003.1, forward strand.
TTCTAATGTTGGAAAGGACGTAGGAGGGATGCTTAATCTAGGAAAGAGCCGAAATGACCAAGTTGCCACTGCCCTAAGAATTACACTTAGAGAGCAATTAATACTCATGGGGAGTTCGGTCATCCTTCTCGAAAAGGCACTACTGACCCAGGCAGCAAAGAACTCTGGCGTGCCAATGCCAGGATACACCCACCTTCAGAGGGGTCAGACTGTTACGGTCGGACACCAAATGCTGGCCCATTTCGATTCGCTCGATCGGAATTTCTCGAGAATGATAGACTGCTATCTGCGCGTGAATGTTTCTCCGATGGGTGCGGGAGCTCTAGCTTCGACGGGTTTTGACATAGATCGAGAAAGAGTGGCTGATCTATTGGGTTTTGACGATATACTTGAGAATTCCTTGGATGCAGTCTCTTCGCGGGATTTTGCTACAGAAGCAATATACCTGTGTGCTCAACTCATGACAGATTTGAGCAAACTTGCCGAAGAGATCATCCTCTGGACAACAAAAGAGTTCTCGTTTGCCGAGATTTCTGATAAACACGCATCAACTTCAAGCATGATGCCTCAAAAGAAAAATGCGATCGTTCCAGAGATATTCAGGGCTAGAACCAGTCAGGTTTTGGGTGACCTCGTGGGAGCCTTCGGACTACTGAAGGCTTTGCCACTGAGTTACAATCTTGACCTTCAGGAGCTGACCAGAAACTTGTGGTCGGCGATAGACAAGACGATTACTTCTGTTTCAATGCTCGGAGAGGTCGTAAACTCGATGAAATTCAATCCTAAGGTACTGCTTAATGCCACTCAATCCGATGATTTTCTCTACGCGACCGAGCTCGCGGATTACTTGGTCAGAGAATTCGGTATTCCGTTTCGAGAAGCTCACGGAAGAGTGGGCAGGCTCGTGAAGATATGTTCTGCGAAGTCGTGCCAACTAAGAGACCTCAATATCAATGAAATCTCAGAGACTTTGGGGATTACTATCTCGAAGGACAAACTGAATTCTATCTTGGACCCAATGCAGACATTACTTCGTAGGAGGGCATCAGGTTCTCCCAATCCGAAACTCGTTCTGGCAGCATCCAAGGCAAGGTTCGCGGAGATTGGAAAGCACGAAAAATCAATACATGCTTTGAATTCCAGCCTTGCCAAATCGCAAAAGATCCTTGAGTCGACTGCTTTGAGTTTCACTAAGACTGTGGGACCAAGACGCAAAGCGAAGGTTTTAGAAGGTGCATCCCCGTCGGAGGTGAAAAAGTAGATAATGGAAGCAAAATGTTTGGAATGCGAAGCTACAGTTCATGTCGAGGAAGATGCAGTGGTCGGGGAAATAATTACGTGCCCGGACTGCGGTGCGGATTACGAAGTAGCGTCACTGGATAACGGAACGGTCACGATCAAAGGAGCTGAAAGTGTGAAGGAAGATTGGGGGGAGTAAGTGGTGACTGAGAAATCAGTTGGAATACTATTCGATAGAATACGGTGGGAAGAAAAGGAGCTTGGACGTCAACTTGAGATGAAAGGCACATCGTATGATATGATCGATGCCAAAGCTCAAGTCCTGCCTTTGGACGATTCTCAGTTCTCTACACTCCCGCGCAAAGTACTTGTGAGATGCGTTAGTTTCTACAGAGGATTAAACGTGGCATCAGTCTACGAAGCTCATGACATCGAAGCTATAAACTCCAGCAGCATCCTTGATACATGTGGAAACAAGCTCCGTACGAGTCAGTTGTTGGCAAAACATGGAGTCCCGACTCCGAAAACGGTGGTCGCGTATTCCTCGGAGTGCGCAATGCAGGCAATGGAGACTATAGGTTTTCCATGTGTAATGAAACCTATAGTTGGAAGCTGGGGACGACAGGTCGTCCCTATCAGAGATCGGGAAACAGCAGAAGCTATGATTGAGATGAGAGATCAGCAGAGTGACTCGATGCAGACCATATTCTACATTCAAGAAATGATCAACAGACCTCCGAGGGATATTAGGTGCATAGTTGTTGGAGATCAGTTAGTTGCATCAGTTTATCGCTATTCTGCGCCGGAGAATTGGAAGACTAATGTTGCGCTCGGAGGGCGAACGGAGGCGTGCGAAATTACGTCGGAGTTGGAAGAAACAGTTCTGAAGGCCGCCGGTGCAGTAGGAAAAGGGGTCCTAGGGATAGATTTGATGGAGAGGTCGGACTCCCAGCTAGTTGTTCACGAGGTGAATGGCACAGTGGAGTTCAAAGGCGCTCAGATGGCCACGTCCCAAAGCATAGCAAAGTTGATCGTCGACTACTTGCTTTCGCACAAGGAAGAAAGAGCGCACAAATTGAAGGCCTGATAGCCCTTAGAGACGACGTACAAGGCAACGCTTTTCCGTAATGATTAAATGGAAAGCAACACTGCTCAACACCAATACATCTCGAATATCTGGATTATTCTTATTCGGGATAAGATAGAAATAGTCTGAGCACAATAATAACGACTCATGAGCTCTTCAGCTGAAAGGAAAGACGCTTTCATGCTGGAAAATGACCCGTTGACTTTGGAGGATTCACTCGGTAGAGTATTTCGCAAGCTAAGACTCTCCGTCATCGACAAATGCAACTTCCGTTGCAATTTCTGCATGCCAGATGAACCTCAGTGGATTCCAAACGACAAGATCCTAACAGATGGTGAAATAGTCCACGTGATAACCATACTCGCGAAACTTGGAATAGATCGGGTTAGGGTGACCGGAGGGGAACCACTTGTCAGGAAGGGCATTGAAGATTTACTGAGTAGAATCTCAAGGGTACCAGGTGTTCATGCAACAGGTCTAACGACGAATGGTTTCTATCTCGCGGAGAAAGCTTCAGAACTGAAGCGGTCGGGATTAAACTCGGTTACGGTGAGCTTACACAGTTTGAATCCAAAGAGATTTTCTGACGTCACGCGACGTAACGTTCACGACAAGGTGATTCAAGGAATTAGGGCGGCAAGGGATGTGGGTTTCAAAGGCATCAAACTAAATGCTGTTATCGTGAGAGGTTACAATGACGATGAAATACTTGACTTCACGGAAATGGCATACACCGAAGGTTTCAATGTTCGATTCATAGAATACATGCCATTTGATGGAAAGAAACTCTGGGACACGAGTAAGGTGGTTACTGGAGATGAAATCCTTGGTGTTATCAAGTCGAGATTCGAGATCGTCCCACTTGAAAGAGAACAGGGGAGTACTTCGATGAATTACAAGTTCATTGATGGCGTCGGCGAATTTGGGATAATTACATCGATTTCAAAACCATTTTGCAGCGATTGTGATCGGTTGAGGATTACCGCAGACGGAAAGGTTGTGCCTTGCTTGTTCAGTGAAAAGGAGTACGATTTAGCTCCTATGTTGAGGAATGGTTCACCCGACGCCAAGATTGTCGAATTTCTCAAGGCGGCAGTCAGATTGAAAGCTCCTGGCGTTGAGTCTCTGATTAGAGGAAATGTCCCCCTCAAACACGTCAGACCTATGTATAGAACGGGTGGCTAGACCTCCAATCAAGCCGCCGTCAAGGTGGTGGCAACGAATAATGTCTTTAACTCTCTCCAGAGCAAAGTCCGGACGTGAAGGGTGCTCATTCCAAGATCGCTTGTGTTATTCTTGCCGCAGGCGAGTCAGAGAGATTTGAAGGCGTTAAGCAACTGGCAAGAATCAAGGGAATGCCCATGTTGCAACATTCACTTAACGCGGCAAACGGATCAGGGGCCGATTATGTTCTTTTGGTAATCGGTTCAAGTTCTACAGAAATTCTTTCAGCTATCGACTTAGGGAGGGCACAAGTCGTTCTGAATAAGAACTACAAGAGAGGTGTATCCACCTCGGTTAAAGTTGGCATCGCAAATATGCCTCAAGATTGCAAGGGAGCCATAATCATGGTTGCAGATCAACCATTCCTAAAGTCATTTCATTTGAACAGAATGATGAAGGTATTTAGGCTGAAGAATTCGGAGGTTGTAATACTCTCTCACAAAGGAGAACCGCGCAGTCCTGTGCTGATATCTAGCAAACTCTTTCACAAGCTAGTGGAGCTGAAAGGAGACACAGGAGCGAGACAAGTTCTAAGAAAACGTAAAGACATAGAGCTTGTTGAAATAAGCGACGATAACGTATTCTTTGACATCGACACACGGAGAGAGTATACAGAGATGAACCGCATTGTCAAGGAGAGGAAGTGAAATCTAGTGGCAGGCAGTAGCATTGTAGTTTCTCATAGGAAAGATGCAGACGGATTAACCAGCGCTGCGCTGATAAGATTCATGACGGGAGCAGATGTGGTGTTAACAGATTACTCGGACATGGTTGAGACCCTAGCTTCAGTAAGTACCGCGAAAAATTATTACATCTGTGACCTTGGCTCCAATCAAAACACTTTCCAATCCTTCTTGAAACAACTTAGGAGACTATCCGCTCGAGGCGCGGTTCATTATATCGACCATCACCCCATCCTTGAGGATTATGCTAAGTCTCTTAGAGACTCAGGAGTGGATGTTACTCATTCTGTAGATGAATGCTCGGCAGTCTTGATTTACAAGAAGTATCAAGATATGTTGAGTGTATCGCATCACATGAAGATTTTAGCGTGCTGCGGTGCGATAACTGATTATATGGACACGAGACCATTTGCAAGAAGTCTTATTTCATCATTTGATAGGCAGTTTCTAATGTACGAAGCAACTGTCTTATCATTTACAATTTCGGAAATCGGTCGCGGATCATCTGAAGGCAATTCGAAACTAGTTGAGCTTGCAAAGTCCTTGGCAGGGGGACTGATGCCTCACGAAATCGAAGGAGCTTATGAATTCTCTAGGATCCATGCAGAGAGCTCTGAGCAATTGATAGATCTCGCAAAGACAAAAGGAAAGCGGATGAGAAATTTTGCATATTATCTTACTGAAGAGTCTGCCACCGGAAATGTGGCAAATTTCTTGATTGGTGCTTTTGACGTGCAAGTTGGAATGGCTATGAAAGAAGAGGAGCCGGGTTTTTACGAGATTTCTCTTCGATCAACAGAAGATTCAAATCATGATCTTGGGAAGATCATCGGAAGAATTGCTGTTTACCTCAACGCGTCGGGCGGAGGCCACCCACACGCAAGCGGCGCGAGGATAAGACAGGAACAATTGCAAAAATTTCTCGAACTGCTTGACGAAGAATTGTCAAGACCAGCTTAGGATCAGATCAGTGTCTCGATGCTCACTCTTGGTAGGTCTGCAAAGAGATACGATCAAGTTGTTGGATTCTTGATCGTGGCGTTCACAATGGTGGAGATGTTCACCATTCCAAGATCGTATTTCGTCCTAGGAAGCTTAGTTTCAACATCGACGATGATTTTTGTCGCGTACCTACTGACTCCTAGAAAGAACTGGCTTTCAAAACCATCCATCGCGCATGTGATATTGGCCGTGATAGTTGCAGTAATTCTCTATCTTGTTTTCGTGGCGGGAAACCTCGGCATTCACACGTTCCAATTATCTGGATTCTCGTCTTCAGGTGAGCAGAGCATTTACAATTTGTTTAACAATGTGCCTCTTCCCATACTGCTTATTGTCCTTGTCCTAGACGCATTGGGTTTTGAATCTTATTTCAGAGGAATCTTGCTAGCTTCGTTTTCCTCGAGATTACGAATCGCATCTGTATTTCTAGCAGCGGCAATAGACGCTTCAATACATTTTGCGAGTCTCAATCCTTTGTTTCCTGCAACAACATTCATCGCTGATTCGGTCTGGGGTTTCTACTATTACAAGACTAATGACTTATACTCAACAATTCTCTGTCATTTCATATGGGACATCATGATCTTTGTCTTGATTCCAATACATTGAATTCTGCGCAATTGCTAATAACCCTCTAGATGAGGGGCATTGCGTGCCCCGCTCTTGCACTAGCGCGTTGGTGAAGCTTAGCAGGAAAATATGATTATTGACTTGGTGATTTGATGCAGAAAGAAAGTAGTCCCGCACACGATTACGGAACCAACTGTCTAGATTGTGAACGCTATAAACGCCTCGGAGATGTTTGTGTTGTTGAACATGAAAAGAAGTTCCTTTGGGAGTATTGCCGAGATTTCGCTCCCCAAATTGCACTTCCTGATTACAAAGAGCTCATGCAGACTGTGAAGAACGAGCAAGCTCTAGCTAGACAAAAGGTGAAAGAAAAGAAAGAAAGAGAAAGGAAAAAACGACTCAGGGAGCGTTTGGCCAAGAAGGAAGAAAAGCGGAAGAAGCGACGCGCTCGGCTAAGGCGAATAAGAGAACGGAAGAAACTTCGAGAATCTAAGTCGTTGCAAGAAACATCGACGAAGAAGAACCAAGATCTCGAAACTAAATTTCTTCACGCGTCTCGAAAGCAGAAGCATGACTAAGCAGACAAAAAGGAATACCCCAATAGAGAACTCAACCGAAGAAGATTCTTCTTAACTACATCTCAAAGACTCCGAGAACTGCATCATCTGCAAGAGCTACAGCGTACCCTGCAAAGGCCCTAATGTCTCTGACAATAAGTGATATTGCCAAGGCAGTCCTACCACTGTACTTCCCAACGAGAGGGAAGGCAGCTTCATAGAGCCTTCTCACTTGAATCATCATGTCAGGAAGTGAACTTGCAGTGACGAGATCCTTTCTCATCAATGCTGCCAGCGACTGATCCTCCATTTCAAGCGAAATACGCGTGAGCTTCTGAATGATAGAAATGATCTGGTCATCAAGTCTCTTATCTATCTCTGCTACGTGTTGAGCAATCCTCATGGCGTAATACGCCATCCTACCAAGTTCTCTTATTGCAATGATCTTTATGATTACACTAGATATGTCGTTTAGTCTCATTTGCTCCCTAACATTCTTGCTCTTTGCAGCTTGAAGAGCCAACCGCATCAATAGTCTGTAGACTTTGATGCTCTGCTCGCCTCGTTCATAGGCATCTTGGGCTAGAGATAGATCAATTTTAGAGAGGGCACGTATAGAATCTTGAAAAACAGCTTTGGATGTCTCTGCAAATTTCTCTAGGAGCTCGTTTATGTCAAATTTTGCCGGATCGATCAGATTCTGCAAGACCAATCTATCTGCAAAGTCTTCCGCGATTTCTACACCAATTAGACCATCTACTGCCTTTCTAACCCAACGTTTCTGATCAGGATCGATTTTTGTCTTTGAAATTATTTCTGTTATATCATGTCCCTGAATGTAAGAAGCGGTAATAGACAGTTCAAGAATTTTCTGATCTTTGAATTCCTCGATGCTGAGAGATTTGCTTTGGGAACCCTTCTTTGACTTTGTCGGAGAGATTACGATATCACTATCTTCCAACTCTACATTGACAAGATCACCCTTGTGTATGGAAAGATTCTTCGCCCATTCCTTCGGAATTGTAACAATGAAAGTTCCAGCCGCGTTAGTTTGAACCTTTCTAATCTCCATCCCTGAGGTCTTTCTCCGAAAAGAATGCACACTTATGAGTAATATGCGTATTGTACATAGATCAGGTATGGATTTCTTACGTTCAGAGAGCCCTTACTTATCTTCCATAGCAGATTTATTCATAGGAATCCCAGGAATAGATTATGAGTTCCACTACCACTCGCGAGAACCACATTTACGAGAATGAGTGCAGATTCTGCGCACGCGAAACAGAAATCTTTGTTTCACAAGTGAATGCAAGGATTTGCAACTCTTGCTACACTTGGATATCGGATTCCGTGGGTCTGCTTAACGTTGGAATTCGTCCCACCGAGTAGCTCACTCGCAGAATCTCCGGATTGGCGCAAAGAGTAGCTCGGCCTAGTATTAATTGGTCTTCGGTTGTATACTTGAGTAGGATATTCTGGAATCCTAAGATAATCTAGAGGATTGTCAGTTACCGCGTTATGCTTAAAGGCTTGAAAATTCGTCTTTTTTTCTGACAGAAGCAATTTGCCAAGAGAATTGCACAATGCAGAGCAGTTCCAGCGACTGATTCCAAAGGCTTTGGAACTCAGGGTCTTTCGTGAAGGAGAGTCAGTCAAGTTGAAACTACGGACACCGGATTACCTCTACACTTTCAAGACAAACCAAGACGAGGCCGACGGACTAATCAAAGGCGCAAAGGATCTTGAAGTGATCGAGATTAGTCCCAAGAAAGAAAAAGAATCGAAAGAAGATAAGAAGACAGACTAGTCAAACTTCTATTTTTTCTCCGACTTGTGGGGCGTGTGCCTCGAAGCCAAATCTTTCTGTGATCTGACGCGCGAATGTCTCGCACGTATTACCATCTCCGTGAATTGTGTAGACCTTCGGTTTCCCTCTAACTCTCGCGAGCATTTCAAATAATTCTGTCCTCCCCGAATGCCCTGAGAAATCAAATCTTCTTACTTCAGCCTTCACAGGGACTGGTCTTCCATTCAACAAGGTGAGTCCTCGATCCAACAGAGTCCTGCCGGGGGTTCCTGGTGCTTGGAACGCAACAATGGTTATTCCATTTCTTTCTCCTTGTGAAAGCTCTTGATTGTAGAAGACGGAAGCCCCTCCCATCAACATACCTGCAGGAGCAATTATCACTGATGGAGTCTTAATCAATCGCTTTCTTTGAGCCCATCCTGACACAATCTCGATGTTCTCAACTGTCTTCCGGAAAAGTTCAGCATCTCTGAGCGATTCTTGATACCTGAACAGAATTTCATTCGTTTTCAGTGCCATTCCATCCATTGCAACAGTGTGTTTGAAGTTTCTAGCTCTCAACAGGCAAGCTATCTCTTGAGCCCTTCCGACGGAGAAGGCAGGAACCAGAAGGACTCCTCCGCGCTCTACCACCTCATTTGCAAAATTGATAAAATCTGTTTCTGTCTTTTCACGTGGCTCATGATCCACAAGAGCATACGTGCTTTCAATTATCACCGCATCTAGTTCTCCAAAATCGGTGTCTGCTCCTCTGAGGAGCTGACTATCTTTCAAATTGACGTCGCCCGTGTAGAGTAGTCGTTTCCCGGCGTGCTCTAATACAACCGTAGTGCCACCTGGAATGTGCCCAGAATTGGGAAAAGTTGCAGTGAATTCTCCTGCAATGTTTTCTCTAGTATCTGCGACATGTATTTTCTCTGTATTGTTTGTCATTGCTAGAAGGTCGGCTCTCTCGAAGGGCAAATAGAATCCTGATAGTTTGATGAAATCATCCAATAATAGTGTCGAAAGTTCTAATGTCAAACCCGTTGTCAGTAGTTTTACACCGTCACGCAAGAAATACAGAGGAACTCCACCACAATGATCCAGGTGAGCATGAGTCAAGATAAGCGAGTGAACGTCTCGTGGTTTCACATGCATAGGAAATGACGGTTCTTTCGAAGTCTGCGCTCCATAATCTAACAAGAGATTGTTTTTCTGACCCTTGACGAAAAGGGCAGATTTCCCGACTTCCCTTGCGCCACCTAGAAAGGTTACCTCCATTGTCAGTCTAACTTCTTTCGATATTCAACAAAGGGAAAGTTTCATTTCTGAAAGAAAACGAAAGACTTAGCTTTGTATTGTTTGATCTTCGCCGCATAAGCTTAAATCCATTACTATCGGATTTTTTACTCTGGCTCGCTCTCGCCAACGCGACTGCTCCAAAGAAAGGTTTGAATCCATATGGACTTTGAAGTGATTCCGAAAAGCGCCAGATTTGACGATACAGTGCTCATAACCGGTTTCCACGGTATTGGTTACGTCGGGTACTGGACTGTCAAGTACCTGATACAGAAATTGGAAGCGAAGCGAGTGGCTTTTATCGATTCCGACTCGGTCTCCCCTGTAGCTTCAACGAATCAGGGAAAACTTGTGACCCCCTATGAGTTCTATCAGTCCAAAGATATAACTCTCTTCAAAGTTGAAGTTCCACCCTACAGAGGGGCTGAACTCGATTTCTACCGAAGTTTCTCGAAGTGGGTCACTGAGTCCAAGTTTAGAGAAGTTGTTCTAATAGGGGGCCTTGATTCTAGTCTGAGGACTGACGACTCGTCTTTCAGACTCGTTCACACAAACTCATATGTTCCAAATGAATTCGTGAAGGTCGCCAAGATTCTCGAGGACGAACAGATTATAGTCGGACCAGTGGCTATCATGTTGAACTACTTTGAATCCCGAAACTTCCCGGCTTATGCTGTTTTGTCATATTCAAGTACAGACAGAATAGACCCTAGAGCGGCAGTAGCTTCGATAGAGATCCTCTCAAAATGCTACGGGTTCACTGTAGACGTTGAACCACTAATGAAGGGAGCGGAAGCCGTAGAGACCGAAGTTTCAAAACAAGAAAGAAAGCTAGGAAAAACCGAGTCAATCTACACTTGAGACAGTTTTCTCTTTAAAGACCTGTACGTGGATGAAACAAAGACCTTTCCTTTGTGTTTCGAATTTCTTCTGAGTTGTTCGGCCAGCCACTTTGAAACCGGTTCACCAGATTTGTTCATTATATCTATTCTTTCCCAAGCGGTTACATTCAGTACAAAATCCTTCTCTGGAAGTTCGTCACTTATGTGAGTGATCTGCGACACCGGAAATGTATCTGAAATCTCGGCCGGAACGACTCCAAAAATCGGCGAAACGTAAGAGATCAAAGTAGACTCTGGATCAACCAATTTCATTAATTCCGTGAAAATATCTGAAACAAGAAATGGTTTCGTCTTGGTTTCGGGTACTATCACTAGATGAGTTTTTGATGAAAGATCTATTTGCTTCAATTTGTCGAAATGTCTCTTCATTTCCGGCCTCAAGAGATCTTCTCTGTCTACGACAAAAATGCCCCTTTCTTTGAGGTCAGGCGTGTCTGATTCAATTTGTTCGTGCGCCGAGGAAATCGCAATCTTGTACGCCTTGGATACTAGTGGATGCTTGGAACATTGTGACCTGATGTATTCCCACAACCGTCCCTCCCAGATTGATTGTTTTGTCTCTTGGATTACCTGTCTAAGTACATAGAGGTTGTGTCTTGCCAGAGCAAGCGTTCTCTCTTCAAATTTCAGAGACTTCAATTCTCGCGCGCTGACGTGAGAACAGACATTACAAATACATGGCAGGAACTCCAATTGTTCCAATCTAATTGTTCCTCCAGAAGAAATATACCGACCATTCCGCGCATACAAGATATATGAAGCAGAGTCGAACATATCACATCCCAGAGCTACCGCTAGCGGTATGATGAGTGGGTGTCCCGCACCGAACAAGTGAAATGGGCGGTGACTAGGAAGTCTTCGCTTACATGCAAGTATCATTTCGACGAGAAGAGCAAAATCGTACTCTTCCATTACTTCGACGGGAGAACCAAGAGCATACATTCCATAATCAAGTTTCGATGATTCCTTTGCACTCCTTGACACCAAATCGATGTATTTTCCACCTTGAATAGGGAGAGTCCATATCATATCTTTCCTGGTGAGACTTGCCTTGGTCCTTTTAGCTGACTCGAGAGTTTCGAGGACCGTGTCACGAGCATACTTTCTGGTTACGTTGAGTCCTGTTGGTCTGTCTAGAATTATTGCAATATCGCTACCAATTTTCTCTTCAAAGCTCGCGATCGTCAAAGGATCAGTGTCCACGGATCCAAATTCCAAAACCTGGTACCCGCCGGAGTCCGTCATGATTGTGCCATCAAACCCAATCAACTTGTGGATACCTTCATGAGATCTTTCGCTAAGTCGCCTGAATGTAGTGTACGCGTTAGTCATTACTGCTTCAAAGCCCATAGATCTGATCTCTGAGCTAGGGAGAAGCTGCCTGACTGGATGTATCACTGGGAGGAGGGCCGGGGTTTCTATTCTTGATGTCTTAGTCTCGAGCAAGCCTATTCTTGCCCCTAGATCGGTTGCTTTGAGTTCAAATGAACCTGGTTCCATTTTCTACACTCTCAAGAAGTGTCAGCAGGGGAGCTGAGAATCCAGGCGGTTGTCTATCGAGGTCGAACTCAAGACTTTTTCGAGGTTTCTCTGGCGAATTCCTCGTAGATCTGCTTTACCCTTGTCGCAGAAAGTCTATCTGCGCCTTCGACGACCCCCTTCTCAGTCACTTTGATAGAATCCATCACAAGGATGGCACCGATGTCTTCCCTAAGTTTTGTCATTCCCGGGAAAGCTCTTGAGAGCCGCTCATTCAGCGCTCTCAGATCGAATGGCTTTTCAAGTAGGTCAATTTCCTTCACGAAAGTCCCGTTGAGTACTACTCTTAAGCTGCTCTCGACGCCTATGACGGCCCCAAGTATCAAATTGAGTCTTTCATCGATCCCGATCAGGTCGCCATCGTATTTCTTTCCGTCACCGGTAGAAACGCTAACCCGTCTACCCACCATTGCAACTATTTCTTCTGAAAATCTTCTGTTTCCGATATTCGACAAATCCTATCAAAACCCCTTCCAGTCCATCTTTTCAGATTGAGATATTTGGGTTTCTCTTTGCAATATTAAGTCTTCTTAGGTCTCAAATCGCAGAAAGAGAAATATTCTGGAAATTGGCCCTGTGTGAGGAAGGCCTAGTGTCAATGGAACATTCGGCCCGGAAATCTGATGTATATATAGCCGGAGCGAAAAATCGATCTTCCTTCAATCCCAGTGAATCGAGTGGCAGAGCAATTCTCATACCGTGAAGTCTTCTCGATCCTCGTTGCTTGGTTTATACTTACAATCGCAGTGAGTTACAAGTACGTGATTGGATTTCTTAGCGGAACTGCAAATGATCTACAGATAATTGCAGCTGCTTCAATAGCCACGGTAACAGGCTTTGTCCTCCATGAAATGGGGCACAAATTCGTTGCAACGCGACTGGGCTATGTCGCTCATTTTCAAATTTGGATTTGGGGAATCGCTTTAACTCTTGTCACCGCGGTTATTTCTGGAGGCAATTTTCTATTCGGAGCTCCTGGAGCGGTTTATGTCACGCCAGCCGCAATAACGGCTGTGTATGGCTACCACTTTGCAAGTCGAAATAAAGGAAATCCTGAAAGGGAAAATATGTTAGTCTCTGCGGCCGGACCCGGAGTGAATCTCGCTTTTGCTGTGCTCTTTCTAATGATATACTTGTCGGCATCGAGTTATGTCACTGTGCTCATTTCATACCTCGGTCTTGAACTTAACGTGAGTTTGGGCACGTTCAATATGCTCCCAATTCCTCCATTAGATGGATCCAAGATTTTCAAGAACAACATTGCAGTTGCGCTAACAATAGCGCTTCCGCTATGGTCGATGTTTTTCTACCTCTTTTTCATTCATTGAAAAAGAGTGTTGCAGACCTTAGGGCTGGCACGAAGAAGAAAACTCTAGCCGAATAAGCTAGATAACCCTTCGAGAGCTTGCTCTTCCTTCTTCTCTTCTTGCTTTTCTTCTTCTTTGGGCTTGGCAGTCTGAACTGGAGCTGCTGCGGAAGGGGCTGCAGCCATTACAGGGACAGCAGAAGCATTCTTCAGCGCCTCATCAATGTTAATTTCGCCTAGAGCGGAAACAAGAGCTTTAACCCTAATCTCATCCGGCTTTGCACCGGTGGCTGATATAACCTTCTGAACATTAGTCTCGTTGACTGGCTGCTTCAGTTTGTGAAGTAAAAGAGCTGCGTATACATATTCCATTGAAATCGCAACCGAGGAAGTTCTGTTCTTGCGTATTTAAGAATTCGGCTTCAAATGTTTTGGAGCTAGGTTCATCCAGACTGTCTTATCCAATTCACTACGCGTGATATGCCCTCGTCGAAACTAACAATTGGTTCGAAGCCCAGTCTCTTTCTAAGCTTCTCAATGCTCGGGAAGGAGATCTGCGGCTCTTTTTCGAATTCAGTTCTGGGTGGCAAAAGCTCTACTTCAGAACCTGAATGAGTGACTTTCTTGATGGTCTCGGCAATCTCTCTCACTGACATTCTATTTCCAGATCCGACATTGAATGATTCTCCAATCGCTTGCTCTTTGGTCAAGATCAATTCCACGACTCTGCCATAATTCCTGGCATACGTCGGATCAGTAACATCTCGTCCAGAATTGTAGAGGGGTATTTTTTGCCCGGCTAGACATGCGCGCACAAACCGTGGGATAGCTCTTGTCTGAGGTTCCCATTCTCCAAATAGCAGCCAACTTCGCGTGATTGAGATATTCAGTTTCTTGTGGGCGGCATAGCTTCGGACAAGTGTTTCGGAAATTACCTTGCTGTAGTCGTATGGTAACCTTGGGTTGAAGGGAGTCGCTTCAGTGGCTGGCCGATCAAAGGGAACTCCGTAGACATTGGCGCTGGATGCGTAGAGGAAGCGACTTGCGTTCTTCTTCGACGCAAGCTCCAATAAGTTGAGCGTCCCATACGAATTCACCGCGTACGTGCTATAGGGATCCTCGGTCGTCTTCTTGATGTCGGCAAGAGCAGCAAGATGGACTACAGCATCAAAACTCTGTTTTGCAAGCTCGCCGAATACATAGTCCTTGTTAGAAATGTCTCCCTGACAATCAGCTCCTGGTGTAATGTCTAATCCCAGAATGTCAAACCCCTTTTCCTTCAAGTATTTGGAAAGGTGCTTTCCGACAAAGCCGTTGATGCCAGTGATGAGGACACGCATTTGAATCAAGGCCTTTGTGATGAAAAAGAGGATTAAAACATTAGTAATTCGATGGGATGTAAGATCCAGTGCAAGACAATATACAAATGATCGAGATTCAAAGCTAGAAGATCGGAGTACTTTATCTGATCTTCCACTCGGGGTTGCAGTCAAGATTACGACACGCTGAGGGAAAGAGCTTGAGTCGGTTTGAACTTGGGGAAACTATGGTAATGTTAAAGAACGGTATAACCAAAATGCTAGAATTATGCCAAAGCCCAAGAAAGGAGAGATTTACGGCACTTTCAACAATGAAATGTGTTATGAACGAGGGTTGGAGAAACTACGAGAAATCAGGGGTATCAGCGTGGACCCACTAGACAGTCATACAATAAAAATAATGCTGAAGAAAGCGTCTGCTGAGATCGAATCTAAAGTGAACGATGCCATCAGAAGTTCGAAGGGTTATGTGGAGATGGAACTTGAAACTATCAATGCCCTAAAGGTTCACAAGAAGAAGGCAGACTCTGGCGTTTTGGATACTCCGTTTTATGGTTAGCATTGGTACAACGAGAGATTTCGTGACGCCCTTAAAAATCTCTGAACTCGCAATCTCTGCACCCAATTTCACCGTAAGCGTTTGCCGAGGATGACGCTCCGCTTTTTGATTAAGTCTTTCTTTCATTGACTCGTGTCAGATTGAACCGAGTGGTATTCTCTACCTCATCTGCGTTCTTGTCAATTGTTGCAGAAAACAGACCTTTTGTGGCAAAACTGATCAGTTCTGTTGCTGGAATTAACTTGAATCTGCCTCGAAGAATCTTGCCCTCGCTTATGAAGATGGGATCGAATCTAACGTCGAATCTCTGATCATTGTAGTTGAAGATCCACACTTCAGATGGATTCAATTCTACTGCCTTGTCAGCTTCATTGAATATCCAATTTTGATCAATTTCCGTTTCGACTATCTTTGCAAATATTGCTTTGTTTGGTAAGTTGAGCATTCCATCATAATCCGGTGGTTTGGAAGAAGTTTCGAAGTGTGCACCAAAGCTCCCCTCACTTAGAAATTGCGAGATTAGGTAATTACCCGCTATTTCCAAGAGCTGATCTCTAGTAAGAATGAGAGACAACCTTCCTTCGTTATCTGTTCTCAAATTGAGATTGCCTATATCTCTTGCCAAGGATTTGATCTCCAATTCCTTTCGCTTGCCGTCTTCTTCCAGTCTTTGAAACTCTGATGCAGCAGTCGAGGCAAGTCTGACTGGGTTCAGTACAGAGTGAGCTTCCCAAACCGCGTTCAGAACGAATGGTAGGGACTTTGCTAAGATCTTCCTTCGCTCGGATTCTACCGGCTCTTTCTCCATACGAATATCGACCAATATTGAAACACGGCATTGCATTTAATTGCTTGCTCTTCGGTACTAGAGTCCCCGGAACATGAACGAGTCAATGAAGTAGAATTAGTTGCGTCGCCGTCTTCGACTGGAAGCGGTTTCCTCGAGAGAATCACAACATCAATGCGAGGCCAGAAAGCGCATTCAGAAATGAAACATTATGAATAGATGCGAGGGGTGGGATTTGAACCCACGAACCCCTGAGGGACGGGATCTCTCATGGAGCCGGTACATTGTGTGACCACCGTTTGCACACGGTGGTGATCTTAAGTTTCGCGCCTTATGCCCCGCGCAATTGACCAGGCTCTGCTACCCTCGCAACAAACATCTCATAACTTATTTAGCTTCAAAAGGAAATCTGTCAATGAACCGCAAATATTGTAATTATCCCTGCAGTCAAGAATGAGACTGCTATAGCTGCCATCAGAATATCCATGACTTTTCCGATTATCAGCAATACAGTAGGTCCCAGAGCTTTGGTAACCTTGTCGACAAGTCTGAAAAGTAACCATGCGATGAGGCAATCGACAAGAATGGCTGCTAAGCTTATGAACACTCCGAGAGATGCGACTCCGCCCCAGGATTCTCTGGAAAGCAACATTACAACTGTAAGAGAACCAGGACCTGCAAGCAGAGGTGTTGCGATCGGGATTACTGCCATTGCCTCGATGATTTTTGAACTCTCGATGACATCGGACGTCTCTTTCATTCCTAATGGCTGACTTGACAGTGCGTCTCTTAGAGCGAAAATGAGCAACAGCACGCCACCAGCTATTTCGAAATCAGCGATCTGAATCCCAAGGAAGAGTAGTATTGCGTCTCCAAGAATGGCAAACAACAATAACAGAGATATTGCCACCGCGACCGCCCTGTTTGCGAGCTTCTTTCTCTGCTGAGGAGTAACGCCACCTGTAAGAGCTATGAAGAAAGGAAGGCATCCGATGGGATCAAGGATAACGAAAAGTGTAATGATTCCTCCAAAAAGCTCCGTCATTGCGATTCCAACATCAAACATTTGCATTCAGCTGCCTCTCAAGCTCAAGGATTGGCTTCCTCAGACTCTCTCTTCTGAAGAGTAGCGTCAATGATTGAAATTGATCGTCTAATATTACGCAATGGGATAAGAGGGTCATATCCCACCACAGCCTGTGTCTTTGAAAACTCAGAAAGAGGATGTCGCTCGGAATACGTCTTGTTAATGACGAGCAAATTGACGAGTTGCTCGGTTGTCATATTTTCAATTTCGGATTTCCAACCGTGGTAATATCTTCCCTTCTCATCAACCAGAGTTATCTTTTCCTCACCCAAACCTTCCTTCAAGTTTTTCGACCAAAAATCTCTCGCATCTTCATCATAATGAACTCTTCCGGAATCGATTCTAGATTTGTAATTCTTTATTGCGTTTTCGACTCGTTCGGGAGTCAGATCTAGTTCTCTTGCTATATCAGACAGAGATAGCTTGAGGTCTGAGAGATAATAGCAAGCTTCAGCGAGGTAATCATCTTCTTCCATTGACTTAGTACAAGAAGAACTACGAGTCTGTTAATATCGTTAACGATCATTTGTTTCGACACACTGAAGCTGTTGCGAATTACCGTACATCACCCTTTTTGTGAAGATTTGAGAAAGGAGCGGGCCCAGTAGAGCTCAGATACGCCTGCTGACTGGGCCCTGAATTCCATTTCATTCTTTAGAGCGTTTGATGACCCAATCATATCTTTATGCCGTTGCGCTTCTCAAATTTAAAGTTTGAATGAAAGCAGAGTGTGGGACAAAATTTCCGCTAGACCGATGGAGCCAGATTGAACAGATTGTGCCACAGTCCAGTATAGATTTGTGAGCAGTTGATCCTATCCTCACGCTTCTGGGCGAATCCCCATCCAAACATTTTTTGTCTGCGGCAAATCCAGATTCTGAATTCCTCCTCTTATGGTACTGCGCCAGATAATGCGCTGTGCTCGTAACAAATTCTTTCATTGTATCCTTCCACTTCCATGATCCGTTGAGTGTCGCGTTCTTCTTGCGGATAACAAACACCTTGGCATTGCCAAATGAGTCTGCGTAGCTCGGAGAGCTGTAATATCTGTCCAGCCTGACAGAATCGAGCGTCACGTCCAGCTCAGAGATCTTCCCCATTCCACTGTCATATGCATCCTTCTCCGATTTCAAACTCGAACCGTAGTAGAGGTACATTTTTGATGAGAGATCCATGAGCCTGAAAACGCATGGGAACGCGCGCTTTTTCGACTGCTCTTCCAGCTTTTGGTTCTATCTTTATGGTTGATACAGCTTCATGGATCAGGGGATCGAGCGAAGCCATCACCTCCTTGATCCTTTTGGAGAACTGCTGCTCGTACGTCCTCCAGTCCCTGTCCTGTTTTGGATGGCTCGCGATGTACTCCTTCTTGATGTGCTCATCTATTTCCCGAAGCTTATCTTGGATGTCTTCGTAGTAGATCAATTCGGAGACAGACCTCTCAGCAGCTTCCTTGCCTTCTAACCATGAATGCGGGAAGATGAGCACCAATCTGCCATCATGAGATTGATACGGTAGCTCAAAAGCAGGAATTCGGTCAGAGCGTCACTGAATCGTCAGATAAGCATTGATTTTGTCCCACATTCGCTCTTGGTGTCTCTAAAGAGCGTGGTCCGCACCAATC
Organism: archaeon; assembly: GCA_021792315.1. The sequence goes on from JAJYUX010000003.1 coordinate 41,553, forward strand.
TGTCTTGACTTTCGCTTCAGCTATCGCTCTAGTTTTGACTGGATTCGAGAGCTTATTTCTATCCCGTTTGACTCGAATGCTTCAAATGTCTTGAGCCACATGTTAGCGGTTGACTCGACCACCGCCTTGCATTGATCGTATTTCTCCAGAGCATGTTTTGCGAACCTGTACGCGTCAAGTAATGTGTTGGGGTAAGAGGATTGCTCTAAGATTGTTCCGTCTTGTTCCATGAGACATGTCACGCATTTCTTCTTTCCAATGTCTATTCCAATGTATCCTGTCATTGTTTTCTTTTTCATCTCCTTTTTTGTGGCAAGCCGGAAAGGTCGCGAACATCTATCAGAGCTCGAAGCTCACTTGGACAGCAGCTTCCTGAAGACATAAGCCCCACTCATAGGTCAAGACCTTCCGGTCATGTGAACAAAGGGGTCAGCTAAGCCAAAGGAGGGGTAGTTAGAGTAAGAATTTCATGGATGAAATTACTTACATGTCGGTCATAGGTAAAGAGATTCGTTTCTACGACCACATAATTCTATATTTCTTTATGAATCACCAAAAATAGTGTAAAATCGCAAGTCCGAGCTATTCAGCTAAGCAGCTGATTTGAGTACCCGTATTCGCGTATAAGGTGCTAATTCTGGTGGTTAGTTAGAACCGGATTGAAAGCTGCTCAAAAAGTCAACGAATAATCAACATTTGGGTGTAGTTAGTCTCGAAAACGACTCGCCATTGCCGGCAGTCGATTGAAGGAAAGAGCAATTACTTTAGGCTACATCAATCTACTTAAGGATTCAGACCTCACAATTCATAAAAATGAGTGCAAAGAATGAGGATTATGGCCACTCGCAAGCCAATCAAGTTGTCAAAATTCAAGTTTAAGCTCTTCATGCATATTCGCAGAGAAAGGGGCATTTCGTCTCTTGTTTCGTTGCCAGTCATTGTGGTGCTGATGCTGATTGTTGCTACTGCCGGTTCGTATGGAATTGGGAGAGCGGCTGCGCAAGGCACGGGCCAATATTCCATTACTTCCACAATCACAGTCGCTACGAACGAGCAGAGCTTCGGCGGTTCGATAGCAGTCAACCCTGCCACGAACACCATCTATGTCACAGATGCGCAACGCAATGTGACTTCAGTTATCAACGGAGCGACAGGGGCAGTGACAGCGACTGTGGCGATGGGTGGTATTCCTGACATGCTCGCCGTTGATACTGTCACCGGAATGGTGTATGTGACTGTGGAAGGCGGGAACGGTGAGAGCGTTGCAGTAATTGACGGATCTACCAACTCTATCGTTACAAGCATATCTACAGGTGGCTCGAGCAGCTGCGAGAGCCTAGCTGGAATTGACGTTGATTCATCAATGGACCTCGTGTATGTGTCCGCGGATACATACAATTCTTCCACAGGCAACTGCACTCCAGCGCTGGAAGTCATTGACGGTTCCACCAACACCCTGAAGACGACCATTCCTGGATACGGTCCGGGAAACGTCGCAGTCGATCCTTCCACGCACCGGATTTACGTGACGCAGTATCTAGGGGCGAATGTAATTTCTGTGATTGACGGAACCAGCGACGCCTTCGTCACCAACATCACCGTGACGGGAGGAAACCTTCAAGGAATTGCGGTGAACCAGGCGGCCAATCTGCTCTACGCCGCGGAGAGCATGCCTTGCCTTTGCAATGGCTCACTCCTCGTGTACGATGGCTCAACGAACACACTGACCTCCAACATAACAGTTCAGGAGTTTCCTATGCTTGTTAGCGTAGATGAGACGACGAATACTCTATTCGTGGCGAGTCAGCTTGCTCAGCTCGACATTGTCAGCGGATCCACCAACGCCGTAACGCAATCTTTGGCGGTTGGTCAAGGCTTTTCGGAAGAATTTGGTATCGTAGTAGATTCAACAACAGGGACAGTTTATGCCCTTGTTGCGGAGAGCACCGGCGCCATAGATGTGTTTGCCATTAGTTCCTCCTCAGGCACGTCGACTTCGGCTAGTACAATAAGCACTTCCATCTCGACCACAACAAGTTCTACATCTTCATCTACGACTACAACAACTAGCACTCTCACGTCAAGTAGCACAACCAGTGTCACGACTTCGAGTCTTCCGTCAACTTCCAGTTCAGTATCAAGCTCTTCTTCAGCTTCGCTGTCGACGAGCTCGCTAGGAAGCTCTGCAACTAGTTCCAGTCAAACTACTTCAACAACTCAGATTTCAAATTCATTGGCATCTTCTACGACTCAAACATCAACGTCTAGTAAATCGAGTCACGGTGGTGGGGGAGTCCCCGAGTTTCCGTTTCAGTTTGCAGCGACAGCTGCCGTAACAGTGCTCGTTGTCATTTCGTATTTGCTCTTTACGCGCCGCAGGAATATATCTGGGACGAAGCATCCGTTTTGAGTTCCTTCAGTTAAATGATTATGAGAACCCGTTTCTCAAAGAATCCAAACTCTACATTCGGCGGCAATAACGAGCAACTCCCTATACGCCTCTTTTGACCATGGACTCTCGCGGGCGCGGCTTGCAAATGTTCTTCCACCCAACAGCCTGCAAGGATTCTACCCAAGGAGACGGCTATGTGACAACATGGGGTTATGGGATCTATGAGTGGAATAATCTGGCTGCTACCTTTGATTCATCTCAAGTCAAAGGGCCTCTCACATCGTCTTCAGGTAATGTTCGAGGCGGAAGTAGCGGTCACGGAATTCCGGAATTTCCGTTCCAGCTCATCGCAACAGTTACCCAGACGGCTGTAATTGTCATTCCATATTTGTTCGTAGCAAAACGTGAGAGAAAGCGAAGCTAGTCGCAATTAATTCGCATTGCACATGAATCTCAAGTAGAAACAGAAATGATATCCAGAATTGTCTACAGCCGACTAGCCCTGTGGCCTTCCAGTGTTGGAGTTCTCGTTTCATCGCGAATCTTGATTTTTCTTGCTATTTTCTTTCTGTTCCAGTCTGCCCAACTCTTGATTGCCTTCAAGTTGGAAGAGATGTACTGCGGGGCGTAGTGCTTTCCATCGCCCAGGGTTATTGACTCTTCAAGCTCGTTGACGTAGTCTTGAGCCATGTCCTCGATCTCGTTTACAGAGAGCTCCGCAAATTGTCCAGAGGTTACGTTTCCTTTATGGCAGAAGGCGCATAACCTCCGAAGATAAATGTCAGCGGTGTATTCGCTTCCCCTCTTCAGATTTTCATGCCATCTTCGGAGATTAGGATCATTTTCAAGATACTGGAAGTACTTTGAAACCCCGATCTTACGCTGTCTTGCATTTCCGTTGAATAGAGTACTACTTCTTGGCAGCTCGTGGACTGCCTCGGTAGTAGTTATTGATGCTTGCAGCTTACCTCACCTCCCAATGAAGAACTAATTCCTTCTTAACACGGCAAGATATTTTGCAAGACCCGGTCAGGTGGCGTAGGCGGGCCCGGTGGGATTTGAACCCACGACCTACAGCTATCTCTGGATAGCACATAGGAGGATCGGCGCTGCCCATTGCACTGCCGCGCTATCCATGCTTCGCCGTGTCAAGAGCACGACTGCGCTACGAGCCCTCAGAATTTCTCCAGTTGAAGAGCTGATTTATCATTTGCGAGAGACAAATAATCAGAAAACCAGTCGGATGAAACAGGAGTGAGAATCCTCATTTGGAGAAGCAAGACTCACCATCTCATTGCTCGAGTTTGATTATTACGATGATGGCAGTTTTGTCGATATGCTGGGACAATATTATCTCACTATGCCTTCATCATTTGTTTGACGCTATTAGTTCTCTACCAATGTTTTTATCTTGGATATTGGAGAACGTTCCGAAATTGCGGGAGTAAGAATGAGTTTTTTCCAACAAAGCTTTGATTTGATCGCCAATCTCATCGGCAGTCTCGGTTATCTTGGAATATTTCTGCTCATGTTTCTTGAGGGAGCCACACTTCCGGTTCCCAGCGAAGTTGTACTGCCATTTGTTGGATACCTTGTGTTTGAAGGAAAATTCAATTTCTGGGTTGCGATTGTCGCAGCCACGTCGGGGGGTATTCTGGGAACTATAGTTGACTATTCAGTAGGATACTTTCTAGGAAGACCGGCAATTTTGCGATATGGGAGATATGTACATCTGAACGAAGAACATCTCAAAGTCTCTGAAAGCTGGTTCTTGCGGTTTGGTGACATTGTGGTCCTTCTTGCAAAATTTGTCCCCTTGTTCAGAACGCTGGTTTCATTCCCGGCGGGAATCGCAAGAATGAGGATGTCGAGATTTATAGCATTCACTACCATTGGAAGTATCATGTGGAATGTGTTACTTGTATACGTCGGCATTGTCGCTGGGCAAAACACTACAAAAATAATTCAAACTCTATCTGGTCCTTACACTATAGCAGAAATTATCGTTGCTCTTGTAATTGTGGGGGTCTTGTACTCGTTTCTGCGACGCAATCCAGCAAGAATAAAGAATGTCTAATCCACATGGTACGTCTTTCTCTCAATTTGCCGGACGACGTAGAATACGTAGAGTGTGACGGCGAGAATGGTCGTGCTAAGCTTTGTTGCGAAGACTAGATTCCAAGGTGTCTTGGGGTTCGGGAATTGATTGATGATGACATCCGGGTTGAGAGATCCCAACAAGTAATTCGTAGCTATTTCTGCAGTCCATATCGCAAAATTGTAGAATACCTCATAAGCAGCCAACGCAATTCCAACGAACGCCAGTAGTTTGATAAATGAAATCTGTGTCTTGGTGAATTTTTCCATGTGCGGTTTTGCTAATTCAAAACTGGAATAGGTAAAGGCAAGCGCGGCGATCATGAGATAAGAGATGGGCTTCGCGTAGATTGGAAAGATCGCCGGTGAAGGTATCTCAACGTTAACTAAAACGGCCCCAACAATATCTGTATGGCCTGTGATTTCAGCAGATATGCCGTAAGAAGTAATTAGTACGATCACAAAAGAACAAACCAACACGATGATCTTGTGGATCAACTTGAACATGTTTGCCCCCTGAGTCCAAGATGAATTCTTGAACCGATTCATATTCGAACTTCCCAAATGGAAACTGTTTGACGTGAATCCTTCAGCCTAGAAAAGCTATTCCTTCGATAAGAAACTGGACTTTGCCAAGTAATTCTGATAGAGTCGTTCCACACTTCTCTTGGTTATCTTGCCCTTGTGAGGCACGAATCCACCACTGAATTTCGAAGGAATGTGCATGAGTTCGTGGATTATCACTCTTTCTCTTTCTGCAACTGCAAGTTTGTCGTACTCTTCAGAAATCACTTCAACAATGTAGCGGGGTTGAATTGCCAATGCGTCAAACCAAATTCTTCCCATGCCGTGAATTCTAGCTTGTACACGTCTAGATCTGCTCCCAGTGCTCCTATAGAAATACAGACGAGTCTTGTCTATATGGCTCAGGGCAAGAGTGTCAATTAATCGGTGGGCGATAACTTCGACGTCGGACGCCTTCTCGTACGAGATCATCGCTAACTCTTGCTAGTACGATGCAAAGATCTCTTTAAAGTCATTCAACCTAACTTCCATGCCAAATCGATCTTCCATTTTTTTCATATGGCGATACACCTTCAGCATCAATGGAAGTTGCTTCACCATATTGAACTTGCCCTGAATTTTCAGATTGATTATGTCGTACACGTAATTGAAATACTCAAAATTCTTCAGCACGGCCTTTCTGTAGGCAGGGAGGTCGTCCAGATTCTCACATAATAGTTGTGAACATTGGAGGCTAGGAATAATCCCTTCGCCAAGGAGTGGGAAAACCGTACCTATGGATTCCCCACAACCAACTACGTTTCCAAAGTAGAACGGTTCGCAATTCCTCGGTGGGGAGATGCGGATGGGCCTTCCAATCTTCCTCATAATCTGTCCAGGATTCTCTTTGTTGAACTCGTCTACGAATTCATTCTGGTTCTTGTTGAAATCTCCAGCACCGACAAAAGCCGAACCTTCCTCCAAAGGAAAGTACCAAAAATAACCTGATAGATGATTAAACGGTTTTATGAAGAAGTCGGTATGGGGTGTCTTTCCATTTGAATAATTGACCTTGAACTCCACGCAAGGTACCCACATGTCATCTTTGATTTTTGGCAAGAATGCCCGATGCAGACCTGTGCAGTCTATTATCATATCGTAGTTCTCATTCCTGAGCAGAGATGGAGTCGCCCTCACTCCGAAGTGGACCTTTTTTCCTTTGGTTAGATCAACTTCCAGCTGGTGCTTATCGAAGGTGACCAATCCTTTGAGAGGTATCTCTTTCGATTTTCCATTTCCCAAATCTACCTGCATTTCCTTTCCATTAAATAAGATGTAATCTTGAAAATCGATACCTAGGGGTTTCATGATCTTAGTGAGTTCGTGCTTTGAAGTCCCCCATGCGCAGACCGCCCGGAATTCGCCCGCCTTTTGACGCTCGTAACCTGTAACATCGTGTTCGGTGCTCAATCTGTTGAGTAAGTAACTCCCTGCTACCCCTAAGCCTATAATTGCGATTTTCTTCACTAAGAGCTCACTAGCCGAAACATTGGTTCTCAAAAAGAGATTTGGCTACCGCATATTTTTACTTTTTACATCAAGTCACTCAAAAGTTAAAATACGCTCTTCGAGTTTTGCGATTCGAGGAATCTTGTCCGAAGCAGAATTCGGTCTAGCTGCCCTCTACCGGATAATCAAAAAATCAGGTGCAGAAAGAGTCAGCGATGAAGCATCTGAGGAGTTGAGACGCATCGTTGAACAAGTCGCTTCGCAGGTGGCGCAGCAGGCTACAGAACTTTCCGTGCATGCGGGAAGACATACTGTGAAGGCTTCGGACATAAGACTGGCGGCTAAGAATGTCCTCAGGAATCTGTGAGTGCTCCGGTGGTGTAGTCCGGCCATCATTTTGATTCGCCTTGTGCGAATCGGAATTCACCGGAAAAGCATAGTGGCCTCTCGTCGGCGAAAACCGCTTTGAGAGAAATTTCACAAATGAAACTCAAGAGTCACTGACCCGGGTTCAAATCCCGGCCGGAGCATTTTTACTATCACATACAAAAAGATCCAAAAAGGCAAGGCGAGCACGCCTGCGTTAACGTCTATTGCGAATCTTGCGATTGATAGTAGGTAATTTAACTATCATTTCCCATGACCTTCTCCATCCCAACCTGGAATAAACTGGTCTACCTAACTTTGAAGCATGAAGCGTCATGTGATTGTAACCTTTCTTTCGACTCCACAGCATCGCTTCCTTCACAATAGAAGAGGCAATACCTCTTCTTCTATACTTAGGGTCAGTGTACATGGAGAGAAGATAAGGGCTCTTTAGATTGCGCCACGAAGTCGGAGATGGCTGCAAATCCTTGATCCACACACAACCCCCACCAACTACTTCAACCGAATTCATGGCTAGAAAGCCCACGAATCGTTTCTGTCTCCACAATTGAATCATCCACTTTTTGTATTTTCGATCCGCCTCTCTGAGCGATTCGGGGGTTCTACTTACTATGTCTTGAAACATTCTATGGCGTTGTTCAACAAGTGTATCGACATCACATAGTCTTGCTTTTCTGATGATTATTTTATCTAAGTGCTGTTGCTTCGGCGCCTTTCTACGAGTCAAGGTACTTGGTCAATTGTTCACGTTGAACGTCACTAAAAGCCGTTCCTACATGTTTATTGACAAGACTCATTTAGCCATGGATTGGCTATTATCACATTGAAAGATTTCGCGCGCATTCCAACTCGAATTGGAGTCACAGGCTCACCAGGAACGGGAAAGAAGACAGTCGGTCGGGAGCTCGCTAAGATCACTGGATTTGAGTTACTCCTATTCAAAGATTTTGCGATGAGAAACGGACTGGGAGCTTGGAAGGGCAACGAGTATCTGGTGGATGTCGGAAAAGCTAGTAACAAAGTTGATACTCGTCGAAAAATCGTATGCGGACACTTGTTGCCATATGTAATTACAGATTCAAAGATCGACGTAGTTGTCGTACTGCGCTGCGCCCCCAAGGTTTTGTTGGAGCGATACCGCAAGAGAAAATATACTTCGAGCAAAATTCTCGAAAATATTGAGGCTGAGATGATTGGAGTTGTTTCTGAACGAGCATCTAGAGTCTATACCAGAAAGAAGCTGATGGAATTCGACACGACGCGGTCAAGAAATCCAAAAACCCTTGCAAAAAGGATACTCCAGACTATTCAGGGTAGAATACCTTCTTCATTCGGCAGGATTGATTGGCTATCCTCTCGATACTCCGCACAAACTATGATAGAGTCTTTGAGCGCGGGCAGAGTCATTACAAAACCATAAAG